>JBBING010000001.1:0-1864 GCA_037444005.1 Chloroflexota bacterium
AACGTGGCCTCGGCTTCCTCGTACAGGCCCGAATCCTCGTAGATCTTGGCCAGCGCGAAGTAATTGGTCGGCTCGCTGGGCTCCATGGCGATGATCTGCTTGACGATCGGCTCGGCCTGACTCGGGTCGTTGAGCTTGTCGGGCCCGTAGGCCGCCACCAGATACTCGAGCGCCAGCTTCTTCATCTTGGGATCGACGTCCCGCTCGGCCGCGAGGCGGTAATTCTCGATCGCTTTCTTCAGGTAGGCGTCGTTGTCCGGCTCGCCGGCGCGGGAGGGCTTGTACAGGTTGTCGTAGCTGTTGCCCAGGAAAAAGTACACCTGGACAAACTCCGGGTCAGCCTTCAGGACCTCCTCGTACACCTCGGCGGCCCGCTTGTAATCCTGCTGCGTGTACAGCGCGTTGGCGTCGCGGAACAGTTTTTTCGCCTTCAGCTTCGTGAACGAGTACTTCCCGCAGCCCGCGACGGCCACGCACGCCGCCAGCACGACGGCCACTGAAGCCAGCCTGACTCGCATCTGCATTGAGTTCCTCCTTACGGCGCCTCGTGCCGGATGTCCCTTCTGGCGCGTGTCGGGAAGGTGCCGAGCTGAGCGTTCCGGCGCGGCGTTGGCAAGGCCGGGCGGTTGCCCGTCGCCCAAGCCGCGCCAGTATAGTGAACCCCCGAACGTCGCGTCAAGCGCTGCCCGGGCGCTCCCGCCCCGCCTCGCCCGCCGCCCCTGGTTCCCGGCTCCGCGGGTTGCTATCATGGCGGGCAGGGCTTCCCGCCGCGACCCCGATCCCTCTTCGCCGGTTCGCCCGGCGGCCCGGGCGGGGTCGCCCGGGGGCGTCGCGCGCGGGTGGGCGGCGCCGGACCCGACTCCCGGTTTCGTTAGACACCAGCGGCCATGATTCGGTTCGAGGACCTGGTCGAGAAGGTCCGGGCGGGCAACCCGGAGGCCGACATCGAACTGCTGCGGCGCGCCTACGTGTTTTCGGCGGTCGAGCACAAGGGGCAGGTGCGCCACTCCGGCGAGCCGTACCTCGTGCATCCCCTTGAGGTGGCGGCGATTCTGGCGGACCTGCGGCTGGACCTCGTGACGGTCGTGGCGGGCCTGTTGCACGACGTCGTCGAGGACACCCAGACGCCGATCGGGCGCATCGCGGAGCTGTTCGGCGGGGAGGTCGCCCACATCGTCGAAGGGGTCACCAAGCTGGGGGCGATTCCGTTTTCCTCGAGCGAGGCGCGGCAGGCCGAGAATTTCCGCAAGATGCTGCTGGCGATGGTCGACGACATCCGGGTGATCCTGGTGAAGCTGGCCGACCGCCTGCACAACATGCGGACCCTCCACTATCTGCCGGAGGCGAAGCGCGTGCGGGTGGCGCAGGAAACCCGGGACATTTACGCGCCCATCGCCCACCGCCTGGGCATGGGGCGGCTCAAGAACGAGCTGGAAGATCTGGCCTTCCGGCACCTCGAGCCGGAGGTCTACGCCGCGCTGGCCGAGCGGGTCGAAAGCCGCCGCAAGGTTCACGAGGGGCTCATCGAGGAGCTGACGCGGACGATTCGCGCCAAGCTCGCCGACGCGCAGGTGCCCGTGATCCTGATCGAGGGGCGCATCAAGCGGCTCTACAGCATCTACCAGAAGCTCAAGCGGCAGCGCATCGAGCTCGAGCAGGTCTACGACCTGGTGGCCCTCCGGGTGGTGACCGAGACGGTGCGGGACTGCTACGCCGCGCTCGGCATCATCCATCAGACCTGGGCGCCGGTGCCCGGTCGGATCAAAGATTTCATCGCGATGCCACGGCCCAACGGCTATCGGTCGCTGCACACGTCGGTCGTGAGCGATCGGGGCTTCCCATTCGAGGTGCAGATTCGCACGGC
>JBBING010000001.1:1874-2250 GCA_037444005.1 Chloroflexota bacterium
GATGCACCGGGTGGCCGAGGAGGGCATCGCGGCGCACTGGAAGTACAAGGAGGGGCGCGTCGGGGCCGGCCGGGACGAGCAGTACTACGCGTGGTTGCGGCAGCTCCTCGAGGTGCAGCAGGAGATCCGCGACCCCCGCGAATTCATCCAGAGCCTGAAGGTCGACCTCTACCCCGAGGAGGTGTACGTCTTCACCCCCCGCGGCGAGGTGAAGGTTCTGCCGGCGGGTGCGACCCCCGTGGACTTCGCCTACCTCGTGCACACCGACGTCGGGCACCAGTGCGTCGGCGCCCGCGTGAACGGCAAGATGGTGCCCTTGCGCACGCGCCTGCACAACGGCGACATCGTCGAGATCGTGACCGCGCCGGGGCACAAG
>JBBING010000002.1:0-524 GCA_037444005.1 Chloroflexota bacterium
TGCGGCCCGCGCCCGCCAAGCGATGAGGGGGAGCGCCATGCCGCAGCAGATTGTCATCCAGCCGGTCTCGCGCATCGAGGGGCACGCGAAGGTCACGATTCAGCTCGACGATCGCGGCAATGTGGCCGACACGCGCGTCAACGTGGTCGAGCTGCGCGGCTTCGAGAAGTTCTGTCTCGGCCGTCCGGTGGAGGAGATGCCGCGGATCACGACGAGCATCTGCGGCGTGTGTCCGTGGTCGCACCACCTGGCGGCGGCCAAGGCGTGCGACGCGGTCTTCGGGGTCGAAATTCCGCCGGCGGCGAAGAAGCTCCGCATCCTCGGCAACAGCATGGCGTACATGGAGGAGCACATCCTCCACTTCTTCTTCCTCGCCGGACCGGATTTCGTGATGGGGCCGGGCGCCGACTACTCGGTGCGCAACGTGTTCGGCATCGCGGCCGCGCACCCCGACATCGGCAAGCGGGTCGTCCACGCGCGGCACCTGGCCGCTCGTGCCGACCATGGACGTCGTCGTCCCGCAC
>JBBING010000002.1:534-1753 GCA_037444005.1 Chloroflexota bacterium
CGCGGCACCTGGCCGGCCGCATGCTGGAGATCTTGGCGGTCAAGCCCATCCACCCGGTGGCGGCGGTGCCTGGCGGGTTCGCCAAGCCGCTGCGCCCGGACGAGGTCGAGCGACTCAAGCCCATGGCGCGCGAGCTCCTCGAGTTCGCGCAGTTCGCCATCGGGTTCGCCAAGCGCGACATCTTCCCGAAGTACCTCGACGCGGTGCAGACCCTCGGCGTCATCCGCACCGGCTTCCTCGGGACGGTGAAGAAGAACGGGACGCCCGATGGGGCCCTCGACCTCTACGACGGCGAGCTCCGGATGATGGACGCGGAGGGGAAGTACGAAGACTTCGCCTCGAGCCAGTACACCGACTACATCGCCGAGCACGTCGAGCCGTGGTCGTACCTGAAATTCCCGTACATGAAGAAAGCCGGCGCGTTCTCGATGGATCTGGACCATCCCGTGGGGGTGTACCGGACGAACACGCTGGCGCGCCTCAACGTCTGCGACCACATCGACACGCCGCTCGCCCAGCAAGAGCTCGAAGCGTTCCGCAAGACGTTCGGGCGGCCGGCCCAGCACACGTTGCTGTACCACTGGGCGCGCCTCATCGAGCTGCTCTACAACGCCGAGAACGTCGTCCGGCTGCTGGACGACCCGGAGATCACCTCGACCGACATCCGGAAGAAGGTCGAGCCGCGCGCCGCGCGGGGCGTCGGGTGCGTCGAGGCGCCGCGCGGGACGCTCATCCACGACTACGAGACGGACGCGAACGGGCTCCTGACGAACGTCAACCTGATCGTGGGGACCACCCACAACAACGCGCCGATCAACATGTCGGTCAAGCGGGCGGCCACCGACCTCATCAAGGAGGGCCGGTACGACGAGGAGGTCCTCAACAAGGTCGAGATGGCCATCCGCGCCTACGACCCGTGCCTGTCGTGCGCGACGCACCGCTTCGACGGGACGCTGGCCGTGAAGATCACGATCCGCGACAGCCGCGGCGAGGTCCTCGACACGCTGTGCAACTTCTAGACCCCGAGGACGCCCTCCCGGCTTACTGCCGGAAGCGCGTCCTCGTGCTCGGGTGCGGCAACGTGCTCTTCGGCGACGACGGGTTCGGGCCGGCGGTGGTCGCGTGGCTCGACGCGCACTGGCGGGGCTGGCCGCCCGACCCCGTGGGGCTGGTCGACGCGGGCACCGGCGCCCGCAGCCTCCTCTTCACCCTCGCCCTC
>JBBING010000002.1:1809-2069 GCA_037444005.1 Chloroflexota bacterium
CGGGGAGGTGTTCGACCTGGCCATCGACGCGCTGCCGCAGCGGAAGGCCGACGACTTCTCCCTGCACCAGGTGCCCACCTCGAACCTGCTCAAGGAGCTCGCCGACCTCGGCGGCGTCGCGGTCCGCATCGTCGCGTGCCAGGTCGCGCGCGTCCCGGACGTGGTGGCGCCGGGCCTGTCCGAGGCGGTCCAGGCGGCCGTCCCGCGGGCCGGCCGCCTCATTCTCGAAAGCGTGGCGGCTTATGCCTGACGCGATGGCG
>JBBING010000003.1:0-91951 GCA_037444005.1 Chloroflexota bacterium
CCCTTACTGTTTAGAGGCCTACTCCCCTCTACCATGAAAAAACGGAACGCTAGTCTGGCGGCAGGCCGCCGTGCGTGCGACACTCACGGCGGCCGCGCCGCGGCAGTCCGCGGCGGAGAAAGGGGAACGCGCCATGTCCGAGTACGCTGACCTGCTCTACGACGTCACTGACGGCGTCGCCACCATCACGCTGAACCGCCCGGAGCGGATGAACGCCATCAGCGGGCCGATGCTGCAGTCGTTCAGCCGGGCGTTCCGGGACGCCGACCGCGATCCTGCGGTGCGCGTGATCATTCTCACGGGCGCCGGGCGGGGCTTCTGCGCCGGACTCGACCTGAAGGACCTCGCGGCGGGCACGGGCATCGGCGCGGGGAACGGCGCCGGCCTCGGCGCGCGCTTCGACCTCGCTGACAGCCCGCCGGTGGTGCTGCACACCACCGACAAGCCGGTCATCTGCGCGCTCAACGGTCCAGCGGCGGGCTATGGGATGGACCTCGCGCTGGGTTGCGACATCCGCATCGCGTCTACGGAAGCGAAGCTCGCCGCCGTCTCCGCGAAGCGGGGCATCCTGCCCGAGAGCGGCGGCACATGGCTGCTTCCGCGGCTCATCGGCTGGGCGAAGGCGGCGGAGGTCGCCTTCCTGGGGAAGGTCCTGTCGGCGGAGGAGTCGCTGGCGCTCGGGTTGGTGAACGCCGTCGTCGAGCCGGCGCGGCTCATGGACGAAGCCCGCGCCTGGGCCGCGCAGATCGCCGCCAACGCCCCGCTGGCCGTCCAGGCCACCAAGCGCATGATGCGCCTGGGCCTCGAGGAGACGTTCGAGGCGAACGTGCACCACGTCTACCTCCAGCTCCTCCCGCTCTTCCGCACGGAGGATTTCCGCGAGGGAGTGCAGGCGTTCCTCGAGCGGCGTGAGCCCCGCTTCCAGGGGCGCTGAGCGGACCGTGCCCGCCATCCTGGTGACCGGACCGCCCGGCTGCGGCAAAACGACGCTGGTCCGAAGGGTGGTGGAGGCGCTGGGGGCCGAAGGCTACGAGCCCGCCGGCTTCATCACCGAGGAGCGGCGCGATGCCCGCGGCGAGCGAGTGGGATTCGACGTGGTCACGCTGGACGGACGCCGGGCGCGGCTCGCGGCGCTCGCCCGCGACCTGCCGGGCGCGCCCCGCGTGGGACGCTACGCCGTCGACCTCGCGTCGTTCGAGGCGGCCGCTGTGCCCGCGCTGACCGCGGCCGTCGAGTCGGGGCGGCTCGTCGTGATCGACGAGATCGGGAAGATGGAGCTGCTCTCGACGGCGTTCCAGCGGGCCGTGATCGAGGCGTTCCGGCGGAACCGCTGCGTCCTGGCGACCGTCACCCGGCGTCCGCATCCCTTCGCCGACGAGCTGAAGGCGCAGCCCGACGTCTCCCTCCTCTCGATGACGCGCGACGACCGCGAGGAGGTGTTCCACATGGCGCTGATGCTGACGCGGGCGTGTCTCGGCGGCCTCTCGGTGTGAGAACGCGCGCCGCCTAGAGCATCTCGGCCTGCGTGCCCTCGCGGGAGCGCTCGCGCGAGGCCTGAGCGAAGGGGGAGATCTGCGGCGGCATGTCCACGCGCTCGCCCCGTTTCGAGCAGGCCTGCCGGGAACGGGGCATCCGCCTCTTCGTGCTGCCACCCCGCTCACCCAAACTCAAGGGCTGCGTCGAGCGAGCCCAGCGCACCCATCGCCTGACGCCCTTGACAAGCGAGGCGCTATCCTGCATCGTATGCTAAGCCGGTGCTGTGGAGTCTGCTCGCACAGAGGTGAGGACGCGGCTATGCGCAAATGGGCAGTGAGGGCGCTTTTATGGGGGCTATTACTTTCCTTTGGCGTCCTTGCAGGCCCGGTCGGTCGCGCGTCTGCTACATCAGCGTCGACGCCCTGCGGTCCTGGAGGGACCTGTTCGGGATCGACCACGTGGAGGGTCGCTACTGAGGTCTACTGGGCGAGAGGGAGTTCTGTCGCTTCGAACACGATCCCCGCCGGGTTTGCGTGGATTCGGGGTACGAATGTCTATCACCAGGGAGAGGTGTTCGAGGAGACAGCTTGCAACTTCCGTAACGGCAAAACGTGCAGGACGTCGGAACTTGCGTTGTGCGGTACGCAGGCGCCTCCGGCAGGCTGTGGCTCCAACAACCTCAGTAGATGGTACGCCACGACTTGGCACTACTTCGACACCGGACAAGGAACGTACAGCCTGTTCACCGCTACTAATAGCGGGCGGGCGAATTCCTACTGCTGGAACAATATGACGTGTTTCTAGCTTCCAGCTCAGGGGTGGCATGATGAGACTGTTGGCTGGAGTAATTGCCCTGACCGTCGTTGCAACCATGGGCGCAGTCGCTGCGATCCGCCAGGGTGATTCGGCGTCGGCCGTGCCCGAAGCCCAGACGGTTGTTTTCGCTAGGGCCGAATCACGTGACCAGAGCGGGACGCTGGCCGCGCTGGCGGGGGCACGGCGTGTCTCGACGTTCGACGAGCTGAAGGCGCTTGTTGAGCCGGGGAGTCTGCTCGTCATCGATCACAGCGCATTTGCGGACATCGATCCCCGGTTCCTGCGCCAATGGCTTCGTATGGGCGTACCGATCATTGGCTTAGACGTGCCGCTCTCCGACCTCGCCGAGGCGTCTGGCTACCTCGACACGCTGGAAGAGATCAACCCGATGTTTGTAGCGAGCCGCCGGCTCCCACCTGCTCCCTCCGGTGACTCTTACAGCTTCGTCTGGGTCGCAACCGACCCGGCGCGGCACAGCGGCGCCGGTCAAAAGGACATGTCGTCCGGATTGTTTTCCGCCGATCTCGGGCGCCTGAGCCTCGCGGCGCGCGGTCTCGTACTGGACCCCGTTGGCGGGGACATCGTCACCTTCGGCGAGTATGACAGGCGCTGACGCGCTGGCTCTTCGGTCCCACCTTACCCGGTCACCGGCGCCTCAACGGGCTCGGCGCGGAGCTCGCGGAGATAGGCGCTGTAGCGGACCATGGCCCCGAGCGCCCGCACCGCCCGCTCGGGGTACGCGTACACGGGCACCCGCGCTTCGTCCAGCATGGCGCGGCCCCGGCTCACGGCGTCGCCGCCCATGTACACCGCGATCACCGGCTTCGTCCGCTCGCGGGCCAGGTGCGAGATGACGCGCGCTGTGCGCTCGGGCTCCGTCACCCGCTGCGGCGTCAGCAGCGCGAGCACGGCGTCGACGTTCGGGTCCCCTGCCACCAGCTCGAGCGCCGTCTGATAGCGGTCGGCGGCGGCGTCGCCGAGCAGGTCGACAGGGTTGGCGGTGGCCGCAGCTTCGGGCAGTGCGCGCTCGAGCGCCGCCGTCGTCTCGGGGGCGAGCGTCGCCAGCGAGAGCCCCGTGCGTTCGATGGCGTCGGCGGCCATTACGCCCGGCCCGCCCGCGTTGGTGACCACCACGACGCGCGGGCCGGCGGGCAGCGGAGCGTAGGAGAAGCAGAGGAGGTAGTCGAAGAACTCGGCGAGCGTGGTCGCGCGGACGACGCCCGCCTGCCGGAAGGCGGCGTCGACGACGGCCTCGGCGGACGCCAGCGCGCCGGTGTGCGAGCGGGCCGCGCGCGCCCCGGCGGCCGTCGCGCCCACCTTGATGAGAATCACGGGCTTTTCCCGCGAGATACGGCGGGCGATCTCGAGGAAGCGCCGGCCCTCGCTGATGCCCTCCAGATAGCCGACGATGATCTTCGTCTCGGGGTCCTGCCCCAGATACTCGAGGAAGTCGACCTCGTTCAGGTCCGCCATGTTCCCGAGCGAGACGAACTTCGAGAAGCCCATGTTGATGGACCGGGCCCAGTCGAGAATGGCCGTCGCGATGGCGCCGGACTGGGAGAGCATGCCGACCTCGTACTGGAAGGGCGCGGTCTCGGCGAACGTGGCGTTCATGCCGACCGAGGTGTTGATGACGCCGACGGAGTTGGGCCCGACGAGGCGGACGCCGTATTGCCGGGCGACCTCGAGCAGCTCGCGCTCCGCCTGCGCGCCCGCGGGCCCCGTCTCGCGGAAGCCTGCCGTGATGACGACGACGGCGCGCACCCCCTTCTCGCCGCACTGCTGGACGACGTCGCGCACGGCGGCGGCGGGCACGGTGAGGAGCGCGAGGTCCGGCGTCTCGGGTAGCTCGAGAACGGATGGATACGTCGGAAGGCCCAGGATGCGGCCGGGATGGGGATTCACGGCGTACAGCGCGCCGCGGTAGCGGGCCCGCTGGAGGTTGTCGAGCAGGACGTAGCCGAGCTTGATGGGGTTCCGCGAAGCCCCGACCACGGCGATGCTGCGGGGCGTGAAGAACCGCTCGATCTCGTGCACGGCGACGTCCCTGGGGGCCACGGGTCGATCTTACTCCGGACGGCGGACGACGAGCACCGAGCGCCGGGCGACGCGGGCGACGCGCGCGGCGACGCTGCCGACGACGAAGCGCTCGATGGGGTTCATCCCTGCGGCCCCCACCACGATCAGCCCCGCGCCGAGCGCCTCGGCTTCGGCGGCGATGGTGGCGGCCGCTGGCCCGAAAGCGGTGCGGGCGTCGGCGGGCCAGCCCGCCTCGGTCAGCCTGCGCGCGGCTTCGGACGCCATCCGCTCGGCGTGCTCCTGGCGGTAGCGCAGGATCTCGTCGGTGATGCGCTGCACGTCCATCGTATACGGCAGCGGAACGGCCGCAGGCACGACGTAGGGCTCGGCGACGCTGAGCGCGGTCACCCGGACGCCCTCGGGCCGCGGCAGCGACCCCAGGAACGCCTCGGCGCTGCGCGCGGCGTCAGAGCCGTCCGTCGCAAAGAGGATGCGGTCGAGCGGGGCGCCATCGGGCCGGGCGATGAGCACCGAACAGTGGGCGTCGGTGAGGACGCTGGACGAGACGCTGCCCATGAGGAGCGACTTGAGCCCCGTGTAGCCCCGGGAGCCCACGAAGATCACGTCGGTGCCCACGTCTTCGGCGACGTCGACGATGACGGACGCCGGACGGCCGAGCCGGACCAGCGTCTCGATTTTGGCGACGCCCTTCGGCACGAGATCGGTCGCTTCAGTGGCGATGCGGGTCGTCTCCTCCGTGAGGCGCTCCTGGTACCCCGGAAACAGGCGCTCGAGCAGCGCGACAGGGTCGGGTCGCTCGCCTTCGGTGGCCGTACGAGGAGCGACGACCAGCACGTAGACGACGTCAGCAGCAGGCAGAAAGAGGCGCTCGAGCAGAGGCAGGGCAGCGCGGGAGTGAGGGGAGCCGTCGGTAGCCCAGAGAAGACGGAGGCCCATGGTCAGTCACTCCTTCGGCCTGATGAGGGCGACGGGGCACGGGCCGTGCAGCAGGCGGTCGGCCACGCTGCCCAGCGTGGCGCGAGCCAGGCCAGACCGGCCGTGAGTGCTCATCACGACGAGATCGACGCCCTCGCGCTCGCAGAACTCCATGAGGCTTTCGGCGATCGCGCCCCGGACGACGGCGGTGTCGATGGTGACGGAGGTCTCGACGCCGCCGCGCACGGCCTGGAGATACGCCTGCGCGCCGGCTTCGAGCTCGGCGTCGAGCTGCGGGACGTAGGCTTCCGGCAGCGTGTACGGATACGCTTGCGCCGCCCAGCGCACAGCCCGCACCAGCGTCAGCCGGGCGCGAAGGGCAGCCGCCAGCTCGACGGCCGTCGGGATCGCGCTCTCCGACAGCGCGGAGCCGTCGAGCGGTGTCGCGATGTGGCGGACGGCGTACGCGGCGGCGTCCCGAAGGGCGTTCGGCCCGACCACGACCACGGGGATGGATGATGTGTGGACGATGCGGTCGGCGACGCTGCCGTACCACCAGCGGCTCAGGCCGGAACGTCCGTGGGTGGACATCACCACGAAGCGCGCGCCCTTCTCGGCGGCGTATGCGAGGATCTGCTCCGCCGGGCGGCCCGACCGCACCTCGGCGACCACCGGGACGCCTTCGGCCTTGCCGGCGACGCGGGCGAGGTAATCGCCGTAGTATTTCTCAGCCGCCTTGGCCAAGTCGGAAGCGAGGGCGGGGAAGTGGCGCTCGACGTCCTGATCTTCGGGCTCCCAGACGGTCAGGAGGTGCAGCGTGGCGGACAGCCCGCGCGCGAGGGCGACGGCGACGGGAATGGCCCGCTCCGAAAGCTCGGAGCCGTCGACGGGTACGACGATGACGGGTTCGGGCATCGAACGCTCCTGCGGCTGAAGGCGGTCGCTGTGGCGTGCAGTCTACCACGCGTTCGAGTCGAAGGAACGAGCCGGATCGCCGGGGTCGAGCTGCCCGCAGAAAAGAGAGCGGGCCAGCGCCTGCTGGTGGCGGGGGGACGGCGCTGACCCTGCTCTGCGTTCGGGGGATGACTGGCTGCTTCCCCACAGAAGAGATCGGACGGGCGCGAGGATTCCGTGGGTCGATTTGGTGAACATCGCTCGGACGCGGCCGGGTCAATTAGGCATGAGGTCAAGCGGTTGACGCGACGGCCCGGCCCGCCTATCCTGTCCCATCGACCGGGCCGGCGTTCGTGTCGCCGTGTCGGGAGGCACCGCCCGGTCATGGCTTCGTATCGAGGAAGGAGGTCTAGGCCATGCATCGAGATGCGCGTACCCGGACCGGGTTCGCAGGGGGGTGGTGGCGCTGGCTCCTGGCAGCCGTGGCCATCGGGGGCCTGGTAGGGGCGGCATGCGGTGGTGAAGAAGAGGAGGCTGCGGAGACACCGCAGGCCTCTCCCCAGGCGACGCAGCCTGCCGCGCGGACACCGGCGGCCGGCGGGGCGCTGAAAATCGGATTCCTCGCGCCGTTCACCGGGGATCTCTCCGACTTCGGCCCCGCGTTCTTCAACGCCGCGAAGCTCGCGGCGAAGGAGATCAACGAGGCCGGAGGCGTCAATGGCCAGCCCATCGAGCTCATACAGGCCGATGACGGGACGAACCCGGAGCAGGCCGTCCAGGAGGCGCGCCGGCTCATCGAGGTCGAAGGCGTTTCGGCGATCATCGGTCCCGCATCGAGCGGAGCGACCCTCCAGGTGGCGGAATCGGTCACCGGGCCGAACCGGATCGTCGAAATCACGCCGTCAGCGACGTCGCCCGCGCTATCGGCCGCAAACGACAACGACTATCTGTTCCGAACGCCGATCTCGGACGCCGCACAAGGCAAGATCCTGGCTGACCTTGCGTCGGAGCGGGGCTTCACGTCTGCGTGCGTCATGTACACGAACGACGCGTACGGCCAGGGCCTGTCGGAGGCGTTCAGTGAAGCGTTCCAGGCGCTCGGTGGCACGGTCACGGCCCAGGTCCCGCACGAGAGGGAGCAGGCGAGCTACGCCTCGGAGCTCCAGCAGTGCACCCAGGGCAACCCGCAGGTGCTGGTGGCTGTGAGCTTCCCCGAGAGCGCGGGCGTCTACCTGCGCGAGGCTATCGAGCAGAACCTCGTGCAGAATTTCCTGTTCGTGGACGGCACGAAGTCGGGCGATATGTTCGCCCAGCTCGGCTGGGAGCACTTCGAGGGCATGTTCGGCACGGAGCCCGGTGCGCTGGACACGGAGGCCGGGAAGGCGTTCGACGAGCGCTACCGGGCCGAGTACGGTGAGCTTCCCGCGCTCCCCTTCTTGCGACAGTCGTACGACGCCGTGTACGCCATCGCGCTCGCCGCGCAAAAGGCCGGTTCGAATGACTCGACGGCCATCCGCGACGCGCTCCGCGAGGTCACATCGGCGCCAGGCGTGAAGATCATGCCGGGCGTCGACGGGTGGAAGGCTGCCCTCGAGGCGCTCGCCAACGGCGAGGACGTCGACCTGGACGGCACGTCCAGCAATCTGGAGTTCGACGAGAACGGCGACATCGTTGAAGGCGCGATCCAGATCTGGAAGATCGAAGGCGGTCAGATTGTCGCCGTAGAGACGAGGCGAGTGAACCTGGCCGAGTAGCTCGTCACATCGTCTCAAGGACGCACAGGCCGGAGCCCCCTTCGTGGCTCCGGCCTGTCGTTCAGGACTGCGGGGTGGCGGAGGCCTTGAGCGCCTCCCGCCGACGGAGCTCGGCCACGCGACGCTCGAGCCATCGGGACACGCGGGGCTGCTCGGGCAGCAGACCCTGCGGGCGCAGCAGCAGGACGATGACGATGAGCGCGCCCAGCACGAAGTCGCGCAGGAAGAACACCCGGGTTCGGACGATCTCGGGCAGGTCGTATCCCTGAATCTGCAGGGTGACGCTCCAGAAGCCCCACACCATGTACGCGCCGACGATGGCGCCCTGATTGTTCCCGCTCCCCCCGACAATGAGCATCGCCCAGATGATGAACGTCCCGAAGAAGTGGCTGAACGTGTCGGGCGAGATGGCGCCTTGCTGGTACGCGTAGATGGCGCCGCCCATCCCCATAATGGCCGCGCCGAACACGAACGCCTGCATCTTGAACGCGAAGACGTTTTTGCCGCTGGCCGCGGCGGCCAGCTCGTCCTCTCGCAGCGCACGGAGCACCCGCCCCCACGGTGACCGGATGCCCCGGTCCACGAGGATGTAGACGAACACCAAAAGCGCGACGCTGATGGCGAGGATGACGAACTTGTAGTCCTCCGGCGCGACCAGGCCGCCGAACGGCCTCGGAATACCGGTGAGCCCGCGGGTTCCGTTGACCAGCCCCTCTTCTTCGATGGTGATCCGTCGCAGGACTTCGGCGATGCCGATGGTCGTGATGGCCAGATAGTCCTCGCGCAGGCGCAGCGTCGGCACCGCGAGGAGCAGGGCGAGCGCGGCGGAGAACGCTCCCGCCGCGAGGACGCCGAACAGCGCGGGGAGCCACTCTTCGCTGTCGAGGAACGGGAGGAAGTCCAACTTGTCGCCGTAGCCTCCGATGTATCGCACGAACTCCGTGGAGGCCGGCTCCTTGGTCACGATGGCGGCGGTGTACGCGCCGACCAGAAAGAATCCGGCGATCCCGAAGTTGAAGATGCCGGTGTATCCCCATTGCACGTTGAGGCCGATGGCGAGGATCGCGAGGACCGCGACCGTCGTGGCGAACGGCGTGAGGAAGTTCACCACGGCCGTGGCGTCGCGCGAGCGTTCCGCGGGCAGCCCGATGACGAAGGCCGTCATGAGGAGCACCGCGATGCGCGTGATGAGCCGCGACCGTTTCATGGCTTACGTTTGCGCTCCGAACAGCCCCCTGGGGCGGATCAGAATCACCAGGATGAGGATGACGAACGCCACCGAGAACTTATAGCCGGGGCTGAGAACATCGAAGGTGACAGCGACCTCCTGCGCGACGCCCACGAACAGCCCGCCCGCGAGCGCCCCCTGCGGACTGCCGATGCCGCCGAGCACCGTGGCGGCGAACAGCGGAAGGAGCAGGACGAAGCCGAGTTCGGGCTTGAGCTGCGACTGGAGGGCCAGCAGCACGCCCGCGATGGCGACCAACGCCGCGCTGACCACCCACGTCCAGCGGACGACCATGTCGGTGTCGATGCCGGCGACGCGCGCGAGCTCGGCGTTGTCGGCGGTGGCCCGCATGGCGCGCCCGATGCGGGTACGGAACAGCAGCAGGTAGACGAGCGCCACGAGAACGACGGCGAGCGCGGCGATGAAAATCTGGTCGGTGACGATGCGCGGCCCGAAGGGGAGGTCGATGGTCGGGCGGATACCCTTGACATAAAAGCGGGGCCCCGGGCCCCACACCGCCAACACGAAGCTGCGCATCGCGATGGCGATGCCCAGCGACGCAATGGCGAAGATGACGATGCCCGCCCGGCGGCGCCGCAAAGGCGCGTACACGAGGGCGTCGAGGGCAAGAAACAGGACGACGGTGACGAGCGCGGCCAGCGGAATGGCGAGCAGGAGCCCGTAGCCGAACGAGAAGTCCCAGATGGGCGTCGTCGCGCCGGGAAGGTCCTGGAGCGACCATGGCAGGCTAACGTCCGTTCGGGCGCCTACGGCCTTCCCTGTGAGGGCGAAGAACGCCACATAGGCGGCCAGCATCATGGCGTCGCCGTGCGCGAAGTGGGCGAACTTGAGGATGCCGTAGATGAGGGTGAGGCCGATCGCGCCGAGCACGAGGACGCTGCCCACGACCACGCCCACGGTGAAGGCGTCGGTTTCGGCGACGGCGGCCCAGAGGCAGAACCCGAGGATGGCCGTCCACAGCCCGACGCCGGTCGCGAGGTCGCCGAAGCGGCGGGCGAGCCTGCGCCGCTGGATCGCGAGATCGGTCGCGATGGTGCGGACGGTCATGCGGAGGCCATCCTACTCCCCAAGGTAGAGCCTCCGCACCTCTTCGCTGTCGAGGAGCGCTTTCGCATCGCCCTCGAGCCGGTTCTCGCCCGTCGCCAGTACGTAGGCGCGGTGGCTCAGGCTCAACGCGTGGCGGGCGTTCTGCTCGACCATCAGGATCGCCGTGCCCCTGGCGTTGATCTCGATGATGTTCTCGAACACGAGGTCGACCATCTTGGGCGACAGGCTCGCGGACGGCTCGTCCAGTAGGAGAATGATTGGGTCGAGCATCAGGGCGCGGCCGATCGCGAGCAGTTGCCGCTGGCCGCCCGACAGGCGGGACGCCTTCTCGTGCGGGCGTGCGGCAAGCGCGGGGAACAGGTCGTACACCCTCGCGAGGCGTTCCTTGAACCCGTCGCCGCGCGCCCATGCACCCATCTCCAGGTTCTCCTGAATGGTGAGCGACGGGAACACGTTGTCGACCTGGGGCACGTAGGCCATGCCGAGGCGCACCAGTTCGTTCGGAGCGCGGCCCGTGACGTCTTGCCCTTGGAGCAGGACCCGTCCCCGCTTGATGGGCAGCAGGCCGAACGCCGCCTTCATCAGCGTCGATTTGCCCGCGCCATTGGGGCCGATGATGGACACGATCTCGCCCGGCTCCACGCGCACCGTGACGCCGTGGAGCACTTCGACTTCGCCGTATCCGGAGACGACGTGTTCCACCAGGAGCGTCGGCGTCACCGGTACTGGCCTCCCAGGTACGCCTCGAGCACCTGCTCGTTGCTGCGGACTTCGTCCGGCGTGCCCTCCGCGATGCGGCGGCCCTCGCTCATGACGATGACCGGGTTGCACAGTCGGGCGACCAGATCCATGTCGTGTTCGATGATGAAGAAGGTCACGCCCCGCTCGTGGCAGAGCTCCTCGATGTATCCCGTAAGCTTTTTGAGCAATGCCCTGTTGACCCCGGCGCCCGGCTCGTCCAGCAGGATCATCTTCGGGTCAGCCATCAGGGTCCGGGCGAACTCCAGCAGCTTCTTCTGTCCGCCCGAGAGGTTTGCGGCGTACTCGTCGCGCAGGTGGATCAGGTCGACGTACTCCAGCACGGCGATGGCGCGGTCGATGATCTCGTTCTCCTGCCGCTGGACACGCCAGGGCAAGAACCACGAGTTCCAGATACGCTCGCCGGCCTGCCGCCGCGGGACGAGGACGAGATTCTCGAGCACGGTCATCGACTTCAGCTCTCGCGGCACCTGAAAGGTGCGCACGAGGCCGCGAGCCACGATGTCTTGCGGTGGCAGCCCGTCGATGCGCTCGCCATCGAACGCGATCTCGCCCGACGTCGGTTTCAGGAACCCGGTGATGAGGTTGAACAGCGTCGTCTTGCCGGCCCCGTTCGGACCGATGAGCCCGGTGATGGTGCCGCGCCGGACGCTGAGCGAACAGTCATCGACGGCCTTCACGCCGCCGAAGGCGCGGGTGACGTCGCGAACGTCGAGGATGGCGCCATCGGGCGCGCCTGCGGGCCGAGGGGAGACGGCGGGCTCAGCGACGGTCACGGTGTCGGCTCCTGTGCCCCGCTCATGCGGCGCCCTCCGCGGCCAGCGCTGCGCGCTCGAACGCCACGAGCTCGTCGAGATGTTCGCGCACCTTGAGGATGGCCGCGGCGATGTCCTCCATGTCGCGTCGTTCGGCGAGCAACACCTCGTGCGGAATCCAGACCATCTCGCGCTCGCCGGCCCGCTCGGCCACAGGACAGCGCCGCTCGCGATACGGGGGCGGGCCGGGAGCGTCCTCCCACGCGAAGAGCGGGCTCTTGTACACGGCCGTGTAGAACGCGCCCTCGCACTTGATTCCTTCCGCCCGGAGCGCCCGGACGAAGGTGTCGCGCCGTACGCCCGCGAACGCTTCCTCGTCGTACACGATGACGTACCCGTACCCCGCTGGCTGCGTCATCCGCGGTTCGGGCGGGAACATCCGGACGCCCTCGATGGCGTCGATGAGCGAAGCGAGGTAGGCGGCGTTCTCCGCGCGCTTGCGGGTCTGCTCGGGGAGGCGCTCGAATTGGGCCAGCAGCACCGCCGCCTGCCACTCCGTGATGCGGTAGTTCCAGCCCAGGACGTGCCGTTCGCCGATGTGCCGGTCGGTGCGGCGGGTCCGCCCGGCGTTGATGTACGCCCTCGCGCGCTCGAAGGCCGCCTCGTCGTTGGTGATGACGATGCCGCCCTCGCCCGCGGTCATCGTCTTCGACGACTGGAAGCTGAAGGCGCCCATGTCGCCGAGGGAGCCCGCGCCGCGGCCGCGCCAGAACCCGCCGTGCATGTGCGCGCAGTCCTCGACCACGCGAAGGCCGTGGCGGCGCGCGATATCGAGGATGCGGTCCATATCGGCCATCCGCGACGCAAAGTGCACCGGCAGGATCGCCCGCGTGCGTTCCGTGATCGCCTCCTCGATGAGATCGGGGTCGATGCACCAGTTGTCCGGATGGACATCGACGAACACGGGGGCCGCGCCAATGGACAGGATCGCCGAAGCCGTGGCGATGAACGTGAGGGCCGGCATGATCACCTCGTCTCCCGATCGGACGCCCACGCTCTTGAGCGCGACCTCGAGAGCGGTCGTTCCGCCGGACGTGCAGATGCCGTATCGGGCCGTGTGGTACGCGGCGAAGCGGTCCGCGAACTCCGCGGCCTTGACGTTGGGCGTGGGGAACCCGCCCCAGTTGCGGCTCTCGAGCACCTCCATGAGCCCTCGGCGCTCGCGCTCGTCGTACTGGGGCCACGGGGGCCAAGCCTCGGTGCGCACGGGCGAGCCGCCCGCGATCGCCAGATGCGCCATCGCCGCTTCCCTCCGGAGTGCGCGTTCGGGCGCGCGCAGCGTCACTATAGTGAATCCGCCGCGGGCGGACTACAGGGGGCCGATGACGCCCACCACCCATGGGGGTAGACTGCATCTACGAATCCGCATGGAGGGAGGCGCGCCATGGCGTATTTTCTGGCCAAAACGGACCCGGAGTCGTACTCGATCGACGACCTCGAGCGCGACGGAACGACGGAGTGGGACGGCGTCCGGAATCCGGCGGCGGTGAAAGCGATCCGGGAGATGCGCCCCGGCGATCGAGTGTTCATCTACCATTCGCAGGGCCAGGCGGCGGTCGTAGGGCTGGCCGAGGTGGTGTCGGACCCCCGCCCAGACGCCAACGACCCCCGGAGTTGGGTCGCGGACTTCCGCTTCATCCGGCGCCTCTCGCGTCCAGTGACCCTGCGCGAGATCAAGGAGTCCCACAAGTTCGACGACTGGCTGCTGGTGCGGCAGGGAAGGCTCAGCACAATGCGCGCGCCCGACGCCTTCGCGCAGTGGTTGCGCGAACTCGGCGCGATGTGAAGAACGGCCGTGGCGCGAGGCCGCGGGGCGGCGTACACTCGCTGCGCTGTCCGGCGACGAACAGGAGGAGAGCGATGGCGGCGATTGTCGGCGACATCACCGAGCGGGACGATTACACCCACCCCCTGGGTCCCGAGAAGAACTTCAACGAGAGCATGTACTTCAACTTCTTCGACCGGGAGCGGGATGTCGGCGGCTTCGTCAGGCTCGGTAACCGGGCTAACGAGGGGTACGCCGAGATGACCGTGTGCCTCTTCCTTCCGGGCGGGCCCGTGCTGTTCAACTACCAGCGGCCCGAGATTCATCACAACGACGCCTTCGACGCGGGCGGCATGCGCTTCGAAACCCTCGAGCCCATGCGGCGCCTGCGGACCGTCTACGAAGGGCCCGCGGTCTATCTGGAAGACCCCACGCAGATGGCGAACCCGCGCCACGCGTTTACGTCGAACCCGTACAAGCGCGTGACGCTGGACCTGATCCACGAGGCGGTCGGGCCTGCCTACGGTAGCGCTGGACGCGATCGGGAGATCACGAACCCGGACGAGGAGTTCGCGCGGGCGCACTACGAACAGCACATGCGGGCGCGCGGCACGCTGTCCATCGATGGCAACACGATCGAGCTCGACGGATTGGGCCTGCGTGACCACTCGTGGGGTCCGCGCTACTGGCAGGCGATTCACCATTACCGCTGGCTGACCATCAACTTCGGGCCCGACTTCGGCATGATGTGCTCGCTCGTGGCGCGCACGCCCGAGGAGGAAACGCGCACGGGCGTCCTGGTTCGGGGAGAGCGCCTGGAGCGCATTCAGGACTTCGAGCTCGACACCACGTACGACGCGAACGGGCTGTACCACCGCGCGTTCACGGCGAGGGTCCGGCTGGAGAGCGGCGAGACGTTGGCGCTCGACGGGAAGATCAAGAGCTTCATCCCGCTGCGAAACCGCCGCGAGGGCATGGTCACGCACATCGGTGAAGGGATGACCGAATACCGGTGCGGCGAGTTCGTCGGGTACGGACTGTCGGAGTACCTCGACCAGGTCGAATAGGGTGACCCCGGAAGAGCTTGCGGAGCGACTCGCCGCGTTCCTGGCGCGCCGGACCGGAGCCGGATCGGTGCGTGTCGATGGCCTCAGACGGCTGGCCGGCGGGGCGTCGCGCGAGATCTGGTCCTTCGACGCCACGTTCGAGGACAGGGAGGGCGCGCGCACAGCCGCGCTCGTCTTGCGGATGGACCCCAGAGGCGGGCCGCTCGCGACGGAACGCGCGCTCGAATGCCGCCTTCTGCAGGCGGCGTTTGCGTGCGGCGTGCCGGTCCCCGAGGTCAAGTTCGAAGGCGACGACTCCCTCGGCGCGCCCTTCTTCATCATGGAGCGCATCGAGGGAGAGACCATCGCTCGCCGGCTGCTCCGCGACGAACAGTACGCCGAAGCCCGACGGGTGATGCCGGAGCAACTGGCGCAGATCCTCGCGCGGATCCACCGCATCCCGTACGAACGATGGGGGCTCGAAGGCCTCCCCTCTTCTCCTCTGGACCGCTCGCCGGCCGAGGGCGAACTGGACCGCTATGAGCAGGTCTACCGGGCGATCGCCCTCGAGCCGCATCCGGCGTTCGAGCTGGCGTTTCGTTGGCTGCGGCATCGCCTGCCGAGAGGGGGCGAGCGCGCGCTCGTGCACGGTGACTATCGCATCGGCAACGTCATCTTCGGACCCGAGGGCGTGCGCGCCGTGCTCGACTGGGAGCTGGCGCACATCGGCGACCCTATGGAAGACCTCGGATGGATCTGCGTGCGGTCGTGGCGGTTCGGCGGTCCGTTGCCGGTCGGCGGCATTGGCGAGCGTGAGGCATTCTGGCGCGCGTACGAGGCGGCGGGCGGTTACCCCGTCGACCCCGAGCGCGTCCGCTTCTGGGAGCTCTTCGGCAACCTGCGGTGGGGCATCATTTGCATCTCGCAGGCGCGGACGCATCTCGACGGACGCAGTCCGAGCGTGGAGCTGGCGAGCATCGGGCGTCGCATCTCCGAGACGGAGTGGGAGCTGTTGAATCTGATGGAGGCGGGCTGATGCAGGACCGTCCAACCGCCGTCGAACTACTGAAGGCGGTCGAACGCTTCCTGGACGACGAGATCGTGCCGAACACGCAGGGGACCCGTCAGTTCCACGCGCGCGTCGCGGCCAACGTGATGCGTATCCTCGCGCGGGAGTGGGAGCAGGAGGAGGAGCAGCTCGACGCCGAATGGGCCGGCCTCGATGAGCTGCTGGGAGCGGAGCCGCGTCCACCCTCGCGCCGGTCGCTGCGCGACGCCATCGCGCGGCGCACCGCCATCCTGTGCGAGCGCATCCGCGCGGGCGAAGCGGACGAAGGCCCCTTTCGCGAACAGGTGCTCGCCCATGTGCGCAGGACGGTGCGGGACAAGCTCCTGGTGAACAACCCCGGCTGGCTCGAACAGCCCTGATCGGACTCAGAGCGAGCGGATCCGCCGCGAACCGAGGCCGGCGAACCATGCGGCGACGATGGCGGCGCCCGCCATCGTCGCGATGGCGTGCGGCGTGCCGATGACCTCGGCGAGCGAGCCCATCGCCAGGCTCCCGAACGGATTGAGCCCTTGCACCATCGTGAAGAGCGAGAGGACGCGGCTGCGGTACTCGTCGTCGACGTAGAGCTGGAGCAGCGTCTGGTTGAACGTATTGAAGACGATGAGGTTCATGCCGCCCAGCACCAGCAGTCCGAACGACAGCGGCACGGTGCGAGAGAACGAGAAGGCGAGGATCATGCTCATGTAGAGCATGAGGGCGGCGCCCATGATGCGGCCCTTGCGGCGCACATCCGAAAAGCGCGCCACGACGAGCGTCATGGCAATGGAGCCGACGCCGACGCCCGTCTGGAGGAACCCGAAGCCCCGAGGCCCGAGGCCGAGGTAGTCGGCTGCCATCGAGGGCATGAGCTGGAGGTACGGGTACACCATCAGCGTCGGCACCGCCTGGAGCAGCACGATGCGCGAAAGCACGGGGTGGCGGCGCAAGTACGACACGCCGAGGCGCACGCTGCGAAACACCGGTTCGCCCGCCGGACGCTCCGTCGACAGCAGGCGGAGCTGCAGGAGCGTCAGAGTCGCGCTGGCGAAGAACAGCGACTCGGCGAAGAACGACGACTGCACGCCGAAGTATCCGATGACCGCGCCGCTCACATTGGGTGCGACCACGCGGGACATGTTGTTCGCGCCCGCGTTGAGGGCAATGGCGTTGGTCAGGTGCTCAGGCCCCACGGCGCTGTAAACGAGATGCTGACGCACAGGGTTGTACACGCTGCTGGCGAGCCCGCCGACGAACGCCGTGACGTAGAGCTGCCAGACTTCGATGACGCCCGCGCTGACCAGCAGCCCCACTGCGAGCGCATTCAGGCCGTTCACGGCCGTCGCCAGCGCGGCGAGCTTCTTGCGGTCCACGCGCTCGGCGACGGCACCGATGAAGGGCGACGTGAACAGGATGCAGAATCCCCGAATGAACTGGACTAGGCCGAGCTGAAACGGCGAGCCGGTCACTTCGTGCACGAGCCAGCCCTGTCCGATCTGCTCCATCCACATTGCGAAGCTGCTGGCGACGGTACCGGAGAACAGGAGGCGGAAATTGGGATTGGCGAGAGAACTGAACGCGCCACCTCGCGGGCGAAGCGCAGGGGGCAGCGTCAGCTCGTCCGTCGACGCCTGCGGGGAGGATGTGTGAGCGGAAGACCGGGCCATGGGCGATGCGAAGCCCATGGTACTCGTTCCCTTAACGTAAACGGAAGGTCAGGACGTCACACCCGGGTGGCGTACACGAGCACGCGATAGCTGTAGTCGCGGCCCGACCATACGCCGCCGCACGTGATCAGCGTCACCGAGTCGACGCCCGTGGCCCGAAGGTACGGCGATGCGTCCTCGTACGGGGAGATGCGATAGATCTGCTGCACGGCGTACACCAGCGGGCCGGTCGGCGTGTTCACGATGATCTGGTCGCCGGGGACCAGCGTCTCGATGTAGCCGAAGACGACCTTGCCTATCCGGACGTAGTCGACGTGGCCGGCGAAGACGGCGTTCCCGCCCTCACCCGGAAAGCCGCCGAGGCCGGGGTGGTTCGGGAAGTCGTACCACACCACATCCCATGGCCCGGAGGGGTTGGGCATCACGCCGCTGCGGGGCACGGCCCGGGACGACAGCGCGGCGTGTACACCTAGCTTCGGGATGGAGAGGCTGTACCCGGCGATGGAGCGGGCGGTGGTGACTCCCGGATCGTACGAACCGGAGCTGGAGTATGAGCCCCCGCCTGACGACGTGGTGGCCCCTTGTGGCGGAGGCGGAGGCGCTGGCGTCGGCGTGGGAGGAACCGGCGTCGGGGTCGGCGACGGGTACGCGAGGTCGCTCGCTGGATAGCCCGAGGCGAACCTGCTCGACGACGCGAACGGGCGCTCCGGCTCGGCGCCGCCCCGGTTCAGCGTGAACAGCGCGGCGCCCGCGGCGACGGCGACGAGCAGCCCGAGCACAGCGAGGGCCAGCCGGCCCCGGCCCGCGCTGTCGATGATGCGTCGAATGGACATCGCCTCCTCCCCCGCTGAACTATCGGCTCCCGCGACTGCGATGTTCAGATGTTCAGGAGTATGCCACAAACGGGGACGCTCGTCGCCTCGTCCCGTGAACGAATCGCCCTTACGTCTGGAGGCGGGCGCCGCGAAGTCGGCCCATCAGGGAAACGGCGAGCCCAGCGGCGAGGCCAGTCGGCGCGCCGAGGAAGACCGCATGCGCGAAGACGAGCGCCGCCGCCCGCGCCGCGGGAGAGTCGAACGACTCGAAGAAGTCGAAGCGTTCGCCGCGCACGGCGTGCAGCACGACGCTCGCCGCCGCTGAGGTCGCCCACATGAGCGTGCCGAATGCGAGCGCGGCGATAACGGGAACCGCGGGCCGCCGAGCGACCGGAGCGCCGCGAAGCCACAGGAGGGTCGCCACGGCTGTGGCCACGCCCGCGACCGGCGGCTGGACGAACGGCCAGCGGCCGACGAATTCGGCGGAGAGGGCGAGGCCGAGAGCGGACGCGAGGGTCAGGGCGAGGGCGAACGCCTGGGTGCGGCCCATCGCCTCAGCGGGCGGGGGCCTGCGCTTCGAAGAGCGCGATGGCTTCGTCGCTGGTGCGGTACGGGTCGGGCGCGCCGACGCCCGCTTCGCGGGCCGCCGGAGAGACGTAGACGCAGTAGGGTTCGCTCTCGAGGTAGTCGCCGGTGACGCCGAAGGCGCGCGCGCGCGAGCCGCCGCAGACGTCACGGAAGTCACAGAGGCCGCACTTGCCCTTCAGCTTCGTGTAGTCGCGGAGCTCGCGGAAGAGCGGAGAGTTGCGATAGATGTCGACGAAGCTCTGGGTGCGGACGTTTCCGGCCGGGATCTGGAGGAAGCCCGAAGGGCAGACGTCGCCGATGTGGCTGATGAACGCGAAGCCGTTGCCGTCGTTGACGCCCTTCATGGTCGACTGGCCCAGGCCGTCCGCGAAGCTGTAGCCGGCGCCGGTCAGGAACATTGAGCCGCCGGGGCCTGTCGGCGGTCCGCTCGCCTCGCCGCGGCGGGCGGCCTCCGCCGCCTCCTGGCGCCGTCGCTGGATGACCACCCGACGGTAATGCTGCGCCGCCGTGGAGCGCACGTCGAACGGCGCCACCTTCGAGAGGTCGTACATCCAATTGAAGACCTGCTCGTGCTCCTCGGGCGAGATCATGTCCTCGTGCGATCCGCGGCCCGTCGGCACCAGGAAGAAGAAATTGAGCATCACCGCCTTCCGCTCGGCGGCGATTTCGGCGATGCGGTCGAGCTCGTGCAGGTTGTGGCGGCTGACCGTCGTGCCGATCTGCAGCGACATGCCCAGGTCGGCCAGCATATCCATGATTTCGAGCGTCCGCTTGAAGGACCCAGGCGTCTTGCGGAAGGCGTCATGGCTCTCCGCCGTGGCGCCGTCGAGCGAAATATGCGTCCGGGTCACACCGGCGTCACGCGCCTTCTTCAGCCGCTCGCGCGTCACCAGCGCCGTCGCGGAGGGCGACATCGCGACGCGGAGGCCCGACTGCGTCGCGTACGAGATCAGGTCGAAGAGGTCCGGCCGCATCATCGGGTCGCCGCCGGTGATGATGAGAATCGGGCCGCCGATCTCGACGAGCTGGTCGATGAGGCGGAAGCCTTCCTCGGTGGTCAGCTCGCGGGGGTCGCGGCGCGGGATCGCTTCGGCCCTGCAGTGGACGCAGCGGAGCGCGCAGGCGCGAGTGGTCTCCCACGCGACGGTGAAGGGCGTCTTGTCGAAGTCGACGTCGGCGACCGGCGGTTTCGGGCGCGTCCCTCTGTCCGCGATCTCCGAATGTCGCATCGTGGAGTCGACGATGGCGGGCCGGTCAGCCATGACACGATCATTATCCGGGAGCCCCGATCCCCGGACAAGGGACGGTGGATACAGCCGTCGCCGAGCTTTTCCGTGACTTCGGGTGAGGCTATGCTGGCGACGATGGTGTCGCCACCCGTGAGCCGGGCGCCCGCGTCCCGTACGCCCGAGGCGGAATCGGATCCCGAATACGAGGCGTTGCTCGCGCTGGCGCGGGTCTGCGCGCGGCGCGGCCCCGACGCGCATCCGCTCGACAAGCTGCAGGATGTCGTCGACCTGGCGAGAGAGCTGACCGGGGCCCGCTACGCCGCGCTGGCCGTCACGGACGAACGAAACCGCACCGAGGGCTTCGTGGTGTCCGGCCTGGACTCCGCGACGCTCCGCCGCTTGAAGACGCCTCCACAGGGGCATGGCCCCCTCGGTGTCTTGCGGGCGGACGGCCGTCCGGTGCGATACGACAACCTGGATGCGGTGCGGAACGCGTTCGGCTTCCCGCCGAAGCACCCCGTGATGCGGACGCTCATGGGAACGCCCATCTGGGTACGCGGGACGGTCCGCGGGAGCCTGTACGTCACCGATCGCGACGGCGGGAAGCCGTTCCGAGATCGGGACGAGGCGACGCTACTGACGCTCGCGCGACACGCCGCGAACATCATCGAGCGGGACTGGTACTGAGCGGTGCGCCTGCTGACGTACGCTTCGCCGCGAGGTCCCCGTCTGGGGGCGGTGCTCGATGGCGTTGTGTTCGACCTCGCGGACGAGGCGAACGCGCTCGGCCTGCCCCCGCTTCCCTCTGACATGCTCGCGTTCATCGAGGCAGGGCTTGGTGCCCTCAGCGCCGCGCGAGCAACCCTCGACGCCGTGCGTGAGGCCGGCAGGACCGGCGTGCCACTCGAACGCGTACGTCTGCTCGCGCCCATCCCGCGCCCGCGCAAGAACGTGATGTGCGTCGGGTTAAACTACGCTGAGCACGCGCGGGAGTCGCAAAGCGTGAGCGGACCCGGCCTACCCGAGGTTCCGGTGTTCTTCACGAAGGCGCCGACCTGCGTCATCGGGCCCGACGAACCGATCCCGTATCCCGAGGGCGTGAGCGAGGCCGTGGACTGGGAGGCGGAGCTAGTCGCGGTCATCGGCCGACGGGTCCGCGACGTGGCGGCGTCGGCTGCGCTCGAGTGCGTGTTCGGGTACATGGCCGGGAACGACGTGACGGCCCGCGATTTGCAGAGAGCGCACCAGCAGTGGTTCAAGGGCAAGAGCCTCGACGGCTTCTATCCCCTCGGGCCGTGGATCGTGACCGCAGACGAAATCCCGGACCCGCAATCGCTCCAAATCCGCCTGCGGGTGGACGGCGTGACGAAGCAGGATGCAAGCACAGCGGACATGATCACGCCCGTCGCAGGGCTCATCGCGTCGCTGTCGAGAGGGATGACGCTGGAGCCGGGCGACCTTTTGATGACGGGCACGCCGGCGGGTGTAGGCGTCGGAAGGACGCCGCCGGAGTTCCTGCGGCTGGGAAATGTCGTCGAGGTCGAGATCGAACGCATCGGCGTGTTGCGGAACCGGGTGGAGCTGAGGCGGGGTCCGGCGCTTTCGAGCGCGTCGGGCGCTTGAGTACAATGGCCGCGCATCGGCCCCTCGGCAGGAGGCGCGCGTGAAGGTCCGAAAGGCTGTGGTGCTCGCCGCCGGGTACGGCACCCGTCTGCTGCCGGCGACCAAGGCGCAACCCAAGGAAGCGCTCCCCCTCGTCGACAAGCCCATCATCCAGTACACGGTCGAGGAAGCGGTCGAATCGGGCATCACGCACGTCATCATCGTGACCGCGATGGGTAAGCGGGCGATCGAGGATCATTTCGACCGCTCGCTCGAGCTGGAGATGGCGCTCCGCGAGAAGGGGGATCTCGAGCGTCTCGCCGAGGTCCAGCGTATCTCCGAGCTGGCCAACATCGTGTACGTGCGCCAGAAGCAGCAGCTTGGCATCGGCCACGCCGTGCTGCAGACGCGAGACCTCGTGGGCAGCGAGCCCTTCGTCCTCTTCTTCCCCGATGACGTCATCGTGGCCGAGAGGCCGGTGGCGCTCCAGATGATCGGCGTGTTCAAGGAGTTCGACGGGCCAGTGCTGGGCGTGCAACGGGTGCCCAAAGAGGAGATCTCGCAGTACGGCGTCGTCGAAGGCGAGCCGGTACGTGAAGGAGTGTGGCGCGTCCGGTCGCTCGTCGAAAAGCCCGACCCCGATGAAGCGCCCTCCGACCTCGGTATCGTCGGCCGCTACGTCCTGACGCCCGACGTCTTCGACATCATCGAGCGCACCCCTCCCGGAAAAAACGGCGAAATCCAGATCACCGACGCGTTGAACACGCTAGCCGGCCGCCGGCCGATGTTCGCGTACCAGTTCGAGGGCAAGCGGTACGACACCGGGCGCCCGCTCGGCTTCCTTCAGGCGTCGGTGGAGCTCGCCCTCCGGCGCCCCGACATCGGGCCGAAGTTTCGCGAATACCTCCGGAACCTGGAGCTCGACTGACCATGCGCATCCTGTCCCTGGGGTTCCCGATGCCGGGACCGCGCGTGGACAACTACAACTTCCTCAGCGCGCCCACGCTCTCCGACTACGAAGCCGTCGTCGTCGAGCCGGGCAGCTTCTCGCGCGTGGTCGAGGAAGTCGTCGCGGGCGAGGGCGAGCATCGCACGTTCTTCGATGAGCCCGTCGTGAACGGGACCACGGGACCGGGAGTGGTCGGCCTGGCCGACCTGCTACGGGATCGTCAGCGGCAGACGGCTCGATTGCTCGCCGGCGGCGGGACCGCGGTCGTGTTCGCGTACCCCGACGTCGTCCACACGAACGTGGCCGGCTTCACCGGATGCGACCGCTACTTCTGGCTCCCGGCGCCTGCGGGCCTCGCGTGGCGGGAACCCCACCTCGTACGGGCTGCGGGGGATCGCCTGGGCGACGTCGACCGCGACCACCCGTTCGCCGAAGCGGTCGACGCTATGGCGAAATACGTCGGCTTCCGGGCGGAGTTCACGGGTGAGGCGGTCAAGGCCGGCTCGGGAAAGGTCTTCTCCCGGAGTCCAGGCGGGAGCGCCATTGGTGTGGAGTTCCCCGTAGCGGGCGGCGTCGTGGTGTTCCTTCCGGCGCTGCGGAAGGCGCCCTCGGCCGACGACCGGTATCGCATTTCGAACGCGTTGCAGGACGCCATCGCGCGGACGGCCGGCCGGTTGGACGAGGCCGCGCCCGCATGGCTCGGCGACTACCCGCTTCCCGGACTCGCCGACGCGGAGGCCGAGCTGGCGGAGGCGCGCGTGCGCCTGGAAGAGGCGGCCGCCGAGGTCCGCGAGGCGCAAGCCCGCAAGACCGCGCTCGACCGACGCCGGCGCATCCTGTGGCTGGGATCCGGCCCCGCTCTCGTGGACGCGCTCAAGGATGCCCTGAGCGTGCTCGGCTTCACCGTCGCCGGAGGCTTCGGTGAGCCGTTGACCGCGACCATCGACGATCAGCGCGTCGCGGTCGAAGCGGCGGCCAGCGATGGCGAGGTCGGGCTGGACCCGCATTACCGGCTGCGCGCCCGGATCGAAGCTGCTATCGCAGAAGGGAAAGCAGTCCCGCGAGGGGTCGTCTTCGTGAACGGCTACCGGCAGCGGCCGCCCGCCGACCGGCCGACGCAGTACGCGCAGGCGCTTCGCGTGGCGGCCGAATCCATGCGATACTGCGTCGCGACGACGGACCAGCTCTATCAGGCGGTGCGGAGCGCGATGGAAGGCGAGCAGGGAACCGTCGCGCGGTTCCGGGAGTTGCTCCTCTCGACGGACGGAGCGCTGCGTCTCGATTGACAGGGAGGTGTGCATGACGGCGGCTTCGGGTCCTGACTGGGCGCTGATTCTGGGCGCATCCAGCGGGTTCGGCGGCGCGACGAGCCTCGAACTCGCGCGCGCCGGCCTGAACATTTTCGGCGTGCATCTCGACATGCGGGCCACGCTTCCGAACGCGGAACGGATCCGCGACGAGATTCTGGGCATGGGCCGGCAGGCCGTGTTCTTCAACGTGAACGCCGCTGACGCCGAGAAGCGACGGATGGTCGTCGACGCTATCCGCGAGCGATTCCAGCAGGACGGCGGGGGGCGCGTGCGCGTGCTCCTGCACTCGTTGGCGTTCGGTACGCTGAACCCGTTCATCGCTGAGTCGCCCAAGGATGCCATCACCCAGAAGCAAATGGAGATGACGCTGGACGTGATGGCGCACAGCCTCGTGTACTGGACGCAGGACCTGGTGGCGGCGGGCCTCCTGACGCGCGGCAGCCGCATCTTCGCGATGACGAGTTCGGGGTCGACCCGCGTCATCAAGTCCTACGGCGCTGTGTCCGCCGCCAAGGCGGCGCTCGAGTCGCACATCCGGCAGCTCGCGTTCGAGCTCGCGCCCATGGGCATCACGGCGAACGCGATTCGCGCGGGGGTGACGGACACGCCGGCGTTGCGCCGCATTCCGGGAGGGGTCGAACTGCTCGAGCGCGCGCAGCGGCTCAACCCGAGCGGGCGCGCCACGCGGCCCGAAGACGTCGCCAAGGCGATCGCGGCGCTCATCGACGAGCGTTTGTACTGGATGACCGGGAACGTCATCGGTGTCGACGGCGGCGAGGACATCACCGGCTGATCGCCGGCGCTCTCCCCGCACATGACCGCGACGGTGCCCCCCGAGACGACCCCCGCGACGCGCGTGTTCGTCGCCCACGGCGCGCAGGTCTTCGCGCGTCTCTGGGACGGCGCCGAGCCAACCGTGCTGATCCTCCACGGGTGGGGTAGCAAGGGCGAACGCTGGCTTCGCGTTGCCCAGGGGCTCGCCGAGGCAGGCTGGGCCGTCTGTCTCCCTGACCTGCCCGGCTTCGGCGAGAGCCCGCCACCGCCCGCGCCGTGGGCTGTGGAGGACTACGCGCACGCCGTCGACGAGATGACGCGCGAGCTCGGAGCCCCAACGACCTTCGTGGTCGCGCATTCGTTCGGCTCGAGGATCGCCATTCGCCTCGCTGCGACCGGACGGGCGGGCATCCGCGCTATGCTGCTCACCGGCGCGGCAGGGCTCCGGCCGCGGATCACGTGGCGACGGCGGCTACTGAGCCGGGCCGCGCGGGCCGGCGCCGCCGTCTTCGCGCTGCCCCCTCTGCGGCCAGCCGCCGACCTCGCGCGGCGGGCGCTGTATCGCGCGATCGGCTCCATGGACTACTACCTGGCCCGCGGGGTGATGCGGGACACGTTCCGGCTCGTGGTCGAAGAGGACCTGGCGAACGACATGCGGGCGGTCAATGTGCCGGTGAAGCTGCTCTGGGGCGCCGACGACCGCGCGACGCCCCTCAGCGACGGCCGCCGTATGGCCGGCCTCATCCCCGGAGCGGAGCTCGAGGTCGTGGAGGGTGTGGGCCACGCCCTGCCCCACGAGCGCCCCGAGCTTCTCGTGTCTCGTGCGCGGGCGTTCTTCGAGACGGCGCGGGGAGCGGCCCGATGATTGCGCTCGCTCTCGCGGCGGCCGCGCTCGCCGCTCTGCGAACGGTGCGCGCGGCGCTGCTGTACATCAGCCTGTGGCAGGTTCGCGAGTACCGATGGGATCGCTTCCGCGCGTTCCTCGGCACGCGGGCGGCCCGGACGTTGGCGCTTCATCCGTTCCCGCTCGCGCGACTCGCGCTTCTCGCGGCGCTCGTCGCCATCGCTCGCTGGACGCAACCGGGGGAGGCGGCGCTGGGCGCGATCGTGGCGCTCTACGCGCTCGAGGTGGGGCTCGGCGCGAGGGAAGCAGTGGCACGGACGATCCGGCGTCCCGCGCGGACCTTCAGGGCGCTCGCCCTGACGGCGGCGGTCGTCTTCGCGGGTTGGGCCGCCATCGCGGCCGCGGTCGTGGTGGCGATGACCGCCGATCTCGATGACCACGTTCGCTGGTTTACCCTCGCCCTGGCGTTGCTCGCCATCGACCGCCTGCTGCCGTTTGCGGCGGGCGCGCTCGTGCTGGCTGCGCGGCTGCCCAATCAGGCGCTGGTGGCCCTGGATGTGCAGCGGGCGCGACGCGCGATGCGCGGCAGCCACGCGGTCGTCGTCGGCATCACCGGGAGCTACGGGAAGACGAGCACGAAGACGTTTCTCGCCACCATCCTCTCGCAGCGCCGCCGGGTCTGGGCGACCCCGGGCAGCGTCAATACGCTCGTCGGCGTGGCCCGCCTCATCGCCCGGTCGGGCGCCGACTACGACGTCATGATCGTGGAGATGGGCGCCTATCGTGAGGGCGAAATCCGGGCCATCTGCGAGCTCGTGCGGCCTAGAATTGGCGTGCTCACCGCGGTCGCGGAGCAGCACCTTGCGCTCTTCGGGAGCATCGAGCGGACGCTCGAAGCGAAGTTCGAGCTCATCGAGGCGCTGCCGCGAGACGGGCTCGCGGTGCTGAACGGCAACGACGCGCGCATCAGGGCGCGGAGCGAGGGCGTGGCCGTACCCCGCCGGTTCTATTCTGCGACCGGCCCCTCGGACGTGTGGGCGAAGGATGTGACGGTCGGCCGGGATGCCCTCGAATTCACGGTCGTGTATGGTCAGGAAGAGGCGCGATTCCGCTGCGGGGTGCTGGGCAGGCAGAACGTCGAGCCGCTGCTCGCCGCCACGGCGGTCGCGCTCGAGCTCGGCATGACGCTTGCGGAGGTTCGCGACGCCGCGTCGGCGGTGAAGCCGGTCCGCCGCACGCTGGAGCCAGGCCAGCTTCCCGGCGGCGCGACGTGTATCGACGACACGTTCAGCGCGAGCCGCGCGGCGATCCTGGCGGCGCTGGACTTCCTGGCGGAGGCGCCCGCGGAGCGCCGATTTATCGTCATCTCGGGGATCCCCGAGCTCGCCGAGCTGACCCGGCCCGTTCACGAGGAGATCGGCGTCAGGATGAGCCAGGTTTGCGACCGCATGATCTGCGTCAACGGCGACTACGCTCCCTTCTACGAGCGCGCGATGGACGAAGCGGCCCGAAACGGACGGTTCTTCTTCGAGCCGGACCCGGCGAAGGCGGCCGCGCTTCTCGCCGACCTCCGCGCGGGGGACATCGTGCTGTTCGAGGGACGGGGAGCCGAACGGGTGCTGGACCGGCTGCGCGTGCGCGCGGAGGCGACGTGACCCGCCCCATCGCTATCTCGATCTCTCCGAACACCGACGCCTCCGATGTGCGGGCCGCAGCGCGCGAGCTCGCGCGGCCGTGGACGTGGACGGACGAACGGGATGTGCGGGCGTTGGAGGCGCGGTTCGCGGCGCGGTTCGGGGGACGGGCGTTCGCGTTCGAGAGCGCCCGGTCGGGGCTGTACACGCTCCTGGCGGCGATGGGCCTGTCGTCCGAGGATGAAACGCTGCTGCAGGCTTTCACCTGTGTGGCCGTGCCGAACGCGGTGCTGTGGGCCGGCGGACGCCCTGTCTACGTGGACATGGACCCGCGGACGTACAACATCGACCCCGCGGACCTCGAACGAAAGCTGACGCCCCGCAGCCGGGCCGTGATCGTGCAGCACACGTTCGGCATTCCGTGCGACCTGGACGCGGTGATGGAGATCACCGGTCGCCGGCGACTGCTCCTCATCGAGGACTGCGCGCACGCGCTCGGGGGCTCGCACGACGGGCGCGAGCTGGGCACATTCGGAGACGCGGCGGTGTTCAGCTTTGGCCGGGACAAGGTCATCTCGTCGGTGTTCGGCGGCATGCTGGTGGTTAGGGAGCCCGACATCGCGGCGAGGGTCGCGGCGCTATACGAGAGCATCCCGTTGCCCTCGCGGCGATGGACCGCCCAGCAACTGCTGCATCCCGTTGCGACCAACATCGCCGTACTGCCGCTGTACTTCCGGGCGAGGATCGGCGTCGTGCTGCTGGTAGGCTTCCAGCGTGCGGGGCTGTTGTCCCGGGCCGTCGCCCCGGAGGAGTTGCGCGGGGGCCGGCCTCGTGGCTGGGTTCGACGCCTTCCGGTGCCGCTGGCGCGCCTCGCGGCCAGACAGCTCGACCGGCTCGAGGCTCTCAATGCGCATCGGCGAGCCATGGCCGACGTCTACCGCGCCGAGCTGGACGGGATGGTGCTTCCCGCGCTTCACGACCCGGGCGACGTGCCCGTGTACCTCCGCTTCCCTGTCGCGACGTGGGAGCGGGACGCCATCATCGCGCGGGCGCGCCAGAAGCGCATCCTTCTGGACAAATGGTACGACGCGCCGGTAGCGCCCGCGGGCGTCGACCTCGCGGCCGTGCGGTATGTTCCGGGGTCGTGTCCCAACGTCGAGGCCGCGTGCGCGACCACCCTCAATCTGCCCACGCACCCGCGGATCGACGCCGGCGACGCCCGCGCCATCGCGCGTCTCGTCCGCGAACGGGTCGAGGTGGCGGCATGATCGACGTGCGGACGGTCGACGACCGGGAACGCTGGGACGCTTTTGTGACGGCGCAGCCCGGCCACACCTTCCTGCAATCGTCCAACTGGGGTGAGCTGAACGCCTCCCTGGGGCATCCGGCGCACTTTCTCGGGCTGTGGGAGGGGGGCGACCTCATCGGCGCCGCGCTCACGTTGGAGATGCGGTCGCGCCGGGGACGCTTTCTCTTTGTGCCGCACGGCCCTCTCATGCCGTGGTCCGAGCGCACGTTCGGCGCGCTCCTCGAGGCGCTGCGAGCGCTGGCGAGAGAGCGGCGGTGCGCATGGATTCGCATCAGTCCGGTGATCTCGCGCGACTCGGCGTTCGGGGCGCTGTTCCGGCAGCACGGCTTCCGTGGCGCGCCCATTCACGTGCACGCCGAGAGCACATGGACGCTGGACGTGCGGCGCTCGGACGAGGAGCTGCTCGCTGGCATGCGGCAGACGATGCGGAACTCGATTCGCCGGGCGATCAAGGACGGGGTCGAAGTGCTGCGAGGGTGCGACCCGGGCCTGCGGGCGGCGTTCTCGAAGCTGTACTACGACACTGTCGAGCGGCAGCAGTTCACCCCGTACTCCGCGGCGTTTCTCGAGCGTGAGGTCGACTGCTTCGCCCGGGACAACCGTATCCAGGTCTACGTCGCGATGTACCAGGGGGAGGCGCTGGCGGGGGCGATCGTGGTCTTCTACGGGAATTCGGGCTTCTACCATCACGGGGCCACGGCGAACATCCATCGCAAAGTGCCCGCCTCGTACCTGGTGCAGTGGGAGGCCATCCGCGAGGCGCGGGAGCGCGGGTGCGCGTACTACAACTTCTGGGGCATCGCGCCGGACGACCGGCCCGACCACCCGTGGGTCGGGCTCACGCGGTTCAAGCAGGGATTCGGGGGCTTTCGGACGGACTACCTCCACGCGCAGGACCTTCCGCTCAGCCCCGCGTACTGGCTGAACTGGGTGGTGGAGACGGCGCGGCGCATCCGGCGGCGGTACTGAACGGCCGCATCGGGGGCTGTGGGCACGGCTTTGCCGGGGCGTTCGGGGCGCGTATACAATGGCGCCGAAGCTAGGGGAGGACACGACGTCTCGTGGCCGGCCATTCCAAATGGGCGCAGATCAAGCGCCAGAAGGGCGTCGCGGACGCGCGACGCGGACAACTGTTCACCAAGCTCGGCCGCGAAATCGCGGTCGCTGTGCGTCAGGGAGGCCCCGACCCTGAGGCGAACTTCCGCCTGCGCCTCGCCATCCAGCGCGCTCGCGACAACAACATGCCCAACGAGACCATCGAGCGGGCGATCAAGCGGGCGGCCGGAGCGACCGACGGCGCGCGACTCGAGGAGGTCGTGTACGAAGGCTACGGGCCCGGAGGGGCGGCCATCCTCATCGAAGCGCTGACCGACAACAGGAACCGCACGGTCGCGGAGCTGCGGAACGCCTTCAGCAAGCTCGGCGGGAATCTCGGCGAATCGGGTAGCGTCGCTTGGATGTTCGAGACGCGAGGCGTGATCGACCTGACGGTGGAGCCCGAGCGCGCCGAAGAGCTCGCGCTCGTCGCCATCGACGCCGGGGCGCAGGACTTCAAGATCGAAGGCACGGCGATGGAGATCCACACGCGGCCCGAGGACCTCGAGCGGGTGCGGAAGGCGCTCGAAGACGCCGGAGCGACCGTAGCCGAGGCGCAGATCTCGCGCGTGCCCACCACGACCGTGCAGCTCGACGCCAAGCGCGCGGAGCAAACGCTGCGGCTCATCGACCGGCTCGAGGAGCTGGATGACGTGCAGCGCGTCTACTTCAACGCCGAGTTCCCGGACGAGGTGCTCGCCGCATACGCCTGAACGGCAGGAGGCCGCCATCGCCTCGCGGCTGACCGTTATCGGCATCGATCCAGGGCTCCGGGTGACCGGCTGGGGCGTCGTCTCGCGAGACGGCCCCGATGTCCGCGCGGTCGCGTACGGCGCGATCCGTCCCTCTGCCCGCGCCCCAGTTCCCGAGCGGCTCGTCACCATCTTCACGGACCTCGTGGCCATCATCCAGCGGTACGGCGTCTCAGCGGCGGCTGTGGAGACGCCTTATGTGCCACGCGTGAACGGCGGCAGCCATCGCAGCGCGTTGACCCTCGGGCAGGCGCTGGCGGCGGCCATGATCGCGGTCGCGCACAGTGGCCTCGAGGTTGCTGAGTACGCGCCGGGCGAGGTCAAGCTCGCGGTCGCGGGATACGGCCGGGGCGACAAGGCGCAGGTGCAGCGGATGGTGCGCCTGCAGCTCGGCCTGCCGGCGCCGCCGGAACCGAAGGACGCCGCCGATGCGCTCGCCGTCGCGCTCTGCCACGCGCTGCGTACACGTGAGCTCGCCGTGAAGGAGGCGGCGCCGTGAGCCCCATCGCGCGGCTTCGGGGTGTAGTCGCGGCCGTCGGTCCCGACTGGGTGGTTGTGGACGTGGCCGGCGTAGGATTCAAAGCGTCGGTCCCCTCGGGCCTCTGCGCGTCACTCACGGAAGGACGCGACGTCACGCTGTACACCCACCTGCTGGTGCGCGAGGACGGCATGGCGCTGTACGGCTTCGAGACGCCCACCGACCTCGAGGTGTTCGAGCAGCTCATCTCGGTGTCGGGCGTCGGGCCGCGGGCGGCGCTCGCGCTGCTCTCCGCGATGAGCGCGAGAGAGCTCGCGACGGCGGTGGTCCAGGGCGACGTCGCGCGCCTGCGAGCCGTGCCGGGCATCGGGGAGAAGACGGCGGGGCGGCTGGTCCTCGACCTCCAGGCGCGCCTGGCGCCCCTCGCCGTGTCGGGCGACGGAGCCGCGATGCGGCCGGTCGCGCCCCGGCCCGACGAGGACGTCGTGGCGGCGCTCGTCAGCCTCGGATATTCCCAGGCGGAGGCCACCGCCGCGGCGGCGGAAGCTGGCGACGCCGACCGGCCTCTCGAGGAGCGTATCCGCCGGGCGCTCGCCTGGTTCGCCCGAAAGCCGTAGACGGGCGCCGGGCTGGCTATACTGAGACTGCGCGATGCCCGGCTTCAAGCTCGTCTCCGATTTCCGTCCCACAGGGGATCAGCCGCAGGCCATCGACGCCCTGGTCGAGGGCGTCCTGAAGGGCTACCGGCGGCAGACGCTGCTCGGCGTCACCGGGTCGGGGAAGACGTTCACGATGGCGAACGTCATCGCGCGGGTGAATCGTCCGACGCTCGTCCTCGCCCCCAACCGGACCCTGGCCGCGCAACTCTGCTCCGAGTTCAAGGAGTTCTTCCCCGAGAACGCGGTCGAATACTTCGTCTCGTACTACGACTACTACCAGCCAGAGGCGTACATCCCGCGGACGGACACGTACATCGCGAAGGACGCCGACATCAACGACGAGATCGACAAGCTGCGCCACGCTGCGACGCGGGCGCTGTTCGAGCGCCGCGACGTGCTGATCGTGGCGTCGGTGTCGTGCGTCTACGGCCTCGGCGAGCCGGAGGAGTATCAGTCGTTCGTGCTGCGGTTCGAGCGGGGCAAGCCGTTCAACCGGGCGCGGGCCATGCGAAGGCTCGTGGACATGCAGTACGAACGGAACGACATGACGCTCACGCGCGGCCGCTTCCGCCTCCGTGGCGACAGCATCACGATCCAGCCCTCGTACGAAGAGGTAGCCGTCCGTATCGACTTCTTCGGCGACGAAGTCGAGCGCATCATCGAGATCGACCCGCTGACCGGCGAGGTGCTCGGTGAGCGCGACTGGGTCGACATCTATCCCGCGAAGCACTTCGTGACGTCGCGGGAGAAGCTCGAGCAAGCCATCGCGGACATCGAGATCGAGCTACGGGAGCGCGTCGAGGAGCTTCGGGCGCAAGGGAAGCTGCTGGAGGCGGCCCGCCTGGAGGAACGCACGCAGTACGACATCGAGGCGCTCCGAGAAGCCGGGTACTGCTCGGGGATCGAGAACTACTCCTGCCACCTGGCGCGGCGCCATCGCCCGGCCGACGGAAAGATGGCCGTCACGTGCGGGTCGACCCCGTGGACGCTGCTGGACTACTTCCCGGACGACTTCCTCATGTTCATCGACGAGTCTCACATCGCCGTGCCCCAGGTGCGCGGTATGTACCACGGCGACGTCTCGCGGAAGCAGACGCTCGTCGACTACGGGTTCAGGTTGCCGTCGGCCATCGACAACCGGCCCCTGAGCTTCGAGGAGTTCGAGCGCCGCCTCAACCAGGTCATCTTCGTCTCGGCGACGCCGGGACCCTACGAGCTCGAGGTCAGCGAGCAGGTCGTCGAGCAGGTCATCCGTCCTACCGGCCTCCTGGACCCGACCATCGAGGTGAAGCCGACCAAGAATCAGATCGACGACCTCCTGCACGAGATTCGCGTTCGGGTCGACCGCGGGGAACGCGCGCTGGTGACGACGCTGACCAAGAAGATGGCGGAAGACCTCGCGGACTACCTGCAGGAGATGGGGATCCGGACGCACTACCTGCACAGCGAGATCGACACGCTGGAGCGGGTCGAAATCCTGCGCGACCTGCGGCAGGGCGTGTACGACGTCGTGGTGGGGATCAACCTGCTCCGCGAGGGTCTGGACCTTCCCGAAGTGTCGCTGGTGGCCATCCTCGACGCGGACAAAGAGGGGTATCTCCGGTCGGGCGGCTCGCTCATCCAGACCATCGGGCGTGCGGCGCGGCACGTGAACGGCCACGTCATCATGTACGCCGACACCATCACGGACTCCATGCGCCACGCCATCGACGAGACGAACCGCCGCCGGGCGATTCAGGAGGCGTACAACCGCGAGCACGGCATCACGCCCGAGGGCATCCACAAGGCGATCCGCGACATCACGGACCACGTCAAGAAGGCCGCCGAGCAGCCGGTGGAGTACATGGGTCCGGTCGACCTCCCGAAGGACCAGATGTTCCGGCTGATCAAGGACCTCGAGGCGGAGATGAAGGCGGCGGCGAAGGCGATGGAGTTCGAACGCGCGGCGTTGCTCCGCGACCAGATCTTCGAGCTACGCCGGCAGCTCGCCGCCACGGCCGAGGGCGACCTGCTCCACGAGTTCGCGCGGACGGCGTACGGGTCACTTCGCGGCCGCCGCGAGGGACGACGTTCCGGTCGCATCAGCACGAGCCGCCGGTACCGGTAACGCGCGGTCAGGCCTCGGGGAGGCGGCCGGCGTCCCTGACCTCGCGGCGGGTCGCGGCGATGAGGAGCACCAGCGCCAGGCTGGTCCACCCCAGGAGCGGCATCGTCAGCTCGAAGGTCGCCCACTGGGCGAGCGCCCCGATGGGCAGCGTCAGCGCCTGAGAGATGCCTTGGCTCATCATGAACAGGCTCATCACGCGCCCCTGAACGTCGTTGGGCACCGTCCGTTGCACGAGCGACGTCGCCGACACCGACTGGACGGTGAGCAGCCCGCCAAGTCCGAGGTTCAGCGTCGCTGACAGCGGGATGAGCCTCGAGTAGCCGAAGCCGACGACGCAGGCGGAAAAGCCCGCTGCCGCGGCGATGAGGAGCCAGCCCTTCCGCGGGAAGTGGCCCACGTTCGTCATGGCGAGCGAGGCGACCATCGACCCTATGCCCCACGTCATCGCGAGGAGCCCCACGCCTGTCGCCGACAGGCCGAGGACCCGGCTCGTCCACACGGGTCCGAGGTTCGCCACGACGGGAAACCCGAGGCCGCTCACGGAAAACGTGAGCAGGATGATCCACAGGACCGCGGGGTGCGACCGCGCGTACTGGGCGCGTCGACGGCGCCGAGGCCGGACGCGACGAAGATCAGGACCAGGAACAGCGCGACCGTGACTGCGTCTCCCCCGGGCGAGGTCAGCATCACCACGGCCACGGCGGCGCTGGTGAGCATCCCCAGCGTCTGGGTGACCATGAGCAGCTTCCGCCGGTCGAAGCGGTCGGCCAAGGCGCCCCCGAAGAGGCTGAACCCGAGCATGGCGCCGCCGCGGGTGGCGCCGAGCAGGCCGGCGAGCACCAGCCTCGAGCCTTCGCCCGTGCGGTCGGCGAGGAACAGCACCTGCGTCACGAACTGCATAGGCATCAGCGCGCTGCCCATGAACATGCCGAGCCAGAGCAGCGTGTAATCGCGGTGGCGAAACGAACGGAAGGGCGACGGCCGACGGCTGCGGGACGACGTGGATTCAGTCGCCGTCGTCATGTTCCGGAGTATGACGGTCCGGACGCGATGGCGCCATCGCGCATCTGTCTCTGAACGGCCCAGGTCGTCCTACGATAGGTCTATCCGCCGACGATTTAGCGCTCGGGCGGCACAGTCAGAAGGGCGACGGCCCCGGCGGTGCGGCGCTGCCGCCGGGTGATCTGGAGATGCCAGAGGGTCAGGATGAGGGCGACGATGAGGAGCAGGGCGCCGAACTTGAACGGCGCGAGCGGTCCGTACATCTCTCCGACGCGTCCGCCGAGGGCCTGGCCCAGCGCCCCACCGAGACCCTGGATCGCCGTCATCGCCCCGAGAAGCAGTCCGCGGCTCCCGATGTCAGTGGCGTCGAGCGCGGCGGCGCTCCACGCCGGCAGGCTGACGGCGTACGCCAGCCCCGCCAGCACCGCCAGGTTGACCGCGAGCAAGGGGTTCCGCGTGAGTGTGAGCAGGAACAGCGACAGCGCGGCCAGGAACAACCCTGCGATGAGCGGCACATGGCGCCCGAGCCTGTCGGCGACGTGACCGAACTTGACCACGACGATGGCGGCGACCGTCGCCGACGGGATGAGGAAGAGGGCCATGATGTAGAGCTTGGTGTCCAGCACCTCAGTGACGTACCGGCCCACGACGGGCGTGTGGATCGTCGTGCCGAGGCTCAGGAACAGGACGATGGCGGCCAGCGAAACCACCGCCGGCGTCAGCGTTCGGCCTCCGTCAGGCGTGGCGCATTTCGGCGCGCAGACGACGGGCGTGACCCGGAACGAACACTTGCGGGCCGCGAGGGCGAGCGCGAGGCCGTTGAACCCGAGGCACGCGGCGAACGCAGCCTGGTACGAGATGAAGTCCATGAGCACGACGCCGACCACCGTGCCGAGGCCGAGCCCCACCATGCCCGCCGCATTCATGGCGCTCATCACGGAGCCCCGGCGGTTCTGCGGAAGCGTCTCGCCCAGGTGTGCCATGAAGGCGGGCCACATGGTGGCGGCGCTCAGACCCAGGAGCGCGCTCAGGCCCAGGAACGCGTGAGGTTCGGGGACCTGAAGCATCAGGAACAGCGTCGGGATGCCGATGGCCATCCCGATCACCATCGTGAGGCGGCGGCCGATGCGGTCGGCGATCCACCCGGCGGGTGTCTGCCAGAGGAACCGGACGCCTCCGTAGATGGCCATCGCATAGCCGGGAAACGCGGGGCTCGCGTCGAGCTGGACGGGAAGGTACTGCTGGACGATCGATAGAAAGAACACCCCGACGGAGGCTTGCCAGAGGAAGACGACCGCGATGAATTCGGCGATGTGCGCCGGGGCGCTACGCGGTAACACCATCCGTGCGATGCGGTTCATAGCTCGGTCCGTTCCCTGTCTCTCCGTTGTTCTCGGCCGGGGGAGCTCCTAAGCTCTCTCCCTGATTGTCGGCACGCGTCCCAGCGGCCTGCACGTCTCGAAGTTACGTCTCCGTCACGATTCGGCGCTCTGCTCCGCGATCAGCGCTACCGCCCCGAGCGCTCCCGCTCGCTCCCCCAGGGAACCGACCGCTACACGGAGGTCGGCGAACGCCTGCGGGAAGGCCCTCCGCTGGAGCTCTTCCCGCGCCGGCGTGAGGTACGCATCCCCGAGATTGGTCAGTCCGCCCCCGAGCACCAGGGTGTCCGGGTTGAGGACGTTGACCAGGCCGGCCAGGCCCATTCCCAGCCAACGGCCGGCACGCTGAATAATAGCGGCTGCGTCGGCGTCTCCGAGCGACGCGGCCTCTGCGACGGTCTCGGCCGTCACCTCGCGCCCTTCCGCGGCGAGCCGCCGGAGGACGGAGCATTGGCCCCGGCGCAGCGCCGCTTCCGCCTCGCGGGCGATGGCGAGCCCCGACGCCATGGCCTCGAGGTCGCCCGGATGACCCGCGCCGCACGGCGGGCCGTCGGGGTCGAGGGGGACGTGCCCGACCTCTCCTGCGGCCCCCGACGCGCCGTGGTACACCCGGCCGTCCAACACGATACCGCCCCCGATGCCCGTCGAGACAGTGACGAACAGCAGGTTCCGCGCGCCTCTTCCGGCCCCGAACCGGTATTCACCGTACCCTTGCGCGTTGGCGTCGTTCTCGAGCAGCACCGGAACGCCGAACGCGGCCGAAAGCAAGTCCCTGAGCGGCACGTCGCGCCACCCGGGAAGATTCGGAGGCGTGGTGATCACGCCCCGAGCGAGGTCGAGAGGGCCAGCGGCCATCGCGCCGACCCCGGCGATGCGGTCCATCGTCACGCCCGCATCGTCGAGGGCTTCCCGGGCGCATTCGACGATGCGCTGGACGACCGCCGCGGGCCCCTCACGGGCGTCCGTCGGGCGGCGACACGAAGCCAGCACTTCGCCCGTCGCCCGGGCGACGAGCGCGAGGACCTTGGTGGCTCCGAGGTCGACGCCGATGAACAGCCTGTCGTCGATGTCACGCCTCCGTCGGGGCGCGGGCGGCTGCGCGGGCCTCCATGGCCTGCCGGTACAGGTCCACGTACTGTCCGGCCGCCTGTCCCCAGGAGAAGTCGCGCGCCATGCAGCGGCGCTGGAGCGCGCGCCAGGCCTCGCGGTCGGCGAAGGCCGCGAACGCCTTCATGAGGGCGTCCGCGAGCGCCTGCGGCGTGGGTTCGTCGAACAAGAAGCCCGTCCCGGTCTGGGCAACCGGGTCGAACGCCTCCACCGTGTCCGCAAGCCCCCCGGTCCGTCGCACCACCGGGACCGCCCCGTACCGCTGCGCGATCATCTGGCCCAGCCCGCAGGGTTCGTAGCGGGATGGCATGAGAAAGAGGTCGCAGCCACCGTAAATGCGTTGCCCCAACGGGACGTCGAAGGCGATGTGAGCCCTGACCTGCTCGGGGAAGCGGGATTCGACAGCTCGCAGCCGCTCGTGCAAGGACTCGTCGCCCGTCCCGAGGACGACGAGCTGCAGGTCGTCGCCCGCCTCCAGTCGCTGGGACACCGCGTCCAGCATGATGTCGGCGCCCTTCTGGTGAAACAGCCTCCCGACGAATCCGAGCAGCGGCGTCTCGTCGCGAACGGCGAAGCCCGACCGGCGCTGCAGCTCTCGCTTGTTCTCGATTCGGCGGTCGAGGGTCGCGGCGTCGAAGTTGACGATATGCGGGTCTGTCGCCGGATTCCACTCGTCGTAGTCGATGCCATTGACGATGCCGGTGACGCGGTCCGCTCGCGCCCGGAGCAGCGGGTCGAAGCCGAAGCCGTATTGCGGGGTCAAGATCTCGCAGGCGTAGGTCTTGCTCACCGTGCTCACGTAATCGGCGTGCAGAATTCCCTGCGCCATGCCCGAGTACGCGAGCCCCGGATCGGCGCCTTCGGGCACGACGAGCGCCCGTTCCGGAAATCCCAGCGCCCGCGCAAGCCCGGCGTCGAAGGGGCCGGGTAGGCCGAGGTTGTGGATCGTGAACAGCGTGCCGCATGCCTGCCAGGGATGGTCTGCGTCGAGCAGCCGGGTGAGCACGAATGCCGTGTGCCAGTCGTGAAGGTGCAGGACCTCGGGCGCGAAGTCGAGCGCCTCCGCGCTCGCGAGAAGGGCGTCGCAGAAGAACACCCACCGCTCGACGTCGTCGTCGTATCCGTACACGCGCTCGCGTCCGAAGAAGCGCTGGTTCTCGACGAGGTACAGAGGCACGCCCTTGACGGACGCACGCCACAGCGTCGCGCGATCGGTGCCGTCGCGAGTGCGAACGGTGAGCTCCGCTGCGGGCGAAGCGTCCAAAGAGGCTCGGTCGATCACCGCGTGGAACGGCATCGCGAGACGGACGTCGGCGCCCAACCTGCGAAGCGCGACGGGAAGCGAGCCGGCGACGTCCGCGAGGCCGCCGACCTTAGCCAGCGGGCTCATCTCGACGGAGACGAAGAGGACGCGGGGCGACCCTGCGCGAGGCGAATCAGCCATGTCCCGCCATGTGTACCGGACGCGAGGCCGCGCGGGCAAGCGGCAGCCGCATCAGTTCGAGGCCGCGTTGCGCAGGACGGTGATTCTGCGGGCCACGAAGTTGTTGTCGTCGGCTGGCGTCTCGCACACCAGCCAGAACGAGCCCACCGCGCGCGGCACGAACGAGAGGTCGAACGAGCCCGCTTCGGGCGTCTGGCGCGGGTCGGTCGGGTCAGCGCCGGGCATGGCGGGAATGGTCTCGCGGCCGAGGACCTGCACGGTCCGCTTGCCCTTCTTCAGAACGCACTCGACGTCGATATCGACGGGATACGGCTGTTCGTAGGTGACGGTAAGCCGCGCGGGTTCCCCGGCCCGAACCTCCCTCGGCGCCTGGAGGCGAACGAAGACTTCCGTACCTTCCGAACCGCCGCCGAATCCGATACCGCAGGCCGCGAGGATGACGCCGACCGCGCCGAGCGCCCAGATGCGAATCATGCGGACCCATGCTAGAAGGCGGAAAGGCCGCGAACAAGCCGAGCCAGGCGTACAATGGCCGCAGTGGACGTTCGCAACCTGCATTCATGGGACCTGTCGTACCGCGAGGCGATCGAGACCCAACGCCGGCTCGCCCCGCTGGTGGTGCGCGACGGAGACTTGCCCGAGTCCGCCGTGCGGCTGATCGGGGGCGCGGACATCGCGGCGGGGCGCAGAGGCGGCGTCGCCGTCGCAGCCGTGGTAGTCGTGTCGTACCCCGACCTGGAGCCGGTCGAGACCGTGGTCGTCGAAGCCCCCGTCACGACGGCATATATCCCCGGGCTTCTGTCGTTTCGTGAAGCGCCGATTCTGTGCGAGGCGTTCCGGAGGCTCCGTTCGGTACCCGATCTCCTCATCGTCGACGGGCAGGGCTACGCCCACCCGCGACGGTTCGGGCTCGCCTGCCATCTCGGCCTGCTGTTGGACCTGCCGGCCGTCGGCTGCGCGAAATCGCGCCTGTGCGGGGTCGAGACGCCCCCGGGGCCGGAGCGCGGAAGCGTAACGCCCCTGGTCGACGATGGAGAGGTCATCGGCAGCGTCGTGCGTACCCAGACGGGCGTCCGCCCCGTGTACGTCTCCGTGGGACACAGGCTCAGCCTTTCTGCGTGCGAGGCCTGGACGCTGCGGTGCGCACCCAGGTTCAGGTTGCCCGAGCCGACTCGTTTGGCCGACCATGCCGCCCGCGAGCGGAAGCGCGCGCTCCTTGCGCAGTCGGTTTCCGCTTCGGCATGATGCAGACGGGACACCACAGAGCGAATCGAGGCAGGACATATCGATGGAAGAACTCCGGAAGCGGTTGCAGCGCCTTCTCGACCAGATCACGCACGTCATGGTGCGTCTTTGACATCGACGCCCTCGAACAAGAAGCCTCCGATCTCGAACGCGAATCCTCTCGTCCTGACTTCTGGAGCGACCCGCAGGCCGCACAGACCACCATGCGCCGTCTCGCGCAGCTACGGCGTACCATCGACACCTGGAGGGGGCTCGCAGCGCGCGTACGCGATCTCCTAGGCCTCGTCGACCTCGCCATCGAAGAGGGCGACGAGTCGCTGGCGGCCGAACTCGAACGCGAGGCCGGTGAGGTCGAACAGCGGTTCGCCGATCTCGAATTCGAGCTGTCGTTCTCGGGGCCGTACGACGACCGCAACGCCATTCTCGCTGTGCACGCGGGCGCGGGGGGCACGGACTCGCAGGACTGGGCGCAGATGCTGCTGCGCATGTACGTGCGCTGGGCCGAGCGCCACGGCTTCGAGGTCGAATTGCTGGACGAAACGCCGGGCGAGGAAGCGGGCATCAAGAGCGCGACGGTGGAAATCCGGGGCCCGTACGCCTACGGCTGGCTTCGCGGCGAGCGCGGCGTTCACCGGCTCGTGCGCCTGTCGCCGTTCGACGCCGCCCACGCCCGGCACACGTCGTTCGCGAAGGTCGAAGTGATGCCGGAGGCCGAGGGACCCTCGGAGGTTCACATCGACGAAGACGACATCCGGATCGACGTGTTCCGTGCGAGCGGACACGGCGGGCAGAACGTCCAGAAGAACTCGACGGCGGTGCGGATCACGCACATCCCGACGGGCATTGTGGTGACCTGTCAGAACGAACGCTCCCAGCATCGAAACCGTGAGGCCGCGATGAAGGTGCTCGAAGCGCGGCTCCTCGAACTCGAGATGCGGCGTCACGCCGAGGAGCAGGCGAAGCTCAAGGGCGAGCATGTGCCTGCCGAGTGGGGCAACCAGATCCGCAGCTATGTCTTGCACCCGTACAAGCTGGTGAGGGACTATCGCTCGGGGGCCGAGATCAGGGACTCGAAACAGGTCGAAGCCGTCCTCGACGGGGAGATCGACGAGCTGGTGAAGGCCTACCTCAAGGCCACGGTAGGAGCCGCGTCGTGACCGCGCGCGGCCCGTTCCGCTGGGGAGCGGCGCTCGTCGCGGCGGTCCTCGCGCTCGGCGCGATCGCCGGGCTTTCGCGCAGCGTCGGCGCGCAGACGCTGCACGTCGACAGCGTCGAGGCGACGAACGCGTTTCCCGCGGGCGCGGTGTTCTCCATCTTCGCCCGGATCCCTGAGCCTCCGAAAGAGGTGCGCCTGCGGTACAGCATCGCCCCCGACGGCACCGAGGCGATGCGCGTGGCGGAGTGCTCGGGGATGAACCCCATCGGCTGTCGCGCCACCGTGGGCGACACGTTGGACACGTTTATGATCCCGGGCGCCGAAGTGACGTTCTCATGGGAGTTCACGCTTCCTGACGGCACGCGGCTCACTACCGACCCGCAGCGCTTCGTCTACGAGGACACGCGGTTCGAGTGGAACACGGAGTCGGCCGGCAACGTCACGGTCTACTACTACGGCTCCAATCGCGACCTGGCGCGCCGCGCGCTGGCGGCTGCGGAGGAAACGCTGGACCGTCTCGGAGGCATGCTCGGCGTCCGCGTGGCCTTCCCTGTCAAGGTCTTTCTGTACGAAGACGCCTCTACGATGAGGCCCGCCATTCTGTCCAACCCGCGCGCGGGCGTGGTGACGCTGGGCGAGGTCTACTTCTCGGATACGGCGATGGTGGCGGCAGACGTCGCGCCCGAGGACGTGACCCGGCACGAAGTCGCGCACATCGTGATCCGCGAGGCCACGCGCGGGCCATTTGGTGTGCCCGCCTGGCTCAACGAGGGCACGGCGGTCTGGGCGCAGGAGGAACCGCTGGGCGGCGAACTGGATGCGCTCGACGCCGCCATCGCGCGGGACCGCGTGCTCCCGCTTCAGGTGTTGAGCTCTTCGAGCGCGGCGGGCAATCCCGACACCGTGAGTCTGTTCTACGGGCAGTCGTACTCCGTCGTGAACTATCTCATCACGACGTACGGCGAGGAGAAGTTCCGTCAGCTCTTCGCGGTGTTCAAGGAAGGCGCCACCACAGACAAGGCCCTGCGCACCGTCTATGGGCTGGGCGTGCGGGAGCTCGAGAACGCCTGGCGGGCGTCCCTGGGCCTGCCGCCGAGGGCGATTCCTTCGCCTACCGTGGAAGCGACTCCTGCCGGCACGCGGACGCCTGTCGGCGCGACCTCGGGCCAACAGCCTGCGGGCGACGACGGTGGGTTCCCTGTGGCGGTCGTGGTGGCGATCGCCGCCGGCGCGCTCGCGTTGGCGGGCGCCATCGTGGGGCTGGGCGTCATCGCTGCGAGGAAGGCGAGCTAGCGGTCGGTGCGGGCCGCGCCCGCGCTCTCCGATGGGCTCTCGCGGCTCGTGGGCAGCTCCTCGGCGCCGTAGTACCCCGGGCGATATTTGAAGACGTTCACCGTGCTGCGGGCCACGTCGGGGACGTAGAAGAACCGGTAGCCCTGCCCCTTGAGGCGCAAGAAGGTCTCGTACTCGAGAAGCCAGACGTAGAGGATGTCCCGCTTGTGGTCGATGGTCACGCCTCGATCCGAGAGCATGCTGATGGCGCGGTAGTCCTTCTCGAGAATGGCGTTCTCGAACCGGTCGTGGTTCAGCACCGCGAAGTGGGGGTACGTGAAGCCCATCATCACGACTGAGTGCTCGGGGATCGGGATGTCGTCGCGGACCTCGTTCGCGAACTCGATCTGGTTGTCCATGGTTTCCAGGGACGACAAGAGCATCCCTTTTCCGACGCGGGCGTTGGTGAAGGCCTCGAGGTTGATTTCGTCGCCCGGAGACGTGAGGTCGACGAACCCCGCGAGCAGGATCACGGCGAGGGTCGAGACGAGAAGCCATCGTGGGAAGTAGCGCGCCATCAAGAAGAAGCCGAAGGGGAAGAGGGGGATGAGGTACGCGATCTCGTGCGGCAGCCGCGTGAAGGAAGCGAAATACAGCACGATGACGCTGAGCCACATCCACAGATGCGGCTCGCGCCGCAGGTCCGACGGCAGGCGCGCGAACTTCGGCAGAGCGATCCCCAGGGCCACCAGCGTCCATATGGCGCCGACGAGTCCCAGGCCGTCCTTCCCCAGCAGCCTCAGGAAGTTCAGCCACGGCACCTTCTGGTCGTAGAAGTTCCAGAAGTCGAGCTTGTAGACCCACAGCACGGGAGCGAACGCCACGGCCGTGACGACCGTGGCCGCGGCGGCGAGAGGGGCGGCGTCGCGGGTTCGGCCGGAGCGCCACAGGTACAACGCGAGGGGCAGCGCCATCCCGAGGTACGTCAGGCGGAAGCCCGCGGCGACCCCCACCAGGGCGCCGGCCAACAACGGGCGCCTCCTCAGGGCCGCGAGGTACGCCGCGAGCCCGAATGTCAGCGCCCACATGTAGTCCATCGTGGTGACGCTGTTGATCCAGAGCAGCGGCGCGAAGGCGAAGGCCACGGTCAGCGCTCCCTGCGCGGGCAGACGGAGCTCTCGCACGAGCTGCGCGAAGACCCAGACCCCCGCCAGCGACGCGAGAACCGTCGAGAGGTTCGTGGCGGGCGCGCCGCCCTTGATGAACGCGGCGGTCACGAATTCGTGCAGGGGATACCCGGGCAGCCGCGAGGGCCAGTATTCGCCGTGGTCCCACAGGTAGTTCGCCGTGAGCGCGACACGCCAGGCGTCGGGGTCGGTGCCGTACCCGTGCCAGAGCCACGGCACGCGCGAGAGGACAAAAGCGACCGCGAGCGCCGCAAAGGCGAGGGGCCGTGTAAAGTCGAACTCGAGGGCTCGTTCGAGGAGCCCCGAGACGGCGAGCGCGGGACTGCGTTCGACGGAAGGCGCCTCCGCGGTCATCGGTTCATCGTCCCGGCAGGATGAGGCCGCTCTGCGTCCTGCGAAACGAGGGGGCTTCTTCCGAAGACGGGCGGGGCGGCGGCCCGACCGGCGTCGCCGGGCCGACGTGACGCCGCGACGTCGTGGCGAGGGGCGACGGCTCCTCCGCAGACGCTTCGACGAGCGCGTCCGCCAGGTCCTCTTCGAACTCGACCTCGCCGACCAGCGCGATCCTTCCGTCCATGATGGTGGTCGGGACCTCGCGCACTTCGTGACGCTCCATGAGGTCGGGGAACTCGGTGACCTCGACGACGGACGCATGCACTCGCGGGCTGGCGAGCGCGAGCCGCGCCGCGATGAGCGCCATCGCGGCGGAATGCGGGCACGGGGGCGCCACCAGGACAGTAAGGTCGACGTCGCGGCGCATCTTTTTGAGGATTCGCGCCGTCTCTCTCGAGACCATGGGCTCGCCATGGGACGCCGCGATGATCGCGTCGACGAAGGCCGGGAACAGGTCGGCCGCGGGGATGCCGAAGAATCGCAGCGGACGGTTCAAGATGCCCCGGACGACGATGCCGGGAATGCGGTCGACGCCGAGCCGCGCCGCGGCGGCGCGCTCTTCGGAGAACTCATGCACGGTGAGGACGATGCGCTCGGACAGGCTCGCCAACTCGCGGAGCATCTTCCGCACGTCTTCGCAGAAGGCGCACTCCTCGCGACCGGGCAGGACCAGCTTCGAGGGCCGCTGGGTGAAGAAATCGATGCGAACTCTGCCGCCGAGCTCTCTCTCGAAGAGCGATCGAATCGCTTCCTGCTCGCGCAGCGGGATCACTTCGGGCCTCCCTCGGAATCTATGGAATCGGCCTCACGCAGGGCCTGCCGCACGGCGAGCAGCCGCTGGACCGCGGTGAGGTTCGCCAGGACGGCGAGCGCCCAGAGGGCGATGCGCACGGCGGGCGGCCAGGCCTGTCCTATGATAAGGGCCGCGCCCGTCAGGAGCACACGTTCTGCCCGCGTGAACAGCCCTTCGCGCAGGTCGACGCCGACACCCTGGGCCCTGGCTCGCACGTAGCTCACGAGCACCGAGCCGACGACGGCGGCGAAGATGACGCCCGCCATCGTGGCGTCGCTGTCGCCGGCGGTGTAGTGGTACAGCAGCCCGCCGAGGACCGCGGCTTCCGAAAGCCGGTCGAGCACCGAATCGTACACGGCCCCGAAGCGCGTCACGCGGCCCGTCGCCCGGGCCAGCGCGCCGTCGAGCAGATCCAGCGCGCTCGCCGCGAGCGTCGTCAGGCCGGCCGCGAGAAACCATCCCGATCCGGCGAAGGCGCCGGCGCCGACGTTGCCCAGAAAGCCCAGCGTCGACAGCGCGTTGGGCGTGATCCCCATTCGCGCCAGGACAGCTACGACCGGATCGAGGACCTGCGCGGGCGCCCGGCGCGGAAGCAGTTGCAGCGACGGCATCCTATCGCCCCGCTTCCTGCGCCGCGTCGAGCGTCGGGTGTCGCCGAATGACCGCGCGCTCGTAGAGGAGACGCTCGTAGTACGAGAGGACTTGCTGCGCGATCCGCCGCCAGTCGTACTGTTGCACGTGCTGCCGTCCTTCCTGGCTCATGCGGCGGCGCCGCTCCTCGTCCAGCAACAGGTCCGTGAGGGCGAAAGCGAGCGCCTCTGCGTCGCGAGGCGGCACGAGCACCCCCTGGACGCCATGGGTGATGACGAGCGCGAACCCCTCGATGTTGGACGCGACGATGGGCAGCCCCGCCGCCATCGCTTCGAGCAGCACGATGCCCTGACTCTCGTAGCCCGTGTTGGGCGCGCAAAAGACGTGACAGGACTGGTAGTACCGGGGCAGTTCGTCGAACGGGACGTGACTCCGGAAGATCACGTCGCGCACGCCGGCGCGCCGCATGCTGCGCTCGTAGCGCTCGAACGAACCGGCGCCCACCACCACGAGCCGGGCCGTCGGGATGCGCTGCTTCACGCCTACGAACGCGCGCAGCAGATAGCTCAGCCCCTTCCGCCGCTCGGGACGCCCCACGAAGAGGATGTTGGGGCCGCCGGCGAGCTCCGGCAGTGGTTCGCGCGGCCTGGCGAAATGTTCCACATCGATGCCGTTCGGGATGATGTTGTAGTAGCCGGGAAAATACCGTGAGACGTGACGGGCGGCCGCCGCCGAGACCGCGATCTTGCCGTCGAGGCGCCGAAACCAGCGCCGGATGAGTCGCCTCCCGTACACGTAGTAGACGTTCGACTCCGCGGCCGCGTGGAAGGTGCCGACGTTGACGGCTTCCGAATAGCGCAGGAACTGAATCGGGAGCTGGGGCACGAACGGCTCGTGGACGTGGACCACGTCGAACTGATGCTCGGCGAGCAGGCGGCGGACCGGTTTCGCCATGCGCAACGACAGGGAGATGCGGGCGATGGACCCGCCGACCCGCCAGGGAATCGGCCGTCCCAGCGCCACCACCGGGCAGTCCGCCGCCATCGGCTGGCCGGACGACGGGCCCACGATGAGGCACTCGTGGCCCCGGCGCACGAACTCGCGGGCGAGGTGCCGGATGTGGTTGTTCACACCGCCGGGTACCGCGAGGTCGTAGGGCGAGACGAGAGCGACCTTCACGGCAGCACCCGCTTGATGAAGCTACGGACCGTCGGAATCCAGCCCTGGGCGCGCGGCGTGGCCATCAGGCCTCGCCATTGTTGGACCGCGATGTTCCTCCATCCGAGGTCCGAGAGCCGGGGGTATCGCCCCGCGACCGCGCGGGTGGCGCGAGCCTCGATGGCGCGCCTGAGGTCCTGCGCCGTGGCCCCTTCGAATTCCGTGTACGCGCTCCCGATGGCCTGCAGGAAGTGAGCGTCGCTGCCGGCGATATCGGCGAGATGGTAGCGGGCGCCGTTCAGCGATGACGCCTTCCGCATGCCGATGCGGCCCGCGGGGCCGAGATTCACGGTCTCGATGCCGTCGAACGCGACCCCCGGAACGCCTTCGGCGAGGATGCGCTCGATAACGCGCTGCCCGACGCTGCGCGTCAGCCAGCTCATCGGATGGGGAATGATGCAGAGGCCCCCCAGGCGATGCACGGCGGCGAGCGTCTCGCGGAGGGGCCGCAGGCTCGGGACCGGCTCCTCGATGAACAGCGCGATGAGATGGCCTTCGATCGTGGTGATCTCCTCGCCCACCACCAGGTCGAAGCGATAGCGTCCGGCGGCCCATCGCTCGCGGGCGTCCAGAGCGGCGTCGAGCCGATCGTGCTCGGTGATCGCGATGACCGAAAGGTCCGTGCGCTCCTCGACATACTCGAGGATTTCTTCGACGCCGGCCATGCCGTCGCCGTAGGTGGTGTGAATGTGGAGGTCCGCCTTGCCCACGTCGCGCGCTATTGTACCGCAGGGGTCGCCGGCGACCGGCCTTCGGCGGCCGAGCCTTCCGTCGAGGGTTCTTCCCAGCAGATGCGCTCGACCACGGTCCACTGACCTGGGTCGGCGGCCATGTGCTCCTCGAAGACCGCCATGAGCCGCGCGAGGTTTTCCCTGAGGTCTCGTTCGCGGTCGCCGGTGACTGTGAGGGGCATGGCCGGGCCGAGCTTCGCGTGCAGCGTGTAGCGTCCGGTGCGGCGAACCATCGCCGGGAACACGATCGCGCCCGTGCGCAGGGCGAGGTCGATGACGCCAGTGGGCGCGCGCATCATCCTGCCGCGGAATGGGACCATGACGCCCGTCCCCTGAATGTCGCGGTCGAACAGGACGGCGACGATCTCTCCGCTGCGGAGCCGGCGGATAGCCTCCTTGATGCCGTCGAAGCTGGCCGTGCGGTAGATGTGGCCGTGCGCCTCGCGGAGCCGGTGCGTGAGATCCGAGAGCTGTCGCGGCTGGAGGGGTTCGGTCAGCGCGAACACGCGGATGCCGAGCGGGGCCAGCCCCTGAACAGCGATCTCGGGGTTCCCGTAGTGGGCGCTGGCCAGCACCACGCCCTTCCCGGTGGCGGCAGCCGCTCGCAGATCGTCGATGCCGTCGATGACGAGCCGCTTCCTCAGGAATTCGTCGAGGTCCATCCGCGGGAAGGCGATGAGGTCGGCGTAGTAGTACGCGGTATGACGGGCGGCTCTCCGGGCAGCGCGATCGATAGCGTCCTCGCTCGCGCCCGGGCCGAGCGCCAGACGCATGTTATGTTGCAGCGAGGCCCTGATGCCCGGGGCGAAGCGGTAGACGCGGTCGGCCACGAAGTCGGCGATGGCGTATCGCGCGCGCAGCGGCAGCCGCCCGATCGTCTGATAGACGATCCAGAGCAGCCAGAACTTCCAGATGCCGCCGGCGCTGCGACGGCTTCCCGGGAGGCTCACTCGGCAGGCTCCTCGGCCGGAGGCGCCGCTTCATCGAACCACGACGACGCCCACATCCGCCGGAAGATGTACCACTGTTCGGGGTGTTTGCGCACCTGCCGTTCGAGGGAACGCATGATGGCCTGCGTCAGCGCTCGCACATCCGCCTCCTCGTCGCCCGTCGGCTTGAAGCGGAGGCTGGCGTCGATCACGGGGATGACGTGCGTCGGGTCGTCGTCACCTCTGAGGACGACGGCCGGCATCACGGCCGCGCCCATGCGCAGCGCCAGGCGCGCGGGCCCGGCGGACACGGTTGTCGGCGCGCCGAAGAACTCGACCGTCACGCTTTGGCCGGGCGCATCGACATCGATGAGCAGCGCGACCATCTCGCCGCGGCGCAGCGCCCGGACCAGGCCGGGGCCCACACCGGTGACAGGAACCACCTTCATGCCCAGGCGCTCGCGCGACTGAAAGACCAGCTCGGTGAGCTTCGGGTACGGAAAGACGTCGCCGACGGCGTTGACCGGGTAGTCGTAGGCGGCGAGAGAGGCGGCGCCCAGATCCCACACGCCGAAGTGCAGAGTAACGATGACGACGCCCTTGCCCTGACGATACAGGGCGTTGAGATTGTCCCAATCGTCGAAGCGCAGCCGGCGGCGGATTTCGTCGCGGGTCATCGTGGGGAAATGGACGAAATCGACGACGAAGCGGCCGAAGTTGCGGAACGCGCGGCGGGCGACGCGGTCGACCTCGCGGCGGTCCCGGGTCGCGAGCACGCGGGCGAGGTTCTCGTTGAGGCTGCGCCGCTGGCGCCGGAACAGCGGATAGCAGATGTCCGCCACCCGGGCCGCCACGAAATAGGCGGTCCGAAGGGGCAGCGGGCGCATCACGAGAATCGTGAGGCGAAACAGCCAGTAGATGACGCGCCAGAGGTTGTAGCGCCAGAAATCAGGCGGTGGCTGCGACCCCTGCGATGAACTCCTCCGTGAGCCGACGCGCTTCCTCGTCGCTGTATTGCCGGGGCGGCGACTTCATGAAGTACGCCGAGGGGCCCTCCAGCGGCCCGCTCAGGCCCCAATCGAGGGCAAGCTTACAGCACCGGATCGCGTCGATCACCACGCCGGCCGAGTTGGGGCTGTCCCACACCTCCAGCTTCAATTCGAGGTTGAGCGGCACGTTACCGAAGGTCGTGCCCTCCATCCGGATGTAGCACCACTTCCGGTCGAGCAACCACGGCACGTGGTCGCTCGGCCCGACATGGACGTCGTCCGAGGGCAGTTCGTAATCGAGCTGAGAGGTGACGGCCCCCGTCTTCGAGATCTTCTTCGATTCGAGACGCTCGCGCTCGAGCATGTTCAAGAAGTCGGTGTTGCCCCCGAAGTTGAGCTGGTACGTCCGGTCGAGGCGCACACCACGGTCTCGGAACAGCTTCGTGAGCACCCGGTGGACGATGGTGGCGCCGACCTGGGACTTGATGTCGTCGCCGATGATCGGCAGGCCCGCGTCCTGGAACCGGCGGGGCCAGTAGCCGTTGGGGTCGCGGGCGATGAAGACAGGGATGCAGTTCACGAAGCCGCAGCCCGCCGCCAGCACCTGCTCGACGTACCACTTGGTGGCCTCCTCCGAGCCCACCGGCAGGTAGTTCACGACCACGTGCGTCTGGGTCTCCTTGAGGATGCGCACGATATCGGCGGTGCCGCCGGGCGCTTTGTAGATGACCTGCGAGAGGTACTTCCCCAGGCCGTCGTGGGTCATGCCGCGGGCGACGGTCACGCCCGTGAGAGGGACGTCGCAGAACTTGTAGGTGTTGTTCGGCGGGGTAAAGATGGCCTCGGCGAGATCCTTGCCGACTTTGTTGGCGTCGATGTCGATGGCGGCGACGAAGCGGATATCGCGCACGTGGTAGCCGCCCAGGTTGACGTGCATCAAGCCCGGCACGAACTCGTCCTCGCGGGCGTCCTGGTAGAAGTAGACGCCCTGGACCAGCGACGACGCGCAGTTGCCGATTCCGATGATGGCGACGTTGATGGGGCCCTTGTCTCCTGGCATGAGTGCCTCCTGCGAAGGGCGCCGCCCCCGCGTAGGCCGGGCCGACTCCGGCTCGAAGAGCTCGCGCTCCGGCAGCCCGAGGATGTCGGCGACCGCCTCACGAAAGCTGCGGCTGGGCCGCTTGGCGCCCGACTTTACCAGCGAGAGGTAGCTCTCGCTGAATCGCTGTCCGCGCCGGGCCAACTCGGCCAACAGCCATCGCTGCGTCCGGCCCTGCGCTTCCAGCACGTCGAACAATCGCGGCTTTACTCGATCCGGCATGAGAATCGGACGATGGTAAAGATAGCCTTACCACGGTCGAGCATACGTCACCGCAGCGGCGCCGTCAATGGTGAAGTCGGGGTAAAGTTCGGGTCAGGACGGGCGAAGGTGCGAGGCGAGCCCTTCGCGGAGCGGCGTTAGGCGCAGCTCCAGCGCCGCCAGCAGAGGGCCGTTGTCCGCCACCGCGCTGTGCGTGATGAAGTCCACCGCGTCCGCAGAGAGTGGGGGATTTGGCAAGAGCGAGGCCACGCGACCGATGAGCTTCCCGAGGACGACGGGCTGATGCAGGATGAACCGGCGCTTCCCGGCGACCTCGAGGGCGGTGCGGATGACCTCGTCCATCGTCATGACGTCCGGCCCGCCGATCTCGAACGTCTGGTTGACGCACGCGGGCGTCTGCAGGGAGAGCACGACCGCTTTCGCCACGTCTTCCACGAACACCGGCTGCATGAGCTGCTTGCCATCGCCGAAGGTCGGCACGAACGGGAGGAACTTCGCGAAGCCCAGGAAGCGGTTCAGTGCCACGTCTTCAGGGCCGTACACCCAGGTCGGCCGGAAGATGGTAAACGGGATGCCGCTGGCGCGGATCGCCTCCTCGGCCTGCCACTTGAACCGGAACCAGTGCTTGTCGGCGTCGGGCGCGGCGCCAACGCCGCTCAGGTATACGATGCGCTTGACCCCCGCCGCCTTCGACGCCTCCACGAGGTTGACGGTTCCCCGGTAGTCGACGTTCTCGAACGTCCAGCCTTTCCGCGGGATTTCGATGGGGGACGTCGGAAACTGAACGCAGTTGATCACCGTGTCGACGCCGCGGAGGGCGGTGGTGAGGGATGCGGGATCCGTGACGTCGCCGCCGCGCGCCTCCAGGGTGTACTCGGGAAAGCGCTGCGCTACCTTCGAGGGGATGCGCGAGAGCACCGCCACCGGCGCGGGCCGCTGGCGCATCAACTCGCGCACGATGGCCGATCCGATGAATCCGGTGCCTCCCGCGACGAGGATCATGGTGTAGGCTCCTTCCAGCGTGCGCGCCAACGAGCGGCGGGCTTCATGCTTCCACGGCGTCGCGTGCGAGTCAAGCAGTGTCAGAAGGCGAGCCGTAGCAACGGCACGAGCAGAGCCAGGACGAACAACGCCGCGACGAGCGCGATCATCCACGGGCGCAGCGGCGAAGGGCGCGGCTCCCAGTCGCTGTAACCGTGCGCCTCGGTCAGATCCCAGTCGGGGTCGTCCGGGTCTGGGTCCCAGTACGTCTCGTCGTCTTGCGTTCGGCCGTTCGGGTCGTCGGGCCACATCGCTGTCGCCTCCGCGGTGGGTCCCATTGTACCGCTGCGCCAGGAACGTGAGCGGACGGGTTCAGCCAAACCGACGAGGGGTGTATCATCCGCTTCGCTCGCCCGGACTGGAAGGCGGCGAGAGAAAGCGAGGATGTGCGACATGAAAGTCGAGACGGGCGTTCGACAGGACGACCTCACGAAGGTGGCGGAGAGCGCGCGGGAAGCGGAAGCGCTGGGCTACGACGGCATCATCACCGCTCACACCGCGCACGATCCGCTGCTGCCGCTGGCCATCGCGGCGGTGAACACCGAGCGGATCACCCTCGGGACGGCGGTGCTGATCGCCTTCCCGCGGACTCCGATGGTGACAGCCATGGAGGCGTGGGACCTGCAGAAGGCGTCGAAAGGGCGCCTACTGCTGGGCCTCGGCACGCAAGTCAAAGGGCACAACATCCGTCGATTCAGCGTCGAGTGGCTGCCGCCAGGCCCGCGCCTGCGAGAGTACATTCAGTGCCTGCGGTCCATCTGGGATTGCTGGCAGAACGGGACGAAGCCGGAGTTCGTGGGGAAGTACTACCAGTTCACGCTAATGACGCCCTTCTTCAACCCGGGGCCCATCGAGCATCCTCACATCCCCATCTACGTCTCCGCCGTCAACCCGTACAACTGCCAGACCATCGGGATGCTGTGCGATGGCGCCCGCATCCACGGGTTCAACACGCCGAAGTATCTGCGCGAGGTCATCCTGCCGAACATCGAGGCGGGCGCGATGAAGGTCGGCCGCTCCCTGAAAGACATCGACATCGCCGGCGGCGGCTTCGTTGCCACCGGAAAGACGTGGGACGACGTCGAGCGTGCGCGGGAGCAGGTGCGCAGCCAGGTCGCGTTCTACGCGTCTACCCGGACGTACAAGGCCGTGCTCGACCTCCATGGATGGGGAGAGACGTGCGACAAGCTCAACCGGATGGTCGCGGAGGGCAAGTGGAACGAGCTGAGCAAGGAGATCACCGACGAGATGCTGGACCAGTTCTGTGTGTCCGGCACGTACGACGACATCGTTCCGCGCATCCAGAAGCATTTCGACGGCATGGTGAACCGGCTGATGATCGGGCTGCCGTCGCGGACCGAGGAAGAGCGGGAGATCGCGCGGCACCTCATCGACCAGCTCCACCGGCTCGAGCCGTCGAGCTAGTCGCGCCATGGCCAGCGGCGAGCGGCCCCGCGTCTTCGTGACCCGCCGGCTGCCCGGGGACGCCCTCGAGCGTCTGAGCGCGGCCGCTCACGTGGACGTGTGGGAGGGCGAGCTACCGCCGTCACGGGACGAGTTGATCGCGGGCGTCCGTGAAGCCGACGGCCTCATCTGCCTGCTCACGGACCGGATCGACGCCGGGGTGCTCGACGCGGCGCCGCGACTGCGAGTCGTCAGCACCATGGCCGTCGGGTACGACCACATCGATGTGGCGGTGGCGACGGCCCGCGGCATCCCTGTCGGTCACACGCCCGGCGTGCTCACGGAGACCACCGCCGACCTCGCGTGGGCGCTGCTCCTGGCGACGGCGCGGCGCGTCGTCGAAGGGGACCGCTTCGTCCGCGAAGGCCGCTGGAAGACGTGGGACCCGAACCTGCTGTTGGGCTACGACGTACACGGCGCGACACTGGGCATCGTGGGCATGGGGGCCATCGGACAGGCGGTGGCGCGACGCGCCCTCGGATTCGGGATGCGGGTCCTGTACACGCGGCGATCGGCAGGCGAGGCGGAGATCGGCCGGCGAGTCTCGCTCGATGAGCTGCTCAGGGAGAGCGACTTCGTGTCGCTCCACGTGCCCCTCACGCCAGAAACGCGGCACCTCATCGGGGAGCGAGAGTTGCGGCTCATGAAGCGCACCGCGATCCTGATCAACACGGCGCGGGGCCCCGTCGTCGACCAGGCGGCGCTGGCGGCGGCCCTCCGCGAGGGCGTCATCGCGGGGGCGGGCGTCGACGTGACCGAGGTCGAACCGATCCCGCCCGACGATCCGCTGCTGGCGGCGCCGAACGTGGTGATCCTGCCGCATATCGGCAGCGCGAGCCACGCGACGCGCACGCGGATGGCCGAGATGGCGGTGGAGAACTGCATCGCTGGTCTCGAGGGACGGCCGCTGCCTCACTGCGTGAACCCCGAGGTCGAACGGGAACGGAAGTCGACATAACGAAGCAAGGAGCGAGACAGTTGCGCGCGATTCGATTCCACGAGCTCGGTGGCCCGGAGGTCCTGCGGTACGAGGACGCGCCCGACCCGTCCCCCGGCGCCGGCGAAGTGCTGGTTCGGGTGCGGGCTGCGGGCGTGAACTACGCGGACACGATGTTCACCCGCGGCCGATATTTTCTCCAGCCGCGGTTCCCGCAGATCCCGGGCCTGGAGATCGCGGGTGAAGTTGTGGCGCTGGGGGAAGGCGTGAAGGGCTTCGCGCCCGGCGATCGAGTGATGGCGGCGCTGGCCAACGCCGGCGGCTACGCAGAGCTCGCGGCCGTGCCGGCGCATCACCTGACACGCATCCCCGACGGGCTCGGCTGGACGGAAGCCGCCGCCATCCCGGTGCAGGCGGTGACGGCAGACCAGGTGCTGCATCTCGCGGGGCGCCTTCAGGCCGGGGAGACGGTGCTCGTACACGCGGCGGCCGGCGGCGTCGGCGTGATGCTCGTGCAGATGGCGAAGCTGGCCGGGGCCCGGGTGGTCGCGACGGCGTCGACCGAGCAGAAGCGGGAGCTCGCCCGCACGCTCGGGGCCGACGTCGCGATCGACTACACGAAGCCCGGTTGGGCCGACGCGGTGCTCGAGGCCACGGACGGCAGAGGCGCCGACGTCATCTGCGAGATGGTGGGAGGCGATGTCTTCGCTCAGAGCCTGCGGTGCCTCGCGCCGTGGGGCCGTCTCGTGGTGTTCGGCGTCGCGGGTCCGGAGATGCCGTCACTGAATCCAGCGGTCCTGATGCGCCTCAACCAGACCGTGGTCGGATACTACTTGACGACGGCGATGGAGCGCGCCGATCTCATGGCGCCGACCCATGAGCGCATCTTCCGGGCTCTCGAGGGCGGATGGCTGCGGATCGTCGTCGGCGAGACGGCGCCACTGTCGGCCGCCGCTGACGTGCACCGGCGGATGGTGGCGCGGGAGACCACGGGAAAGCTCGTGCTCATCCCGGACGCGTAACTATCGCGCCGGGTTCGCCCGGACGAAGTCCACGATCACCTGCGCGAGCTCCTCGCCTTTGTCCTCCTGGAGGAAGTGCCCGGCGCCCTCGATGGTGGCGTGAGGCTGCCCGCGCGCCCCGGGGACTCGCGCCCGAAAGATGGCGTCGGCGCCGCGCGTGATGGGATCGCTATCGCTGAACGCCGTCAGAAACGGCTTCTCCCACCGCTCGAGCACGGCCCACGCGCGCCGGTTGGCTTCTGACGCCGGGTCATCCGGCCGCGTGGGCACAAGCATCGGAAAGGCGCGCGCGCCGGCCTTGTACCGCTCGTCGGGGAAGGGCGCGTCGTAGGCGGCGACGACCTCGGGCGGGAGCTCCGAGACACAGCCGCGGCTCACGATGAAGCCAATGGGCAGCTCGGGCGCTTCCTGCGAGAACCGCTGCCATCGCAGAAACGCCTCTCCCGGCGGGCGGTCCCCCGTGGGAAGAAAGGTGTTCGCCGCCACGATCCGGGCGAAGCGTTCGGGATGCTCGGCGGCGACGCGCAGTCCGATGAGCCCGCCCCAGTCCTGCCCCACGAGCGTGATCCCGCGCAGGTCGAGCGCCTGGATGAACTCCCACAGGCTGTCGACGTGGAAGTGGTACGAGTAGTCGTCTCGGCTCGCGGGTTTGTCGGAGCGACCGAAGCCGAAGAAGTCGGGCGCGACGGCTCGCAGGCCGGCGTCGACCAGCGCGGGAATCATCTTGCGGTAGAGGTAGGACCACGACGGCTCGCCGTGGAGCAAAAGGACCGGCTCCCGATCCGGTGGGCCCTCGTCCACGTAGTGCATCCGCAGGCCGCGGATCTCGACGTAGCGGGGGGCGAAGGGATAGCCCGGCAGGTTGGAGAGGCGCTCGTCCGGAGTGCGCAACACGTCCATACAGTCGTCCTCGGTCAGGAGGCCGCCCGCTGGGCGAGCTGGCGGTCCACCATCAGGAGGGCGGCCCCGCTGTCGCCCGCGAGCCGCAGCATCGCCAGGATCTCCGCGGCCGACTTCTCCTCCTCTACCTGCTCGTCCACATACCACTGGAGCAACGCCTGGGCGGCGTAGTCCTTCTCGGTGACCGCGAGGTCGTACAGGCGGTAGATGGCAGCCGTGACCTCCTGTTCGTGCGACAGCACCTGCTCGAAGATCGCCGTGAGCGAGCCGAACTGGGCCGGAGGCGCCTCGATACCGCCGAGGGTGACCTCGCCGCCGCGCTCGGTCACGTAGTCGATGAGCTTGGTGGCGTGCCCCAACTCCTCCTGCCACTGGAGGCGGAGCCAGTGGGCGGCGCCCGTGAGGTTTCGCTGGTCGCAGAACGCGGACATGCTCAGGTAGAGGTAGGCGGAAGCGAGCTCGGCGTTGATCTGTTCGTTGAGGGCCTTGCGCATGGCGTCCGAGAGTGCGGGCATGGGAGAACCTCCTCGTTCTTTGGCGGTATGGTACGGCCTTCCGCCGCCGAGCGCATCCTCTGCAGCGACTGGCCGCGGAAACGCCGACAGGAAATGTCGCTGACGTCCGATAGTATCCTGGAACGTTCGCGTATTTTGAAAGGAGAGGCATGCTGCGCTTCTTTGCAGGGTTTCTGGCGGGCGTCGCCATCGTCGCGGGCGTGCTGACCGGGAAGATGGCGTTCGCAAGCCCGGAACGTCAGACGCTGTGGTCGGACTTCTGCATCTACCGGGTTGAGGACGTCTCGTACTGGCTCGATCTGCCATACGGAAGCGCGAAGATGATCACGGGGGTCGCGGGCAATTGGGACGGCTGGATCAGCGACTATCAGGTGGTGAACGCCGTCGGCGCCTTCGGTTGCCAGCGCGTGTACTGAGAGGTCTATCGATCGCGTCCCCTCGATGTGACCGAATGCCCGTCTAAGCGTGACAGGATCGTGGTGGCGCCCTCGGCAGGACTCGAACCTGCGACCTACTGATTCGAAGTCAGGCGCTCTATCCGACTGAGCTACGAGGGCGCGGCGTCGAAGGGCGCCACCCCGTGGTTGCGTCCCTCGCCCAAAGCCTTTACAGTGCCAGAGGAGGCGCCGGAACGCCATTCGTGGTGGCTCTGGCGCAGTCTACCATGGGTTCGAATTCGCTCTCAATGCAACTCGAGGCGTCTTCCAATCCGGAGGGCCCGGGCGATCGTCGCTCGTGGGCCCTGACATGGGACATTCACGGTTATGGCGGTGGAAGCTCGCCAGCAGCAGCTTCTCGACGAGGTGCGCGCGCTCGTCGAGTCGGGCGAGGTGCGCAAGGCGCTCTCGCTGCTGGCTGCGCTTCACCCGGCCGACCAGGCTGACGTCATAGAGGAGCTGGGCCCCGCCCTCCGCGAGCCCCTGCTCCGCACCTTCTCCCCCGACGAAACCGCCGAAATCCTCGAACATCTCGCCGAAGAGCCCCGCGAACGGCTGGTCCGCACCCTGGCCCCCGAGTTCCTCGGGCCGGTGCTCGACCACGTCCACGAGGACGTAGCCGCGGACATCCTCCAGGCCCTCGACCGCGAACAGGCGGAAGCGGTCCTCGCCCGCATGGAGGAGCCCGACCGCGTGCGCAGCCTCCTGGCGCACGAGGAGGAGACGGCCGGCGGGCGCATGACGCCCGCGGTCGTGGCTCTGCACAAGGGGTGGACCGTCGACGAGGCCATCGCCTACCTCCGCTCGCAGAAGCCGGACGTCGACTACCCGTACTACCTCTACGTGGTCGACGCCGACCACCGGCTCGAAGGCATCGTGAGTATGCGCCAGCTCATCGTGTCCGACCCGGGCACGAAGCTGGGCGACATCATGGACCGCGACGTCATCAGCGTCGCCGCTGGCGCGGACCAGGAGGTGGCCGCGGAGAAGATGCGGCACTACGACCTGATGGCGCTGCCCGTGGTCGACGACGACGGGCGCCTGGTGGGCGTCATCACCGCCGATGACGTGCTCGATGTGCAGGTGGAGGAGGCGACGGAGGACATCTACCGGCAGGCCGGCCTCGACGTGCAGGAGTCGGTGCTCAGCCCCGTCGGGACGGCGCTGCGCCGCCGGGTGCCGTGGCTGCTCGTCAACCTCACGACGGCGTTCGTGGCCGCGCTCACGGTGAGCGCGTTCGAGGGGACGATCTCGCGGGTCGCGATGCTGGCGGCCTTCATGCCCATCATCGCGGGACATGGCGGGAACACGGGTACACAGGCGACGACGCTCGTGGTGCGCGGGCTCGCCCTGGGCGAGGTCAGCGTGCGGGACGCCGCGCGCGTCGCCGCTAAGGAGATTGCGTTCGGATTCATCCACGGGCTCATCGCCGGGCTCCTGACCGCGGGGCTGGCGCTTGCCCTGTCGCAGAACGTGTGGCTCTCGCTCGTGGTGCTGGTCGCGATGGTGGGGAATCTCGTGGTCGCGGGGCTCGCCGGCGCGCTCATTCCTCTCGGACTCAAGGCTATCCGGATCGACCCCGCCCTGGCGTCGGCGATCTGGCTCACCACCTTCACGGACGTGATGGGCTTCCTGTTCCTGCTCGGGCTAGGGAGCCTGCTGGTGGACCGGCTGGCGTAAGGCCGGCGCGCGCCTCCGGACGCTAGTTCTCTTCGCGGGTCGAGCGGTCGACTACGAGGTCGATGCGGGTGTAGCCCTCGTGCGCGTCGTCCTCCGAGGCGGTGACGGCGCCGGTGAACCGCTCATCGGGGTCGTTGAAGGACATGGTGTCCTCGCCGCCGGCCGACGCGTCGTCGACATTCCAGCCCTGTTCCTCGAAGGCGCCGCGGTAGAAGTCCATCACCGCGGCGATGTTGTCGCGCGTGAGGGCGGAGAGGAAGAATCGCGTCGAGCCCGGCTGCTTCAGGAACGCCGCGTCGGTGACGACCGCCTCCGGGTACACGGGGACCTCGGCGGGAAAATCGGGCGGCAGCGCGCGGCTTTCCTCGACAGGAGGCTCGCCCGTGTCCTCGTGGGGCGCCTGCACCACGGTGAGGATGGTCGTCGTGCCCTGCTTCTGGCTCCGGATGTTCACCGCGCCCTGCACGTCGGGGTCCTCGACGTTCGAGAACTGCACGGCGACGATGTCAGGGCTGGACGAGCCGCCGGTCACCTGCCACGGGTCCTCATCGAGCGCCTCGAGGAAGTACGCGACGACCGCGTCTTCCGCCTCGTCGACCCGGCTTACGAGCAGGTAGGTGTCCGTGCCGTCGCCCAGGCTCAGGCGGTAGGAGACGACGAGGCGGGCGTCGGGATGCGCGGGGAGATCGTCCGGCAGCGAGTCGGGTGTGGCCGCGATGAATTCGTCGAACCGGGAATCGCTGTCGCCCGAGAGCGCGAGGATCGCAGCGATGGACGCCGCGGTCTGGCGGTCGGCGTCGACCTCGCTTCCGCCGCGGTCGACCAGAAGGAACGCCGCGGCTACGGCGCCTCCCGCTACGATCGCGCCCACGAGCGCCGCAAGCGCGAGCGCGAACCGGCCCGAACGGCGCGGGCGGTCGAAGCCGTACTCGAAGGTGCGGAGGGGTGCGCTCTCGTCGGGCGGGGGCGGCGCCGGTGGTTCAGCGGGAGGGACGGATTCGGGCACGTGACCCCCGGGCGTGATCGCGAAGGTGGATGATGGGGTGGACGGAGGGATTCGAACCCTCGATCTCCTGGGCCACAACCAGGCGCATTAACCGCTATGCAACGCCCACCGCGAAAAAAGTGTGCCCTTTCGGGGGCACGTCGGCGCTGGCGAACCCTGACGTCAGCCTCACGATAGCGGACGCCCGAAGGGCGGGTCAAGGCGAACTCGCCGCGCCCTGGAGACGGGCGCCTCCGCACTGATTACGCGCGTCTTGGGATGGGCTCGGCGCCCGGCAACCACTCCACCCAGGCGCGCGCAGTCCCGCCGTCGATCTCGAGGAAGCCGATGGTACCTTTGCGCGTGGTGTAGTTCCGCGGAAACGTGGGCGAGCCGGGATTCACGAGGAGCACGCCCTTGAGTTCGGACACCTCCTCGACGTGCGTATCGCCGTAGACGATGACGTCGACGGGCCCGCCGAAATGATGGTCCATCATGGACTCGAGCGTCCGATGGGGTGGCCACTCTGGCAAGGCGAGGTCGTGGACCAGACCGACGCGCAGACCGCCGAAGGTGAGGACGTGGGCGCGTTTGAGGCGCGGGTCGTCCGGGGTCACCGGCCTGCCGCCCCCTCCGTCGTCTCCGTTGCCGCGCGCGGCGAACACCGGGACGCCGCAGCGCTGTTCGAGCCAGTCCAGCACCTCGATCGCGTGCAGATCGCCCGCATGCAGGATGGCGTCGACATCGCGAAAGGCGTCGTACACCTCGGGCCAGAGGGCGTCTCGCGCCTCCGGGATGTGGGTGTCCGAGATGAGCCCGATGCGCATACGCGAAGGATAACAGAGCTTCGGCTGGGGCGGGCCGGCCCCCACTCGGACGTGCCGACGAGGAGCGCGTTCCGATAGAATTGGGGCGCGGGACCACGCAGCAGGAGTTCTAGCGATGGCCATGGAGAGCGAACGGTCGAAGAACGGCGACGGCGCCGCCACGGGGACGTGGACGGTCAAGAAGGGCCTCGCCCAGATGCTCAAGGGCGGCGTCATCATGGACGTGGTGACGCCAGAGCAGGCGAAGATCGCGGAGGAGGCCGGCGCGTGCGCCGTCATGGCGCTCGAACGGGTGCCGGCGGACATTCGGGCGGCGGGGGGCGTCGCCCGCATGGCTGACCCCGAGGTCATCATTCGCATCATGGAGGCCGTGACGATTCCCGTGATGGCGAAGTGCCGCATTGGTCACTTCGTCGAGGCGCAGGTGCTCGAGGCCATCGGCGTCGACTACATCGACGAGTCTGAAGTGCTGACCCCGGCGGACGAGGCGCACCACGTCAACAAGCATCTGTTCAAGGTGCCGTTCGTGTGCGGGGCCCGGGACCTGGGTGAGGCCCTGCGGCGTATCGGCGAGGGCGCGGCGATGATCCGCACGAAGGGCGAGGCGGGCACCGGCAATATCGTGGAAGCGGTGCGGCACATGCGGGCCGTATGGGACGGGATCCGCCGCATTCAGAACATGCCGGACGAAGAGCTCATGGCGGAAGCGAAGAACCTGGGCGCCCCGTACGAGCTCGTCAAGATGGTGAAGGAAGAGGGCCGGCTCCCCGTGGTCAACTTCGCTGCCGGCGGCGTGGCCACGCCGGCCGACGCGGCGCTCATGATGCAGCTCGGCGCCGACGGCGTCTTCGTGGGGTCGGGCATCTTCAAGTCGGAGAACCCCGAGAAGCGGGCGCGGGCCATCGTCCGGGCCGTGACGCACTACAACGACCCGAAGATCATCGCAGAGGTCTCCCGCGGGCTGGGCGAGCCGATGCGCGGGCTCGACATCGCCTCTATTCCCAGGGAAGAGCTGCTGGCGGGTCGCGGCTGGTAACCCCGCGACGTTGGCAGGAAGGAGCCGTTCATGCCCCTGCTTACGGAGGATCAGCGCACCCAGATCAAGGAACATCTCGAGCAGCGCCTGGTCGACCCCGTCGAGATCGTCCATTTCACGCAAGCGGAGTCCCCGCTCATCGTGCCGGGGCGCCACGAGTGCCAGTACTGCAAAGAGACGCGCGAGCTGCTCGCCGAGGTGAGCGAGCTCTCCGACAAGATCCGGCTCACCGTCTACGACCTGGTGCGCGATCGCGAACAGGCCGAGCGGTACGGCGTCGACAGCGTTCCCGCCACGATCTTTTCCAGTCAGCACACGAAGGGTGTCGTCCGCTACTTCGGCGTGCCCTCGGGGTACGAGTTCGCGGCTGTGCTCGAGGACCTGGTCGACCTGTCGACCTCGGCGTCAGGGCTCAGCGCCGACACGCTCGCCAAGCTGGGGGCGCTAACGCAGGATGTGCACATCCGTGTCTTCGTCACCCCCACCTGACCGTACTGCCCCCAGGCGGCCAGGTTGGCCCACGAGATGGCGAAGGCGAGCGAACGGGTGACCGCGGACGTGATCGAAGCGATCGAGTTTCCGCATCTGGCGCAGAAGTACCGCGTGATGGGCGTCCCCAAGACGGTCATCAACGACCGCGTCGAGATCGTGGGGGCCGTGCCGGAATCGCATCTCATCACGAAGGTCATGGAAGCGGTGGAGGGACCCGCCGCCTCCGGCTAGCGCCGGCGTCCCTGCGTTACAATGTCAACGTGAGAGCCGGCGTACTCGCCCTGCAAGGCGACTTCGAGGAACACGTGTCGATGCTCCGGCGCCTCGGCGTGGAGGCCGTCGAGGTGCGATTGCCGCAGCATCTCGAAGGGCTCGACGGCATCATTCTTCCCGGGGGCGAGAGCACGACCATCGTTCGCCTTATCGACGAGTACGGCCTGCGTGAGCCGCTGCGCAAGTTCGCGGAAGCGGGCGGCGCCCTCTGGGGCACCTGCGCCGGCATGATCGTGCTCGGGCGCCGCGTGCCTGACCTCGACCGGCCGCCACTGGGATTGATGGACCTGACGGTTCGCCGCAACGCGTTCGGCAGGCAGATCGATAGCTTCGAGGCGTGGGTCGAGGTGCGCGGGATGGACGGCGGGCCGTTCCCGGCCGTCTTCATCCGCGCGCCGCGCATCGAGGAGGTGGGACCCGAGGTCGACGTGCTGGCGACGCTAGACGACGGCACGATGGTCGCGGCGCGCCAGGGGAGCATGCTCGCGACCGCGTTTCATCCGGAGCTGACGGACGATACGAGATTCCACCGCCTGTTTCTCGAGCTCGCGAGCGGCGCCCGGGGCGGGGCTCGCCTCGCGGCGGGGACGAGTTGAGCGCCGGCGCCAGATCGACCCGACAGGAGGTCGAACCGAGGGGAATGCCTAGCGCGCGCGCGCCGCTGCCCACGGACCTCGTGGCGCTGGTCCTACACGACGGCCGGCGTTGTCCCAACGAAGCCGTCACCTGGGATCGCATCGGAAAGGGGGACGCCCCAGGGCCGCTGGAGACGGCGGTCGAGCAGTGGCTGTCGTTCGCCACGGGCCGGCACACGTGGATCAGCGTGAAAGGGCGCACGCTCCGAGGGCTGGCCTCGGCGCGCGTCCGCGGGTCGCGGCAGGCCTGGGAGATCGACTGCCTGATCGACGCGGCCGAAGACGACGAGGGCGTGCTCATCAACCTGCTCGACCGAGTGGTCGCCGACGCTGGACGCTCCCGGGCCGAGAAGGTCTTCGTCCGACTGGATGCGGCGAGCGCCGCGCTGGACACGGCGCTGCGCTGCGGCTTCTCGATCGTCTCGACCGAGGGGCTGTACTACCGCCCGAACCCTGCGCCGGTGGACCCGGCCCACGCCGACCCCGGGTGGCGGCGCCGCCTCAAGACCGACGCCTACGCTCTGTACCGGCTGTACAACGCCGCAGTGCCGGAGTCGGTGCGCCGTGTCGAAGCGGCGACGCTGCCCGAGTGGGTGGCGGCGCAGGAGCGGCTGTCGGCGCCCCGGCGCACGCACCAGTTCGTGGTCGAGCGCGACGGCCGCGTGCTGGCGTGGGCGCGAACGGCGGTGGACGGCGACGTCGGACGCTTCCAGGTGGTGGCCGCGCCCGGCGAGCCCGAACTTTTGGACCGGGTGTTGCACGCCGCCATTCTGCGCCTGGCTCAAGCGTCTGCCCTCTACACGCTCGCGCCGCTCTACGACGGGGCGCTGATCCGGCGCCTGGAGGACCTGGGATTCGGACGGATCACCGAGTTCGCGGTGCTGGCGCGGAGGACCGCCGAGACGGTGAAGGCCCCGCGGTTCGCGCCGGCAAACCTTGTGGGATAAGAGGAACGGTATGCCTGTACAGCGTGAAATCACCGATGACCTCGACGCGCTGCTGGACGCGCTGCCGCCGCATATCAGCAGGCCGCTGCGCGAACGGAAGGATAATTTCGAGCTGCTCGAGGTCGTGATGGACCTGGGACGCCTCCCCGAAGCGCGCTACCCGGGGCGCGACGTCGTGCTCTCCGACGGCGAGGTCACGGAGGCCGACATCGAATACGTGGTCTCGCGCATCGGCGAGTTCGGTGACGACAACCGGGCCGGCATCGAGCGGACGCTGCACCGCATCTCGTGCATCCGGAACCGCCGGGGCAGGATCGTGGGCCTGACGTGCCGCGTCGGACGCGCGGTCTTCGGCACCATCCGCATCATCGAGGACCTCGTCCGGACGGGGAAGAGCATCCTGCTGCTCGGAAGGCCGGGTGTCGGCAAGACCACGATGTTGCGGGAGGTCGCCCGGGTGCTCGCCGACGACATGAACAAGCGGGTGGTCATCGTCGACACGTCGAACGAAATCGCCGGCGACGGCGACATCCCGCACCCGGGGATCGGGGCGGCGCGACGCATGCAGGTGGCTCACCCGTCGCTCCAGCACGCCGTGATGATCGAGGCCGTTGAGAACCATATGCCCGAGGTCATCGTCATCGACGAGATCGGCACGGAGCTCGAAGCGCTGGCGGCGCGCACCATTGCCGAGCGTGGGGTGCAACTCGTCGCCACGGCGCACGGGAACGAGCTCGAGAACCTGATGATGAACCCGACGCTCTCCGACCTCATCGGCGGCATTCAGTCGGTGACGCTGAGCGACGAAGAGGCCCGCCGCCGGGGCACGCAGAAGTCGATCCTCGAACGCAAGGCGCCGCCGACCTTCGACGTCGTCATCGAGATCCAGTCGTGGGACCGCGTGGCGGTGCACCGCGACGTCGCTGAAACGGTCGACTCGATCCTGCGCGGGTACCCCATCGCGCCCGAGGTGCGCGAGATCGGCGAAGACGGCGAGGTGCGCATCGTGTCCGGCCCCGGCGTCCCGCGGGAGCGGCGCGGCGCACGCGAGGCGCCCCTGCCCGGAGGGAACGGCGAGCGCCGGACCCCCGTTCGGTTGATCTATCCCTTCGGTGTGTCGCGGAAGCGCCTGGAGCAGGCCATCCGCCAGACGGGGTCTCCCGTGGGCATCGCGGAACACCTGTATGAGGCGGACACCGTCCTGACGCTGAAGAACTACTACCGGCGGAAGCCGCAGGCGCTGCGGGAGGCCGAGGCGAGAGGCATTCCGGTCTATGTGCTGAAGAGCAACACGCTGCTGCAGATCGAGCAGTCGCTCCTGTCGATGCAGGAGACGGTGCGGCGCGGTGGCGATCCCGTGGCGCGGGCGATGCGTGAGGCCGAAGACGCCATCGGCGAGCTGATGAGCGAGGGCACGAGCGGGGTGGTCGAGCTCTCACCGCAGAACGCGTACATCCGCCGCCTGCAGCATCAGATGGCGCAGCGCTACAACGTCGCGTCGCGGTCCGTGGGCCGGGAGCCGTTCCGGCGCGTGCAGATCTACCGCTTGCCCGCCAACGAGCAACCGCTGTTCAGCACGGACGAGGGCGAAGAGGAATAACACGGCGCGCGTCAGTGCGCGGCCTCCGACCGCAAGGGGCGCCGTACGGCCCGCTCCCAGACATCCCACGCAGGCTTCGGCGAGCCGTCTTCCCGGCGGAGACCCACGTAGCGAAACGTGTCTAACGGTGGGTCGGTCGCGTACGGAAGGTCCCACGCGGCCAGCCAGACGACGAACCGCATCTTCAGAGCCTCGGCCTCGAGCAGGATACGGACGAGGAACTCCTCCTGCAGGGGCTCCGTGCCCAGATTCAGCCCCCGTCGTCCGGGACCGGAGGAATATCCCATCTCCGCGATGGCGAGGGGCAGGCCCGTCCGACGCTGCGCGCGTGTGTAGTAGTCGGCGGGGATCGCCTTCACGCGCTGATAGGCCAGACTCGGAAACGTGGAGATGGCGAACAGGTCGAGCCGACCGCCGAAGCGCGCGACCAGGTCCCAGTCGGGCGGGTGCTCCTCCACTGTCGGCAACACGCCGTTGAGGTCTTCGTACTGGAAGGTCACGAAGACTGCGGTCTCCGGCGAGGTCTCCTTTACGGCGTCGTAGATCCTGCGGTACACCTCCACGAACGCTTCGAAGTCGTCCGGGTGGATGCGGGCGTACAGGTTGATGTCGGTGGCCACGGCCAGGTACCGGGGGCGATAGTTCTTGACGACGTATTCAGCGTAGGTGAACAGCGCGTGCTGGATGTCGGGGTGGGCGAATCCCGCCCCTCGCAGTCGCTCGGGCAGCCCGGCCAGCCGGCCCCGGTCGAGAGGGTCGGTCGGGTCGATGGCGAAGAAGAGGCCGAGGCCTCGTTCTCGGATGAGCGACCGCTCGCGCTCCGTGATGGAGGCCGTTTCGTCGGAGATGCGGCCGCCAGGCAAGACCTCTTCCCACGGGGGCGTGCGCTTGACGAGCACGATCTCGCCCGCCTGGGCGGCGAGATCCATGACGCGGATGTATCCGTCGTCCGTGAGCTCCAGGGGCAGCGAGCTGATCCCCATTTCGAAGGGGCGCGGAGGGCCCTCCGCGACGCGTGTCGGGGTGGAAGCCGGGGAGGGGGCGACGTCGCGGCACGCGGCGAGGGAGAGGGATGCGAGGGTCGCGATGACGAACGCGAAAGCCTTCGGAAAACCCGTCCACGCGGCGCGCCCGGTCGTACAGGGGATGCGCGCGACCATCATCGTGCCGATGCGGGAAGCGTGCGCGGCGCCGGGGTCACGCCGTCCCGGTGGGTGGTGTCGGGCACGGTGCGCTCGAAGCGAATCCGTGGCGCGCGCTCGCGATAGGCGTCGCAGCCGGCCTGGTCGAGGCGGGCGATCTCCTCGACGCACCGCCGCAGGTCCGCGACGAGCCGCGCCACGTCGACGCCGAGGTACGCGGGAGCGAACGGCTCCAGCTTCGCGATGGCGAGCGGCAGGAGCTTGAGGGCGCCTGCAGGTTCGCGGCGGGCGAGATGAACGAACGCCGCCGCCGCCTGAATGACGCCCTGGAAGAACTGCCTCACGGGCCAAGGGGAGACGAACCACAGGTCTTCCAGCGTCTCGTGCGCCTCGAACCAGAACCCCAAGTTGAACTCATCGAGCGCCTTCCAAAGTTCGGGGAGGCGCTCGATCACCTCGGCGTCGGTGAGCAGGACGGCGTTACGTCGGCGCGCGGTGGCCATGTTCCGGCTCCCCGTGTCCATCCGGCCGTTGTCCGTAGCGTTTACCTCGGTCATTCTAGGCCCGCGATAGGTCCGGCGCGAAGGGCGCCGGGCGCAGATGAGTCGTGTGAACGCAGCGTCGAGCGGAGGAGACGATGAAGGCAGCGCGAATTCATGAGTCCGGCGGTGTCGAAAGCTACGTGTACGAGGACGCCCCCGACCCCGTTGCGGGGCCCGGTGAAGTCCGCGTACGCGTCCGGGCCGTGGCCCTGAACCACCTCGAGGCGTGGGCCGCCAAGGCGCCGCCGGGCGCGAAGTACGACCCCCCGCGCATTCTCGGGGCCGACGTCGCGGGCGAGATCGACACCGTCGGGCCCGGCGTGACCCACGTGAAGCCGGGCGACGCCGTGATGGTGCACCCGGGCGTGAGCTGCGGCCACTGCCTCGCGTGCCTTCGCGGAGAAGACAACCGCTGTCGGGAGTACCGGCTCCTGGGCCAGGGTCGCGACGGAGGGCTCGCTGAATACGTGGTCGTGCCGGCGGTCAACGTGTTCCCGAAGCCTGATCGGCTCTCCTTCGAGGAGGCGGCGTCCATCCCCCTCGTCTTCGTGACGGCGTGGCACATGCTGATGGACCGGGCCAAGCTGCGGCGAGGCGACGTCGTGCTGGTGAACGGCGCCGGCTCGGGCGTGGGGTCGGCGGCGATCCAGATCGCGCGCCTGCACGGCGCCGGGCGGATCATCGCGACGGCGGGCTCGGCGGCGAAGCTCGAGAAGGCGCGGGAGCTCGGGGCCGACGACGTCATCGATTACACGAAGGCCAGGGTCGACGAGGAGGCGCGGCGGCTCACAGGGGGCCGGGGCGTCGACGTCGTCGTGGAGCACGTCGGGGGAGAGATCTTCGAGGCTTCGGTGCGGGCGCTGGCGCCCGATGGCCGCCTCGTGACGTGCGGCGCCACCGCCGGCCCGAACGCCACGCTGAACGTGACGCGGTTCTTTTTAGCGCACCAGACGATCCTCGGTTCTTTTATGGGGCGCAAGGAAGAGCTCTTGCAGGCGATGCCGTACTTCGAGCGGGGCGAACTCCGTCCGGTGGTCGACCGCGTCTATCCGCTCTCGGAAATCAGATCCGCGGTCGCGCGGATGCTCAACCGGGAGCAGTTCGGCAAGATCGTCCTCGTGCCGTGACGTGCGTCAGTCGTCCGCGGGAGGCTCGATGGGAGTGGTGACCAGCGCGCGGCCGATCCAGAACGCCACGTAGAGCGCGCCCAGGAACCCGGCGGTGACGGGGATGGCCAGCGCCATGTAGCTCCGCCGGAGCACCCCACCGAGGAAGACGATGCCCGTGAGCACGCTGAGGACGCAGATGATCATGCCGTACGTGCGGGACCGCTGGGCCATGACGGGGGCTCCTGTCGCCATCGCATTCCGTCCTGCGGAAGTGGGGTCGACGAGCGCGGCTCGCCGGCAGGCAGCGTTATAGCAACCGCTTCCCCGGGTGTCAAACGGATCTCAGCGGTTGACGCGAAGGCTCCGGCGCGCCTATAACGCGGCACACGCGGGCAGCCCGGCGCCCGGAAGGAGGTCCAGCATGCCCAGAGCCCTCATCACCGGCATCACCGGCCAGGACGGGTCGTACCTGGCGGAGCACCTGCTCGCTCTCGGCTACGAGGTCTACGGCATGATCCGGGGCCAGAACAACCCCAAGCGGCAGCAGGTCGAGCGGATGCTGCCCGACGTCCGCATTGTCGAGGGGGACCTGCTCGATCAGGCTTCGCTGATCGCGGTCATCCAGAAGGTGCAGCCGGACGAGGTGTACAACCTCGCGGCGATCAGCTTCGTGCCGCTCTCGTGGAATCAGGCTGAGCTCACCGGGGAGATCACCGGCCTCGGCGTCCTGCGGATGCTCGAAGCCATCCGCATCGTGACGGGCGCGACGCCGTCGCGGTCCGACGCCGGGCGCGGCATCCGCTTCTACCAGGCGTCGTCCAGCGAGATGTTCGGGAAGGTGCGGGAGACGCCGCAGAACGAGCGCACGCCGTTCTACCCGCGCAGTCCGTACGGCGTGGCGAAAGTCTACGGGCACTACATCACGGTGAACTACCGCGAGAGCTACAACCTGTTCGCGTGCAGCGGCATCCTGTTCAATCACGAGTCGCCCCGGCGGGGGCCGGAGTTCGTGACCCGCAAGATCAGCCTCGGCGTGGCGCGCATCAAGCTCGGCAAGCAGAAAGAGCTCGCCATGGGGAACCTCGACGCCAAGCGCGACTGGGGGTTCGCCGGCGACTACGTCCGCGCGATGCATCTGATGTTGCAGCAGGACGAACCGGACGACTACGTCGTCGGGACCGGCGAGTCACACTCCGTGCGGGAATTCATCGAGGCCGCGTTCAGCTATGTCGGGCTCAACTGGCGAGACTACGTGCGCGTGGACCCGCAGTTTCTACGCCCCGCGGAGGTCGACGTGCTCCGGGCGGACGCAACGAAAGCGCGCGAGAAGCTCGGCTGGAGGCCCAGCGTGAGCTTCCAGGAGCTCGTCGAGATGATGGTGGAGCACGACCTGCGCCAGGAAGGCGCGCGGGGCGAGCTCGCGCTCTAATCCACGTTGAACCGAGGCTCGCGCTTCTCGATGAAGGCGCGCACCGCCTCCGCATGGGCCGGCCGGCGCCGCAGCTCGCGGATGGAGAAGCTCTCCAGCGTGACGACCTTCCGCAGGTCCGCCTCCACGGCGTTCAAGTGAAGCAGCCGCTTCGCCGTCCAGACGGGCTCGATGGGGTTGGCGGCGATCTCGCGGGCCAGCGACATGGCTTCGTCCATGAGCCGTTCGTGGGGCACCACCCGGTCGACCAGCCCGCGCCGCTCCGCTTCGGCGGCGTCGATGATGCGTCCCGTGAGGGCCAGGTAGAGCGCGTTGGCGAACCCGGCGACCAGCGGCAGATAGCGGGTGCTGCCGCACTCGGGTGTGAGGCCCACTTTGACGAATCGCGCCGAAAAGCGGGCCTGATCCGAGGCGATGCGGATGTCGCACGCGAGCGCCATCGTCAGCCCCACGCCGATGGCCGGCCCGTTGATGGCAGCGATGACCGGCTTCCCGCGGGAGAGCGCGATAGGCACTTCGGGACTGCCCTCTTCGTCGAGAAGGGGTGAGGGCCGCCGGGGCGCCTGCCCCTCGCCCGCTGCGAGGTCTTCCGACCAGCCGGAGATGTCGGCCCCGGCGCAGAAGCCCCGGCCCGCGCCCGTCACCACCATGACGCCGATCTGGGGGTCGCGGGCCGCTCGCTCGATGGCGTCCAGGAACTCGCGCTCCATGAGGCCCGTCCACGCGTTGAGCTTCTCCGGGCGGTTGAGGGTGACCAGCGCGACGCGGTCACGCGCCTCGTACGTGATGTGCTGGTAGTCGGACATCGGGCAGTCTCCTCGCGGCGAAGCTGTCCGCTATGGTAGCGCCCGCCCGGCGAAGGCGATAGCGGCGCTGGCGCCGTGGCTCGCCTTTCGCGCACAATAGCGCCACATCGAACACAGGAGGAGACGGGCGCGATGGAGAAGCGGAGGCTCGGCATCGGGTTCGTGGGAGCGGGTTTCATGAACCGCTTCCACGTGCAGAGTCTGGTCGGCGTGCGCGACGCCGACGTCGCCGGCGTCTTCAGCCCCACCCGTCAGCGAGCCGAGGCGCTGGCGGCGCTCTCGAAGGAGCTGGCAGTAGGTGAGCCCAAGGTCCACCGTTCGGTGACGGACCTGGTGGCGGACCCGGCCGTCGACGCTATCTGGATCGCGGCGACCAACGACACGCGCGTCGAAATCGTCGAAGAGATCGTGGACGCTGTCCGCTCGGGGAAGGGCGAGCTCGTGGGCGTCGCCTGCGAGAAGCCGCTCGCGCGGAATGTGGCCGAAGCCCGACGCATGGTCGAGCTCGTCGAACAGACCCCGTTGCTCCACGGCTATTTGGAGAACCAGGTCTTCGCGCCGAGCGTTACCCGCGGGAAAGAGATTATCTGGCGACGAGCCGTGCCCATCGCCGGGCGTCCGTATCTCGCGCGAGCGGCGGAGGAGCACAGCGGGCCGCACATGCCGTGGTTCTGGGACGGCCGGCGTCAGGGCGGGGGCGTCCTCAACGACATGCTGTGCCACAGCTACGAGGTCGCGCGCTTCCTGCTCACGGCGCCGGGCGAGCCGCGCGAGGCCCTGACGGTCGAAGAGGTGAGCGCGCAGATCGCGTCCCTCAAATGGACACGGCGGGAATACGCCGAGGCGCTCCGGGAGATGACCGGCGGCCTCGTCGACTACGCCACCGCTCCGGCGGAGGACTTCGCGCGGGCGGCCGTGCGTCTTCGCGGTCCGAACGGCGAACGGCTGCTGGTCGAAGCCACGACATCGTGGAACTTCGTGGGCGCCGGGCTGCGTCTGCGCACAGAGCTCCTCGGCCCGGAATACGCCATGCAGATCGATAGCCTCAACACCGATCTCACGGTGTTCATGAGCCGGCGGGTTCAGGGTGAAGCGGGGGAGGACCTGGTCGAAAAGCAGAACGCCGAGCAGGGCCTCATGCCTGTCGTCGCCGACGAGCCTGCGACCTACGGGTACACGGCGGAGAACCGGCACATGGTCCGATCGTTCCTGGAGGGACGCATGCCCGACGAGACCTGGCGAGACGGGCTCGCCGTCGTCGAGGTCCTCATGGCCTGTTACAAGTCGGCTGAGGAGGGGCGCTCGGTGCCGTTCCCGGTGGATTTGGGCGACTTCGTGCCGGCCGTGGCGCAGGGACGGTGGAAGGCGTAGCTGTCCCCGCGGGCAGTTCCCCGCCAGACCCTGGGGCGCGCGAGGTTGGCCCCATTGGTCATCTCGCCGCGGCGGCTGTCGCGGTCGCCGGGGCGCTGGTCGCGGCTCCTGTGGCGGTCATCGAAGAGCTCTCGTCCGGACTCGGGTTGCTGCTCCTGCCCTTCGTCGCAGCGCCGACGATCGAGGAGATTCTGAAGCCCGCCGGCGTGTATTTGCTTCTCGTCCGCTGGCCGCGTCTCGTGCGAGGGCAGCTCCACGCGGCGCTCCTGGCCGCGCTGGCGGGCTTCTCGTTCGGGCTGCTGGAGAGCGCCGCGTTCGTCACGGTTTCCGTCGATGAGCCGGCGCGAGCGTTCGTCGCGTACCGGTTCACCGCTCCGATCGCGATGCACGCGACGGCGAGCTTCATCGCTGGTTCGGGCATCGGACCCGACCTCATCGCGTGGGCGAGGAGCGGTTCGGCGCTGCCGCGGAGGACGGTCTGGCGCTTCGGCGCGGCCATCGCGCTCCACGCGGCGTACAACGTGACCGCGGTGGCGCTGGCGCTGAGCGGAGCGCTCGACTTCGGTTAGGGGCCTTCGCCGGCGGGTTCCACCGGGACTTCGCATCCCTCAGCGGCGGAACGGTACGCGGCTTCCAGGATGCGTTGGACGTTGATGGTCTCGGCGGGCCTCACGGCGGGCTCGGCTTCGCCGCGAAGGACCTGCACCCAGTGCGCCATCTCGCGCTCGTACATCCGGGTCTCCGCGACCTGGAGCCGCTCATCGGCGGGGATGCCCTCGCGGTTACGGTAGATCACGGGCGGATGGGTCGTGGCGCCCGCTTCGTCGCCGCACAGCGTCACGTTGAAGACCTGCTTCTCGATGTGAGCGGCCCAGGTCGCCCGGACGAGCAGCGTGGCGCCGTTGGCGAAGCGCACCAGCGCGACGGCAAAGTCCTCGACGTCGAACCGCTCGGGGTCCCAGGCGTTCCGGAACATGCGGGCGATGTCGGGCCGATGCCCGAACCGGCGTTGCATCGACGCTGACACGCGCGCTGGCTCGGGGTTCCCCATGAGCCAGATCGCCAGGTCGAGCATGTGCACGCCGATGTCGAGGAGCGCCCCGCCGGCCGCGTGGGAGGACTGGTGAAACGTGCCCCACGTGGGAATACCCATCCGGCGCATCGCTGTTGCTTCGGCGTAGTAGATGTCGCCGAGGTGCCCCGCCTGCGCCACTCGGTGGATGGCGCGCGGTCCGGCGTCGAAGCGGAAGCTTTGCGCAGCCATGAGGATGCGGCCGTGGCGGGCGGCCGCGGTGAACATCTCGCGGGCCTCGGCGGCGGTGACCGCGAGGGGCTTTTCGCACAGGACATGGGCGCCCGCCTCGAGCGCCGCGAGCACCGGCTCTCGGTGGAACCGGTTGGGCACGCAGACGCTCACGGCGTCGAGCCGCTCGTTCGCCAGCATCTCGCGCCAGTCGGTGTGCACGCGGGGGATGTCGTACTGCTCGGCGAGCGCCCGCGCAGGCTCGGGGTTGATGTCGCAGATGGCCGTGACCCGCTGCCCGGCCGCGCGGAAGCCGGGCAGGTGCACCACCCGGGCGGCCCAGCCTGCGCCGACGATCCCGATCCTCAGTTCGCTCATGCGCCTCCGCCTTCCGGGGTTCCCTGCAGCCGTTCGAGCAGGCGTTTCGCTGCGAGGATGCCCTGACGTTCGGGGAGTCGTTCGCCCTCGTACTCGATGCCGACGTACCCGTGATAGCCCGCGCCTACGACGATGTCGAGCATGCGGGCGAAATCGATGGTCGTCTCGTTGCCGTCGGGGCCGAAATCGTAACACTTAGCGCTGACGGCCTTGGCGTACGGCATCAGCTTCGCGATGGCCTCGTACCGGTCGACTTCCGGCGGGAAGTTCCCGAAATCAGGCAGCGTTCCGAACCAGGGGGAATCGACGGCCTCCACGAGCGCGGCAAGCCAGTCGGGATCGGACGAGAGGCCGCCGTGATTCTCCACGAGCACGCTGACTCCCGACGCGCGGGCGTAGTCCACCAGCGCGGAGAAGCTCTCGACGCAACGCTCCAGGGCGCTATCATCCCCCGGGCGCGCGCCGGTGTTGCACCGGATCGAGTCGCACCCGAGCACCGCCGCAACGTCGACCCACTTATGGTGGTTCCTGGCGGCGAGGAGCCGTCGCTCTCGCTCCGGCGCCGCCATGCTTCCCTCGCCGTCGCACATGATGAGCAGCAACCTGACGCCCCGGTCCTCGGCCCGGCGCCGCAGCTCCTTCAGATAGGCGTACTGCGGCGACGGGAAGAAGGTGTTGACCAGCTCCAGCGCTTCGATGCCGAAATCGGCGCACAGATCGACCATGCCGAGCTGATCGATCTCGCGGGCGAAGAACATGCGATGCATGGACCAGGCGGCGAGCGAGATACGGAACCGAGGGACGGACGCGCTCACAGCGGAAGCTCTCCTGAGCGAGGCCCTGATTCGTGGGCCTAGCATACGGCGTGTCGCGGCGTGAGTCATCTGCCGGAAATTGCGGCGCCTGTACCGCGAAATAATGCATTTTCCCCACGACTGACATCGTGAAAATCGAAACAATGTAGCCGCCGGTCGGCAGCCGGGGCCGATGCGCGTCCCGGAGCGAAGACGAGGAGAGCATGAAGCGCGACATTCTCATCGCCGGCGTGTTGTGGCTTGCGCTGACCGTCGTCGGTCTCTTCTTTGTCGGGCGCATTGACTACTTCCCGTCGACGATGTCCGACAAGGGCGAAGAGGTCGAGCACGCGTTCCGGGTCCTGGCGCTCCTCGCCGTCCCCGTGGCCGCTCTGGTCGTCACGGTCCTGTTCTACAGCGTCATCGTCCATCGCTCGAAGGGCGACCCCGTCGAAGACGGCCCGCCCATCATGGGACGAGGCGCGTTCCCTATGGCCTGGTTCGGGATCACCTCCGGACTGACGCTGCTGGTGATGATCTATCCGGGCCTGACGAGCCTCGCGAAGATGATCGACAACCCGACACCAGACCTCGTCGTGAACGTCGAGGGCGTCCAGTGGACGTGGCTCGTCAGCTATCCGCAGCAAGACGTGCGGAACGTCCGCGAACTCGTTCTGCCGGTCGACCGAACGGTGCGGTTCGACATCACGAGCCGGGACGTACTCCACTCGTTCTGGGTCCCCGCGTTCCTGATGAAGATCGACGCGGTCCCGGGAAGGACGACGACGGTAACCTTCAAGCCCACCGAGACGGGCTCGTATCAAGAAGACTCGTCCCTCAGGCTGCAGTGCGCTGAACTCTGCGGCCTCAGTCACTCCCGGATGATGCTGCCCGTGCGGGTGGTGACGGAGGAGGAGTTCCAGGCGTGGGTCGAGAAGAATCGCCGGCCGCCGGCCACGCCCGCGCCCACAGCCGGGCCTGGTGCAGAGGTGGAAGAAGTCACCATCGTGGCGAAGAACGTGCTCTTCGACCTGAAGGAGATTCGGGTGAAGGCCGGCTCGCAGGTGAAGCTCACGGTCGACAACCAGGACGCCGGCGTTCCCCACAACTGGTCGCTGTACGAGAGCGAGGACGCGGCGAAAGCCGGCGAGACGCCGCTCGCCGCCACCGAGGTCGAGACGGGCCCGGTGACGCAGGAGCTGACCTTCCCCGCTCCGGACCCGGGCGTCTACTTCTTCCGCTGCGATGTGCACCCGACCACGATGGTCGGTACCTTCATCGTCGAATGAGAGCGCGGGAGCTCGAGGAGCGAGTGCGATGACCGGAGCGGTTGTGCAGCCCAACGAAGAGCGGCCGAGCCTCGCGAGCGCGTTCGTTCCCATGCTGCGCGGGCTGCTGTGGGGCGCCGTCGGGTTCGCGGTGGGTGCGGGCCTGACCGCGCTGGCGCGCGTGGCGTCAGGGGAGAGCGCCTGGTGGCTCGAACTGAACTTCACGGTCGGTTACGCCTTCGGGCTCGTGGGCTGGCTCCTCGGGGTCGGCATGTGGGAGCGGTGGGGCCGCGAGTGGTTCGGACTTCAGACCCGGCGCGATCTCACCGACTGGCGGAGGTTTTTCGCCTTCACCACCGACCACAAGGTCATCGGAGTGCAATACCTGGTGACCTTCCTGCTCCTGTTTCTGGCGGCGGGTCTGCTCGCCATGCTCATCCGGATGCAGCTCCTGCAGCCGGACGGCGCGGTGATGAGCGACGGCACGTACAACCGCGTGATGAGCCTGCACGGGATCATCATGATCGCCGTGGCCGTCGCGGCTGTGATCGGCGGGTTCGGGAACTACTTTGTGCCCCTGCTCATCGGCGCCCGCGACATGGCGTTTCCGCGGCTCAACGCCCTCAGCTTCTGGCTCGTGCCGCCCGTGGCGGTCCTCCTGCTCGCCGCGCAGGCCGCGGGAGGATGGGACTCCGGCTGGACCGCGTACCCGCCCCTCAGTGTCCGGAACGCGGCCGGGCAGGTCTTCTTCAACCTCGCGATCATCACGTTCGGACTGTCCTCCATCCTCGGCGGCCTCAACTTCATCGTGACCGTCTTCCACATGCGGGCGAAGGGCATGACCTGGGGACGGCTGCCCATCTTCGTCTGGTCCATGTTCGCCGCAGCATGGCTCGCGCTGACGTTCACGCAGTTCTTCGCGGCGGCGATGCTGATGATCACGCTGGACCGCCTGGCGGGCACGTCGTTCTTCGTGGCGGACCAGGGTGGGAAGCCGCTGCTGTACCAGCACATCTTCTGGTTCTACTCGCACCCGGCGGTGTACATCTTCGTCCTGCCCGGGTTCGGCATCACCCTCGAAGTCCTGGCGCACTTCTCGCGCAAGCCGCTGTTCGCGTACAAGTGGGCGGTCGGTGGCTTTCTCGGCATCGTCGCGGTGAGCGGCATCGTCTGGGCCCACCACATGTTCGTGAGCGGTATGGACAACAAGCTGCTCGCGCCGTTTCTCGTAACGACCGAGATCATCTCGATCCCGACGGGCCTGGTCTTCCTGTCGGCGCTGGGCACCATCTGGCAGGGGCGCCTGTGGCTGAAGACGCCGATGCTGTTTGCCCTGGGGATGGTGTTCAACTTCCTAATCGGCGGCGTCACGGGCATCTTCCTGGCGGACGTGCCGACGGACATCAACCTGTCGGACACGTACTTCGTGGTGGCGCACTTCCACTACACCATCATCGGCGGCGAGATCTTCGCGTTGTTCGCCGGGCTCTACTACTGGTTCCCGAAGATGACGGGACGGATGTACAACGAGCGGCTCGGCCAGCTCCACTTCTGGCTGATGATCATCGCGTTCAACCTGACGTTCCTCCCGATGTTCTGGGCCGGCCTGCACGGCATGAACCGGCGCATCGCCACGTACCCGGAGGACCTGCAGGCGCTGAACGTGTTCATCAGCGTCATGGGCTTCCTGCTGGCGAGCAGCTTCCTGTTCTTCGTGGCGAACATAGTGTGGTCGCTGGTCAAGGGGCCGAAGGCTGCGGCCGACCCCTGGCGCGCCCGGACGCTCGAGTGGCGGGTGTCGTCGCCGCCGCCCATCGAGAACTTCCCGGCGCCGCCCGTGGTCAGCGGCCATCCCTATGACTACGGCGTGCGGGGAGCGCCGGCTCACGCCCTGCTCGGCGTCGCCGGCGCGAGTGGAGAGGCGAAGGTATGACGGGAAACGGTCACAGCGGAGACGGCCACGGGCCGGGAGAGGGCGTGTCGGCCGCGGTTCGAACCGGATGGATGGTCTTTGTGGCCCTCGCGGCGCTGACCATCGTCGAGTACATCGTCGCGGTGAGCGTTGACGCGAACCTCCCGGTCATCGCGATCATCGCCGTCGCGAAGGCCGCGTTCATCGTCTACTACTTCATGCATGTCGTGCGCGCCTGGCGCAGAGAGGCAGGGCACTGATGGCGATCGCGAGCACGTACGCCGAGGCCCGCGCGGCCGTCGAACATCACGAAGAGCACCGCCCGGCGATGAATCAGCTCGGGCTGTGGCTGTTCTTCGTCTCGGAGTCCTTTCTGTTCGCGGCGCTGCTGGCCGCGCGGTTCTACCTGGCGGGCACGGACAAGCCGGAGCACCTGAACCAGTTCCTCGGGCTCATCATTACGTCGGTGCTCCTGTTGAGCAGCTTCACGGCCTACCGGGCGGAGACAGCCATCGCTCATGGCGACCGCTCGGCGTTCCTGCGCAATCTGCTGGCGACTATCATCATGGGCGCCGTGTTCGTCGTGGGCGTCGGGTTCGAGTGGAGCACCGCCGAATTCTCCCGCCACGAGCCGTACGGCACGGCGTTCTTCTCCATGACCGGGCTGCATGCGTCCCACGTCATCAGCGGCGTCGCGATGCTCGCGCTCGTCTTCGTTCTCGGGCTGCGCGGGCACTTCTCTCCGGAGGGCTACTGGGGCGTCGAGGCGACCATCAAGTACTGGCACTTCGTCGACGTCGTGTGGGTCTTCTTCTACCCCGCCCTGTATCTGATGGGGTGGTGACGGGTGATCGCCGGGGCGACCCGGACCGACGCCGAAGCGACTGAGCGCCGAAGCAGCGCCCTGCCATGGGGGACCATCGCATGGTGGGCGCTCTCGCTTTTCGCCGGCCTTGCGCTGGCCGGAGGCGTCAGCGTGGCGTCGTGGTTCGCGCTGTCGGACGGGCCGACGCGCGCGCCGAAACCCGTCGAGATCGCCATCCCCGCAGGCACGTACGATCGCATCCGGTCGGGCGCGGCGCTATCGCCCATGCCGAGCACGCTCGAGTTCGTGCAAGGCGACACGCTCATCGTGCGGAACGAGGACCGGGTCCAACACCAGATCGGCTCGTTTTCCATTCCGCCCGGTGGCGTCACCAGTATCCCGCTGACGCAGGCGAGCTCGCAGTCGTTTCTGTGCAGCTTTCACCCGGCGGGCGTGATCGGCCTGAACGTGAAGGCGCGGTCCAATCCGTGGGGCATCCTGTGGCCGACGTTCTTGCTCGGGGTCCCGTTCGGGATGGCGATCGGCGGCGTAGGCGCGATCCTGCGCAGGATCGAGTGGTGAACGGCTACCCGAAGCTGTGAGCGCGGTCGGGCAGGACGTCGGCGGGCGCCAGGGGCTCGAAGCGCTCTGCGATGACGTTGACCGCCGCCTGCTCGCGTTCGACCCGGCCGTGCACGATGAGGGCCGGGGCGAACTGGATGAGGTACGGATACCGCGACACCAGCGCCGGGCGGGTGATGATGTTGATCATCCCGAAGTCGTCCTCAAGAGTGTGGAACACGAAGCCCTTGGCGGTGCCCGGCGCCTGACGCACCGCCACGATGCCCGCCACCGTCACTGGCGTGCCGCTCTCGAGCTGCTCCAGCCGCCGGCTCGAGGTGATGCCCTCGTGCAGGTAGGGCCGCACCAGATCCATGGAGCGCCCGCGGATGGCGATCCCGGACCATGCGAGGTCCGCCATGACGCGCTCTTCGTGCGTCATGGCGGGCGGAGCGAAGGCGTCGCCCTCGAACGACAGCGGTAGTGGAAGCTGGTCTCCCAGCGGCCGGTAGAAGAGTCCGAGCTGCCAGAGCAGCTCGCGTTCGTGCAGGCCGGTCCAGGCGAAGGCGCCGACCTCGATGAGGCGCTCGATGGGCTCGCGGGGGAGCCGGGTACGGCGCCAGAAGTCCCAGAGGGAACGGTACGGGCCATTGGCCCGCTCCGCTTCCAGGCGTTTACGATAGGCATCGCCGAGGCCGCTCAAGTAATTGAACCCGAGGCGGATGGCGCCCGTGTCGTCGATGCGGCACTCGGCGCGACTTTCGTTGACGTCGACGCCGCCGAACTCGATGCCGTGACGGCGGGCGTCGTTGACGATGACCTCGGGGCTGTAGAAGCCCATCGGCTGCTCGTTCAAGAGGGCGCAGTAGAACTCCTCCGGGTAGTGGCGCTTGACCCAGGCGAGCTTGCAGGCGGTCTCGGCCATGGCGGCGGCGTGAGCCTTCGGAAAGCCGTACTCGGCGAAGGCGACGATCTTCTCGAAGACGCGGAGGGCGGTGGCGGCGTCGATGCCGCGCTCCCGGGCGCCCGAGAGGAACGCCTCTCGCAGCGCCTCCATCGCCTCGCGGGACCGCTTGCGGCTCATGGCCCGGCGCAGGCTCTCCGCCTGCCCCGCGGTGAAGCCGGCGATGGCCATGGCCACCTGGAGCACCTGCTCCTGGAAGACGATCACCCCCTTCGTCTCCGCCAGAATGGGCTCGAGACACGGGTGATCGTAGGTGACCGGCTCCTTCCCGATGGCGCGCCGGATGTACGGATTCACGGCGCCGCCCTGGATGGGCCCCGGCCGGATGAGCGCGACCAGGATCACGAGGTCGTGAATGGAGCGCGTATGCTCCGTGAGGCGCTTGATGGTCTGAATCTGCGCCCGGCTTTGAATCTGGACGATGCCGATGGTGTCGCCCGCCTGGATCATCTCGTAGACCGCGGGATCGTCCAGGGGGATGTCGGCCTCGGTGATGCGAACGCCGCGGCGCTCCTTGATGAGACGGAGGGCGCGCCGGAGCTGCGAGAGGCTGGGGTAGCCCAGAAGGTCCATCTTGATGAGCCCGGCGTCCCCGCACGAGTCCTTGTCCCACTCGATGATGTAGCGTCCCGGGATCGCGGAGCGCTCGACGGGCGCCTGCTCGGCCAGCGGCGCATCGGCGGAGGTGATGACGACGCCGCCCGAATGCTGCCCGAGATGCCGGGGCATGCCGCGCAGGGATTCGACGAGCTCGACGAACTGGCGCCAGATCGGCGCGTGCATTCGAGCGGCGAGATCGGGCTGCTTCCGCATTTCGGCCTCGAGCCCTTCGGAGAAGCGGCCGCGCAGACGCTTCGCCAGGCGGTCGATGTCGGCTGCGGGGAGACCCAGCGCCTTCCCCACGTCGCGGACCGCCTGCGGGTAGCGGTAGGTGATCTGGTTCGCGACCAGCGCCGCCTGGTGCGGACCGTAGCGCTCGAAGATGAGCCGGAACATCTCCTCCCGGGCGTCCCGGGCGAAATCGAGGTCGATGTCGGGCGGGTCCTCCCGTTCACGCGCTTCGTTCAGGAACCGTCCGGCGAACAGGTCGTACTTCAGGGGGTCGATGCCCGACAGGCCGAGCAGGTAGCAGACGAGAGAGCCGACGGAAGAGCCGCGGCCGCGCACGGGGAAGTCGCGCTCGTGCGCCTCGCGCACCAGGTCCCAGTGGGAGAGGAAGAGGCCCGCCTGGCCGTGGTCGATGATGAGCCTGAGCTCGCTGTTCAGGCGCTCCTCGAACCGGGCCGCGGCTGGGCCGTACAGCTCGCGCAGGCGCCGGTGGCAGAGGTCGATCAGAAATTCCTCCGCGGTGCGGCCGTCAGGAGGGACGTAGTCCGGGAAGCGATAGGTGAGATCGTCGGGGAGCCGGACCCGGCAGCGGTCGGCGACGATCAGGGTGGCGTCGACGGCCTCCTCGAGGCCGTCGAACAGACGGCGCATCTCCTCGGGCGCCTTCAGGTAGAACTCGCTGTTGGGGCGCCGCTGGCGCTGACTGCCGTCGAGGGTCGTGCGATGCCGCGTGGCGACGAGCACGTCCTGCAGGCGGTGGCGTTCGCGGACGTGGTAGTGCGCGTTGTTGGTGGCGACATATCCCAGCCCGAAGCGCCGGGCGAGCGCCACCAGCCCTTCGATCCGCTGTTCGTCCCCGTACCCGAGGTTATCCTGCAGCTCGACCCAGACCCGATCGCGTCCGAACACGCTGACCAGGCGGTCGAGCGCAGCGGCGGCCTCGCGCTCGCGGCCCTCGGCGACGAGCCGGGAGACCGGGCCCTCGCGGCATCCCGTGAGCACGAGGAGTCCTTCGCGGTGGGTCTCGAGATGGGCGGGGTCGAGCGCGGGATGATCGCGCTCGCTCTCGAGATGGCTCAGGGTGACGAGGCGCGACAGATTGGCGTAGCCGCGGGGCGTCTCGGCCAGCAGGGTGAGGTGAGCGCCGTCCCGGAGGGTGACCTCGGCGCCGTAGATGGGGCGCACGCCCCAGGCTTCGGCGGCGTGGGCGAACTCCATGACGCCGGCCAGCCGGTCGTGGTCGGTGAGGGCGAGGGCGGGATAGCCGAGCTGCCGGGCGCGGAGCGTCAGCTCGAGCGGCGTGGACGCGCCCTCCCGGAACGAGAAGCAGGAATGGCAGTGGAGCTCGACGTAGGTCTCACCCATACCGCTGCTCGTACCATCCTCCGCCGATGAGGTCGCGGAACACCGTGAGCGAACGCCCGTCCTCGAGCGTCAGGCGGACATAGAGGCGCGAGATGGGCTCCGGAGTCCACCAGCGGTCGTCGGTGCGCCAGGGCCGGCTGCGCGCCACCACCGCCAAGCGCCGGCCGCGCAGTCGGAGCTCGCGCGGCAGCCCGTCGTCGCCGGTGAGCGCTTCCACCGGCCGGGGTTCGTTCAGGCGTCGAGCGGCAGCAGCGCCGTCCGTTCCTCCGGATGCGGCGAGCACGGGTCCACCTCCACGATCTTGTAGAGCGCCGGGCGTCCGTAGCGGGCGCGCAACTGACGCACCGCCTCCGCGATCTGCCGCTCGGTCTCGCGCGCGTCCGGCAGCAGGCTCCCCTGCCGTCCGCCTTCGGCGCAGAGGCCTTCGAGCGAGATGCGGAGCTCGTCCGCCGGCTCGGGGAGCGCTAGAAACGTCAGGCGGGTGCGGAGCAACAGATCGAGCCGTTGCGGGTGATTCGTCGCGTCACGCAGTGTCTCTCGGCGCTCCCAGATGACTTCGCCCCGGTTCGAGAGCGTCAGAACCATGACGCGGGCGGCACGATGGCACAGGCGACGGAGCAGCCGCCGCAGAAGCTGCTGGCCCGCGGCCACCAGCGCCCCGGCGTTGGCGGTGGGCGCGTCGAACCGGTGCGTCTCGGTGAGCGTCTCGCGCGGGACGCGTCCAACGACGGGTTCGGGGTCGACGCCGCGCGCCAGCTCCCACAGGCGTCTCCCTTCGACCCCGAACTGCGCCTGAAGCGGCCCCACGCCGATCGCGGCGAGATCGCCGATGCGATGCAGGGCGAGCCTCCGCAGACGGGCGACCGTCTGCCCGGAGACGGGCAAGAGTTCGATGTCCAGCGGAGCGAGGAAGGCCTCCTCGCGTCCGGGGGTGACGACGCAGGCGTCGCCAGGCTCGGTGGTGACGGCGGCGGCCCAGGCGACGAATTTCCCGCCGCCCACGCCCACCGAGGGGAGCAGCCCCGTGGCGTCGCGCGCCGCCCTCACGAGCGCGCCCGCGAGGGCGAAGGCGTCGGGATAGTGGGCGTCGAGGCCACGGAGATCGACGTACCAGCGGTCGGGACGGCGCGGCTCGACGACAGGGCTCACGCGCTCGAGCGCGGCGGTGACCTGCTCGAAGGCGCGCTCGTACCGGTCGGGCGCGGGCGGCAGGAAGACGGCGTCGGGACGACGGGCGAGCGCTTCGCGGATGGTCATGCCCGGCGTGACGCCCGCCGCGGCGGCCTCGCCCGAGCAGTCGTGCACGATCTTCCGGTCGCCGATGACGACGGGCCGGCCGTCGAGATCGGGCCGGGCGGCGCGCTCGACGGCGACGGGGAGATGAGGGACGTACACGCAGGCGACGCGCACGGGGCTTCCTCGACGGCGGGGCCGCTCGCCGCGAAGCGCGGCGGGATGCAATCCGAGAATAGAACAAACGTCCTACTTCGTCAAGCCCCCATCGCGCCTCCGAAGCGCCCCTGACGCCGGATCGAGGCCGCCGAGCGTATGATGCGTCTGCCCCTCTTGACGCAGCGCTCGCCAGTGTGCGGTACTGGCGCCACGCCGCACGATGCCAGGAGGGAGCGATGAAGTTCGGGCAATTGCATCTATTCGAAAACCCCATGGGCCGCACCGAGAAGGAGATCGTCGACGAACAGCTCGACATCATGGCGCGGGCCGAGGACTACGGCTTCGATTCCGTCTGGCCCGCGGAGCACCACTTCAGCGAGTACGGCTACTGCGCTTCCCCCGCCGTCACGCTCGCCGCGCTGGCCGCCCGCACCAAGCGCATTCGCCTGGGCACGGGCGTGGTCGTCTTGCCCCTGAACCATCCCATCCGCGTCGCCGAGGACTACGCCATCCTCGACCTCATGTCCAACGGCCGCGTCGACCTCGGCGTCGGCCGGGGCTACCAGCCGCACGAGTTCGCCGGCTACGGCGTCGACCAGACGCGGTCACGCGACATCTTCCACGAGTCGGTGGAGATCATCCAGAAGGCGTGGACGGAGGAGCGGTTCAGCTACGACGGCGAGTTCTATCAGGTGCGCGACCTCTGCGTGCGGCCGAAGCCGTTGCAGAAGCCGCATCCGCCCATCTGGATGGCGTCGCTGTCGGCGGAGACGTTCGAGCTCTGCGGACGGTACGGCTTCAACCTGATGTGCGCGCCAGTGTTCGGCTTCAACGTCAACTCCGGCGCCGAGCACATCGAGCAGTACCGCCAGGCGCTGCGCGACCACGGGCGCGATCCCGCTCGGTACGAGATCGCCGCGCTCACGATGACGTACGTCGCGGAGACGACGCAGGAGGCGCTGGCGGACTTCCGGGACGCCGTCATGTGGTACTACCGGACGTTCGCGAAGTACATCGCGCCGCCCCGGGGGCAAGACCCGGTGCCGACGTACGAGATGTACACCCGCGCGCGGGACTTCCTCGAAGTCGTCGAGTGGGACGCCGTGGTGCAGGCGGGCGCGGTCGTGTGCGGGAGCCCCGATCAGGTGGCGGACCGCATCGGACAGATCGCCGAGCTGTGCGGGTTCACGACGTACCTGGCGTGGACGCGCATCGGCGGGCTCGCGCACGAGAAGGTGCTGCGGTGCATGGAGCTCATGGCCTCGCGCGTCATCCCCCAGCTCCGCCACGTCGGGGCCACGGCGTGAGAGACGTGCGGCCGTCCCTGTGGGACCGCACCCGTGACGTACCTATATTGACAACGATATCGTGACGGCCAATACTGACAGTGGAATCGGCCCGGGCCCGAACTGTCGCCTCCATGGCGTGCGTTCCGCAGCTCAGCGGGTAGGGGCCGGGCTTCTTTACGGCCAAACGCGAACGTTCTTCTTCTGGCGGGCGATTATCCGTTCATATTGATCCGCCCCGTCCTTCCCTGAACCGAGCGACTGGTCACTCCTGCCACGTAGTCGGCTAGCTGCAAGAGATTATTGCTATGGCTCCGCTGCATTTTCAATTTCCTGACGATGCGGCGATCTGCCTCCATAATGCGGTGCCTCAGGTATCGCCTCAGTTCGTCCCGGAAGCGGCGCTCCCCACTTTCGTCAATGACGACTATAGTGTCGCGCAAATAACCGGCTGCATTCTCAAATAACAACCTGCAGGCGAATTTATAGAGCGACTCCTTGTACCGCAATCCCTGCCCGTAAAGCTTAGAAGGGTCCTTGTTCAAAGCGAAACCGTAGTACGTAAAGTTGAAGGGAGCCACTGCTCGTAGGAAAGCCAAGCGAATTCTGTGCGAGTTGCCCCGGAAATGAAACTCAAAGTTGTCGGCGAGGCCGAGTTCGCCTCGCAGGGCAGCGATCCGGTCGTCGCATGCCTGGGCCTCATCGGGCGTTGGGAAAACCACAAGGACGATTACAAAGAGCGGACTGGAGCCCTTACCAAGCTTGAGTCCGGCGTCCCCCGACTCGTCGACGAACGCTAACAATTTGGATTCCTTTCCTCAGGGAACGCCTGGCCGTATCCCTACTGGCCAGTGCCGGCGACCTCCAGCCAGCGTACTCCGTTCCACCCGGGCCCGAGGCGTCGAGCCGCTACCCGGCGGCGGTGGCGGCGCGCAGGGCGGCGATGACGACGGCGTCGTCGCGCGGGTCTACGGTGCGCGGGTCGAGCACCAGGCGGTCGCGTTCGATGCGGGCGATGACGGGCGGGTCGTGGCGGCGCAACCGTCGCGCGAGCTCGTCGGCGGAGACGCCGGCCGGCGGCTCGACCGCCAGGGCGCGCGTCGGCAGACTCTCTTCGGGCAGGGACCCGCCGCCCACCATCGACCGGCTCTCGATCACGGTAGCCCGTCCGCCGACCTCCCTCGCCCAGCGCCGGGCCCGGCGGGCGATGGCGGGGAGCGGCGTGGCGATCATGCGCCAGACGGGCACGTGGGCGGCGGCCTGTCCCGCCAGATACAGCTGGAGCGTCGCCGCGAGCCCGGCGATGGAGGCCTTGTCCATGCGCACGGCGCGGGCCAGAGGATGACGTCGCATCCGCTCGATGGGGTCGCGCCGGCCGACGGCGATGCCCGCCTGCGGGCCGCCCAAAAGCTTGTCCCCGGAGAAGAGCACGACATCGGCTCCCGCGGCCACGCTCTCCTGAGGCATGGGCTCGTGCGCGAGTCCGTAGGCCGCGGTGTCGAGCAGCGCGCCGGATCCGAGGTCATCGATGAGCAGCAGTCCCCGTTCCCGGGCGAGGGAGGCGAGCGCCTCGATGGGCACGGTCTCGGTAAAGCCGACGATCCGGAAGTTGCTGGCGTGCACGCGCAACAGGGCCGCTGTGCGCTCCGTGATGGCGTTGGCGTAGTCGGCGAGCCGGGTGCGATTGGTCGTGCCCACCTCCACCAGCGTCGCCCCCGACTGGCGCATCACGTCCGGGATGCGGAAGCCGCCGCCGATCTCGACGAGCTGGCCCCGGGACACGATGACCTCGCGGTCGCGACAGAGGGCGGCGAGGGCGAGGAGGACGGCGGCGGCGTTGTTGTTGACGGCGATAGCGGCCTGGGCGCCCGTGAGGGCGGTGAGGGCCGCTTCGAGGTGGACGAAGCGCGACCCGCGAACGCCTTCGTCGAGGTCGAACTCGAGGTTGCTGTATCCGGTCGAGGCCAGCGCCATCGCCTCGATGGCCTCGTCGGCGAGCGGGGCCCGTCCGAGGTTCGTGTGCAGGATGACGCCGGTGGCGTTGACGACCCTGCGCAGCGAGGGCGCGGTCAGCGCATCGAGCCTGGCGACGACCCCCGCGGCGACGTCATCCGGCGGCTCGCGGCGCTCCCCCGCGCGCATCGCGTCCCGGATGCGGGCGAGCTCTCGCCTCACGATACCGGTCACGACGTCCGGGCGCAGACGACGGAGGTAGGGCTCGAGCCGCGGGTCGGCGAGCACGCGGTCGACGGAGGGAAGCGCCCGGAGCGGGTTGGACGACGACATCTCGACGGGAGTGTACCGAATCGGTGCTACGTCGGGCGCCATGCCGTTCGGCTTGCCGGAGACTTTGTGAAAGCAGTATCATACGGCCAGCATTCCCCGAGGAGGAACCCGGTGACGAACCTGCGCATCCCGGGCCCCACGCCGTGCCCGGACGACGTCCTTCAGGCGATGAGCCGCCAGATGATCAACCACCGCGGCCCCGAATTCGCCACGATCCTCAAGCGGGTGACCTCCAATCTCCAGACGCTGTTCCAGACAAAGAACGACGTACTCATCCTGACGTCGGGCGGAACCGGCGCCATGGAGGCGATGGTCGTGAACTTCCTCTCGCCGGGCGATCACGTCATCGTCGTCTCCATCGGGGTGTTCGGCGACCGGTTCGCGCAGATTTGCGAGACGTACGGCGCGCGGGTGACGAAGCTGTCGTTCCCGCTCGGCGAGGCGGCGGACCCGGCGCAGCTCGACGCCGCGCTGGCGGCGCACCCCGACGTCAAGGCCGTGCTCGTCACGCACAACGAGACCTCCACCGGCGTGACCAACGATCTCGAGGCGCTGGCGGCGGTGATCAACAAGCACGGCAAGCTGTCCATCGTCGACGCCATCAGTAGCCTCGGGTCGATCCGTCTCCCGGTGGACGGGTGGGGGCTGGACGTGGTCGGCACCGGCTCACAGAAGGGCTGGATGGTGCCGCCCGGCCTCGCCATGGTGTCGGTCAGCGAGCGGGCGTGGAAGGCGTACGAAGCGGCGCGCATGCCGCGCTTCTACTTCGACCTGAAGAAGGCGAAGGACTTCTTCGAAAAGGGGCAGACCCCATGGACGCCTGCCATCAGCGTCTTCTTCGCTCTGGACGTGGCGTTGCAGCGCCTCGTCGAGGAGGGCATCGACCGCATCGTGGCGCGGCACCAGCGCATCGCTGACCTCGCCCGCGCGGGCGTCGAATCGCTGGGGCTCGAGCTCCTGGTGAAGAACCCGGCGTGGCGATCGAACACCGTGACAGCCATCGTCGTGCCGGAGGGCGTCGATGGCCCGGCGGTGTCGAAGCTGCTGCGGGAGGAGTACGACGTCGTCATCGGAGGCGGTCAGGGGCCGCTCACCGGGAAGATCTGGCGCCTGGGCCACCTTGGGTATTGCACGGAAGCGGACATCGAGGACGCCCTGGCGAAGATGAAGCTCGCCCTCGAGCGCGTCGGGTTCAGCGCGTCCGGAGTGGGAGCCGTCACCGGCGGCTAGCCACCCGGTCAGAAGCGGCGTATCCTTCTGAAGGGCAACCCGGGTGGTTGCCCTTCAGCGTTAGCGAGTGAGTGCGACGGAGATGAACGATCAGCATCGGCGTGTTCTTGTGACCGATCCCCTGGCGGACGCAGGGCTCGAGCTGCTCTCGCGCCATGCCGAGGTCGACGTGCGCCTCGGGCTGCGCGGACCCGAGCTCGTCGCCGCCATTGACGGCTACGACGCGCTGGTCGTCCGCAGCGAGACCAAGGTGACGCGCGAGGTGATCGAGGCGGGGCACAACCTCCAGGTCATCGGGCGCGCAGGCGTAGGCGTCGACAACATCGACCTGGACGCGGCGACGGAGCGGGGCATCGTGGTGGTCAACGCGCCGCTCGGGAACATCGTGTCGGCGGCGGAGCACACCATCGCGTTGCTCTGCGCGCTCGCGCGGAACATCCCGCAGGCCGACGCCTCGCTGCGCTCGGGGAAGTGGGAGCGGAGCAAGTTCATCGGCGTCGAGCTGCGGGGCAAGACGCTGGGCATTGTCGGGCTGGGACAGGTCGGCTCGGAGGTCGCGCGGCGCGCCAGAGGGCTCGAGATGCAGGTGCTGGCCCACGATCCCTTTGTCTCGCCGGAGCGCGCGTCGGTCCTGGGCGTGGACCTGGTGACGCTGGACGACCTCCTGGCGCGGAGCGATTTCGTCACGCTGCACACTATCCTCACGGAGGCCACCCGGGGCCTCATCGGGGCCGCACAGCTCGCGAAAATGAAGCCGACGGCGCGGCTCATCAACACTGCGCGCGGCGGGCTCGTCGACGAGGCCGCGCTGCTCGATGCGGTGCGGCGCGGCGTCATCGCCGGCGCCGCCATCGACGTCTTCGCTGAGGAGCCGGCGCCACCGGGTCACCCGTTCTTTGGAGAGCCGCGCATCATCGTGACCCCCCACCTGGGCGCGTCCACCCGCGAAGCGCAGGAGCGCGTCGCCATCGACGTCGCGGAGCAGGTGCTGGCGGTGCTGCGCGGCCAACCTGCGCTCTACGCCGTCAACGCTCCCATGATCCCGGTGGAGACGATGGCGGTCATCGGGCCGTATCTGGTTGTCGCCGAGAAGGTCGCGTCGCTGGCCACTCAGCTCGCCGAGGGCCAACTCGAGCGCGTCGAAATCGAGTACGAGGGCGACATCGCCAACTACGACACGACGCCGCTGCGCGCTTCCGTGATCAAGGGGCTGCTCGGACCCGTCTCCGAGGAGAAGGTGACGCTCGTCAATGCGATGCTGATTGCGGAACAGCGCGGGATCCGGATCGTCGAGCGGACGAGCCCCGGAGGCGAGGTGTTCACGAATCTGGTGACGGTCCGCATTCACACCAGCGGCGGGGAAGACGCGATCGTCTCGGGGACGCTGGCGCACGACGGACCGCGAGTCGTTCGCATCGACGGTTTCTGGGTGGACATTCCGACCAACGTGTCCTATCTGCTGCTGTGCGAGAACCTGGACCGGCCCGGGATGGTCGGTAAGGTCGGCACCCTGCTCGGCAGCTACAACGTCAACATCAGCGGCATGCACCTCGGGCGGACGGCAGTGCGCGGGAGAGCCCTGATGGCCCTGGGGCTGGACGACCCCATGCCGCCCGAGGCGCTGACGCAGCTCAGGGCCCTGGAGGATATCTACCGGGCTCGTGTGGTCAAGGTTAGCTAGTCTCCTTCCCGCCTTCGCGCTCGCCGCGCTCGCGGCTGCCTGCGCCGGCGGTGACGGCGACGCCGAGCGCGGCGTCGTCGCGGGCGTTGTCGTTCGCGCGCCCGCCTGCCCGGCCGAAAGCCCTGCCACGCCATGCCCCGACGCGCCCGTCGAGCATCGGACGCTCCGCGTCTTCCGCGCGGGCACCGGACACGTGGTGCGGACGGCGGAGACCGATGGCGATGGTCTGTTCAGCATCGACCTGCCGCCGGGCGTGTACGACATCCGGCCGGACCTCGAGAACGTCGAAACCGTTGCGATCCCCGCCGAAGGCGTCGAAGTGCTGGCCGGGAGGACGACGAACGTTCGCATCGTCATCGATACAGGCGTGCGGGCCTCAGAGGAGCCGTCGCCGACGCCGTCGGGTCCGCCCGGGGTCGTCACGCTGAACGCGGTGGGAGACGTCGCGCTGGCGCGCGAGCTCGCGGAGCGCATCGACACCTACGGGCCGGCGTATCCGTTCGAGCTCGTCCGGGACGCCTACGCAAGCGCGGACGTGTCATTCGCGAACCTGGAAGGCGTGCTCGCGCGGCGCGGGGCGCCCATTCAGAAGTCCTACGTGTTCAGGAACCCACCGGAGCACGTGCGAGCGCTCATCGACGGGGGCGTCGATATCGTCTCGCTCGCTAATAACCACACGCTGGATTACGGGCCCGACGGTCTCGTAGACACCATGCTCACTGCGTCCCTGAACGGCGTTGCGCACGTCGGCGCGGCCGTGGACGAGCCCGCGGCATATGCCCCCGCGATCCTCGAGGTAAAGGGCGTGCGACTGGCGTTCCTCGCGTACGCGAACGTCCCGCCGGAGGCCGGGTTCGACACGCGCGAGCTCGCCGCGGGACCCGGCAAGCCGGGCGTCGCCTGGGCGACCGAAGACGCGGTCCGGCGCGACGTGGCTGCCGCGAAGGCGCGGGCCGACCACGTCATCGTGTCGTTCCACTTCGGCGACGAGTATCGCGACGCGCCCAACGCGCTCCAGGTGTCGCTGGCGCACGCGGCCATCGATGCCGGCGCCTCGGTGGTGCTCGGACATCACCCGCACGTGCTCCAGGGCATCGAGCGCTACCGCGGGGGCGTCATCGCGTACAGCCTCGGCAACTTCGTCTTCGACCTGGACGAAGTGGATCTGGCGAACATGGGCCCGGAACCGATCTTCTCCATGATCCTCACCGTCCGGCTCTCCCGGACCGCCGTGCTGGGGTATGAGACGACGCCCGTCGTGCTCGATCCCGCGACGGATCGGCCGCGGCCCGCCGACAACGAAGAGCGGGAACGGTTCGCCGAGCGCATGCGGGAGCTCGCCGCCCTCATCCCGCCGCCATAGGTCGCGGTGCGTTATCCTGCGCGCGATGGCCCTCGACCTGTCCGTCGACCTCGCCCCCGGACGCAAGCAGGGGCTGTTGCTCCGGAACCCGGTGATGACGGCGTCCGGCACGTTCGGATACGGGCTCGATTGGCCCTTCTTCGACGTGAACGAGCTCGGCGCCGTGGTGACGAAGTCGACGACGCTGCGTCCCCGCTCCGGCAATCCACAGACGCGGACGGCCGAGACGCCCGCAGGGATGCTGAACTCCATCGGACTGCAGAATCCGGGCGTCGATGTCGTGGTCGAGCGGTACGCGCCCGTCTGGGCTCGGTGGAGCGTGCCGGTCATCGTGAGCGTGCTCGGCGCCACGCCCCGGGAATACGCCGCCGTGGCCGAACGGCTCGACGGCGTTCCCGGCGTGGCCGGCGTCGAGGTGAACATCAGCAGTCCGAACGCGCAGCGCGGCGGGATGGAGTTCGGGCAAGACCCCGACTCCGCGGCCACAGTGACTGACGCGGTCGTGCGGGCGACGACGCTGCCCGTGATCGTGAAGCTGACGCCGAACGTGGCGGACATCGTCAGCGTGGCACGAGCCGTCGTCGACGCAGGCGCGAGCGCCCTTTGCGTCATCAACACGCTGCAAGCGATGGCCGTCGACGCCCGGCGCGGCCGGCCGGTGATCGGGGCGACCTTCGCCGGGCTGTCGGGTCCCGCGATCAAGCCGGTGGGGCTTCGCATGGTGTATCAGGTGGCGCGCGCCGTGGACGTCCCCATCGTCGGCTGCGGCGGCGTCATGACCGGCGAGGACGCGCTCGAGTACCTGGAAGCGGGCGCCAGCGCCGTGCAGGTCGGGACAGCGACGTTCGCGAACCCGTACGCCCCGCTCGAGGTCTTGCGCGGACTGCAGGCGCTGTTCGAGGCCCGCGGCGCATCGTCCGTCGCCGACGTCCGGGGGCTGGCGCTGCGCGATCGCGCGGCGGGCTCACGTTGACCCGCCCGACGGCGCGCCGGTAAGCTGAGGCGCCACCGGGGAGTGGCGCAGCTCGGATAGCGCGCCTGGTTTGGGACCAGGAGGTCGCCGGTTCGAATCCGGCCTCCCCGACCAAGGCCCCGTCGCCCACCGAATCTGAGGAGCCCTACACCGACGAGTCTCACCCCAGGGTTGACCCTGGCGCCCCACTAGCGTTCCGTTTTTTCATGGTAGAGGGGGGTAGGCCTCTAAACAGTAAGGGC
>JBBING010000004.1:0-50031 GCA_037444005.1 Chloroflexota bacterium
ACCCATGCTCCAGAAAGGAGGTAGGTGTACGGCATGTACTGGACCCGTACAGCGTGATGCGCCAGCGGCCCGCGCCGCCTACAATGGCGGTCCCGGAGGACGAAAGGAGGACATCGTGGCGGAACGCCAGGACATCGTGCGGGGACTCGAGTTCGTGGCGAGCGAGGCGAAGCGGCTCGGCTCGCTATTCAGCGACGCCCACTGGGCCAGAACGGCGCCGGGTGGCTGGACCGCGAAGCAGGTGTTCGCCCACCTCGCCGCCACTGCGGAGCTGGCGCCTCGCTTTGCCCAGATGCTCGCGCAGGCGCCCGCCGGATCGAATCCGCGCGCCGGGCTCGACATCGACGCCATCAACGCCCAGACCATCGCCGCGCGCGAAGGAAAGACCGCCCGCGAGCTGGTGGACGACGTCGTGAACGGCTACACGAGCCTGGCCGAGTTCGTTCGCGGAGCGCCGCAGGAGCTGCTCGACGCCCGCGCGCAGTTCGGCGCCGAACCCACGGCGCTCTCCGACATCATGGCGACCAACGTCGTCCTGCACGCCCTGCACCACCTGTACGAAGCCGCCACCGCGACCTAAGCGCCATGCCGTTCCGTCTGCCTTGGCCGCTGCGGCGCGCGTCGCCGCCCTCCTGCAACGCCCCGCTCGCCGACGGCGAAGCGGTTCTTCGCGGACAGCGGTGCGTGCTGGTCTACAGACGCGAGCGCAAGCGGGGCGCGCTGCATCTCACGAACCGCCGCCTGATGTTCGAAGCCGACCGCGGCGACGCCCGCTGGCTCATCATCCCCCTCGACGAGATCTCCCGGGCCGGCGCGTACCGCGCGCCGGCCTCGACCGCGTACCAGCTCTGGGTCGAGACCACGAAGGGGGAGCAGGCACCCTTCGCGATGTCGCGCCGCGACGCCGAAGCGTGGGCGCAGGCCATCGAAGACGCGCGAAGACGCCTCGCAGAGCCCGAAGCGACGGCGTCTGACGCGGAGCGGCTGCTAGAATGAGGCGCCATGGCTGAATTCGCCCTCGGCGCAACGTCGCCGCCCCGGCCCACAGGCTGGACACCACGTCCCTGGGGCCTGAAGGAGATCGGGGTCGCGGTGCTCTACCCGCTCGCGATCCTCGCCCTTGCGCTCGCCGTCACGCTCGCGGTCGACGCGTCGACGGAGGACGTGAGCGACGCCGACGTGATCGCGGGGCTCGTCATCAGCCTCGTCGTCATCGATGGCGGGCTCGCCGCCCTCGTGTGGGGACTGGCCATGGTCCGGTGCGGCGGCCGCTTCGCCGACCTCGGGTTCCGGCGCATGCCGCTGGACCGCCTCTGGATCGCCGTCGGTCTCGTGGTCTTCGCGTACGTCGTCGTCGTCGCGTGGCAATACCTCCTTCTGCCGTTCGGCGTCACGCCGGAGCAGGACACCGAAGCCCTCGTGCAGAGCCCCGCCGTACTGCCGCTGAGCGCGTTTGCGGTCATCATCGTGGCGCCGCTCGTCGAGGAGATGTTCTTCCGTGGCTTCGTGTTCGGCGGTCTGGTGTCGCGGATCGGGTGGGCGCCGGCGGCGCTGGCGAGCGGCGTCTTGTTCGGCGCCGTGCACGGCAACTCGCCCGACGCGCTGCCGCTCATTGTGCCGTTCACCCTCATCGGCGCGGCGTTCGCCTGGGGCTATTACCGCACGGGGTCGCTCTGGGTGAGCGTGGCGGCCCACTTCCTGTTCAACACCATTAGCTTCAGCTTGCTCGCCGTGTACGAACTGACGTGAGCAGGATCGCCGAAGCCTTCGCCCGGGCCCGCGCTGAGGGCCGCATCGCCCTGATGCCGTTCATCGTGGCGGGCCATCCCTCGCCCGATGCGACGCCCGGCCTCGTCCGGACGCTGTTCGAGGCCGGCGCCGACGTCGTCGAGCTCGGCGTGCCCTTCTCTGACCCGCTGGCCGACGGCGCCACGAACCAGCGCGCCAACGAAGTCGCCCTCCGGCAGGGGGTGACCCTCGCCCGCTGTCTCGACATCGTCCGCGAGGCGCGAGCCGCCGGTGTCACGGGCGCCATCGCGCTCATGGGCTACTACAACCCCATTCTCGCGTACGGCCTCGATCGGTTCGTCCCCGACGCTGCGGCGGCCGGCGCCGACGGCCTGATCGTCGTCGACCTCCCGCCGGAGGAGTCGGACGACCTCCGAGAGCGGTGCCGGGCCCACGGGCTCGACCTCGTCTACCTGCTGGCGCCGACGTCGTCGGAACAGCGGATCGCCATGGTAGCCAAACGGGCATCGGGTTTTGTATATTGCGTGAGCGTCGCCGGCGTGACGGGCGCGAGAGACCGTCTGCCGGACGAGCTTCCGGCGTTTCTGCGCCGGGTGCGCGCGCTGGTCCAGACACCGCTGGTGGTGGGCTTCGGGATTTCGAAACCGGAGCACATCGAAGCGCTGCGGGGCCTGGCCGACGGCGCGGTCGTCGGGAGCGCGCTGGTCAATGTGATCGAACACGCCCCGCCCGGAGCTTGCGAGGCGAACGTGAGAGACTATGTGGGGGTGCTCACCGGCCGTTCGGGGGCGAGGAGGTAGCGCCATGAGGGCAGCTTCAGAGCAGGCTGCGCCGAGTGGCCGCATCTATGGCCCCGCGGCCGGCGCCTTTGGCTGGCGCCGGTAAGCGCGGCCGGCCGGAATCCCGCGCGAGGCGGGACCACCAACAGCCGGGGCAGGAGATCGAGCGCCAGGTGGACTCCGGGGTACGGGTGCGGGGCATCCGCGGCGCCACCACCGTCGAGGCCAACACGCGCGAGGCCATCCTCGAAGCCACGACCGAGCTCCTCACTGCCCTGATCGAGGCCAACGAGCTCCGGGCGGACGACGTCGCAAGCGCGTTCTTCACGACGACGCCCGACCTCAACGCGGAATTCCCGGCCGTCGCGGCCCGAAACCTGGGCTGGAACCACGTCGCGCTCATGTGCGGGCACGAGATCGACGTTCCGGGAAGTCTGCGGAGGTGCCTTCGGGTCCTCCTCCTGGTGAACACCACCCGGTCCCAGCGAGAGATCGAGCACGTGTACCTCCGGGGCGCGCAGGTCCTCCGGCCCGACCTGAACAACGCACGAGACAGCGAACGCGGAGGTCACACCTCATGATGGTCATCATGAAGAAGGGATACAGCCAGGAAGAGTTCCAGGCTGTGCTCAAACGGCTCGAAGAGGTCGGCTTATCCGGCCATCCTATCGTCGGCAAGGAGAAGACGGTCATCGGCGTCGTCGGCCAGGTCTACCCCGAGCTCGCGGACGACCTCGAGACCATGCCCGGCGTCGAGGGCACCGTCCCCATCAGCTCGCCGTACAAGCTGTCCAGCCGCGAGTTCAAAGACGAGGACACCGTCGTCAACGTTCGCGGCGTGCCCGTGGGCGATGAACACACCGTCGTCATCGCCGGCCCCTGCGCGGTCGAGAGCGAGGAACAGCTCATGACCACGGCGCGCGCCGTGAAGGCGGCGGGCGCGCAGCTTCTGCGCGGGGGCGCGTTCAAGCCCCGCACGTCGCCCTACAGCTTCCGAGGCCTGGCGAAGCGCGGCCTCGAGCTCCTGGCCGGCGCCCGCGAAGAGACGGGCTTGCCTGTGGTCACGGAGGTCATGTCGGTTCGCGACATCGACCTCGTCGCCCAGTACGCGGACGTGCTCCAGATCGGCGCCCGCAACGCGCAGAACTTCATCCTGCTGGAGGAGGTCGGCAAGACCGGCAAGCCGGTGCTTCTGAAGCGCGGCCTCTCAGCGACGATTCAGGAGTTCCTGCTCGCCGCCGAGTACATCCTCAAGACCGGGAACCGCAACGTAATCCTGTGCGAGCGTGGGATCCGGACGTTCGAGACCGCGACCCGCAACACGATGGACGTGAACGCCATCGCGCTCATCCGGCAGGTCAGCCATCTACCCGTGATCGCCGACCCCAGCCACGGGACGGGCAAGTGGGCATTGGTGGCCCCGGTCGGGCTCGCCTGTATCGCGGCCGGCGCGCACGGCCTCATCGTGGAGGTGCACCCGAACCCGGACCACGCCCTCTCCGACGGCGCGCAGTCGCTCACGCCCGAGCGCTTCGCGGAGTTGATGGAGCGGGCGACCCGCATTGCCGAGGTCATGGGACGCCCCATGCTGACCGCAGCCGGCCAACCGGTTCCCGCCTGAGACCACGACACGCGATGTGACAGGGGAGGGCGCCTCGGCCGAGGCGCCCTCTCCATTCCTCCGAGCGCAGGCGTGCGGCGGCGCCGTCTGCTGTATGCTGTGCAGGCCGTGACCACCGTCATCCCTCCCGCTGACGACACCGGCTTTCAGCTCCGCCTCGAGAGCTTCGAAGGGCCGCTCGACCTGCTCCTGCGGCTCATCGAGCAGGAGGAGCTCGACATCACGACCGTGTCCCTCGTGCAGGTCACGGACCAGTATCTGAGCTACCTGCGCTCGGCCGCCGTGACCGACTTCGAAGCCCTGGCGGACTTCATCGCCATCGCCGCCAAGCTCATCTTTCTGAAGTCGCGGGCCCTTCTGCCGCGCGCGCCCGAGGAGGAGCCGGACGAAGCGTACGAGGCGGTGGGCGAAGACCTCGCGCGGCAGCTCCGGGAATACCGGCTGTTCAAGCTGGCGGCGGGCTCCCTCAAGCAACTCCAGGAGGCCGGCCTGCACGCCTACCCTCGCTCGGCGCCCCCGCCCGACGTCCCGCTCCCCCTCGGACTCGACGGCGTCACGCTGGACCTGCTGACGCAGATCTTCCGCGAGACGCTGGAGCGCCAGCCTGCGCCCAGGCCATCGGCGATCATCCGGCGGCAGGAGATCACTATCGATCAGAAGATCGAGGAGATCACCTGGGAGCTGCACGCCGCCGGACGCCTCAGCTTTCGAACGTTAATGGAACGCTGCCGCTCCCGCCTCGAGGTCATCATCTCGTTTCTGGCCGTCCTCGAGCTCATCAAGAAGCTGGCGCTGCGCGCGGAACAGGACGAAGCCTTCGGAGACATCGTGCTTGTGAAGTTGTAGCTGTCAGCTATCGGCTTTCAGCTATCAGCTATCAGCTGTCAGCTATCGGCGGTCAGCCGACAGCGGTCTCCCACGGAAGCTGAAAGCTGACGGCTGACGGCTGACGGCTGATGGCTGACGGCTGACGGCTGACCGGCTGACCGCTGCCGGCGAAGTGTGATAGGATGCGCACCCAACCCCTTCCGCGGAGCGAGGAGCCGAAGCCATGACCATGACGCCCGAGAAGATCGCCGAAGGTATCGACTACAGCCAGTTCGAGAGCGCCATCGGCCTCAACTGGTACGAGGTCGACCCCAACCTCCAGTTCCAGGTGCGCCGCCTCGTGGACCGCGAACAGCAGCCGTTCGTGGAGAAGCATCTGCGGCGCATGGGCGAGCTTTGCGGCGGGCGTATCGCCCGGCGCGCCGAGGTGACGGACAAGAATCCCCCGCAGCTCGTTCGGTATGACGAGTGGGGCAACGAGGTCTGCCGCATCGTTCACCACCCGGGCGCCATCGAAACCAAGCGCGACCTCTGGGAGAGCGGCTTCATCGGCCTGCGCTGGAGCGAGGAAGGGCGGAAGTACGGCAGCCTGCACCACGTCCTCACTACCGGCTTCTCGTACCTTCTGAGTCAGGCTGAGACCGGCATGCTCTGCGCCATCGGCATGACCTCCAGCGCCGCCGGCATCATCGAGCGCCACGCCCCCGCCCGCGTCCGCGAGCGGTTCCTCCCGCACATGACCACGATGAACTTCGACGAGGCGTGGGACGGCGCCATGTTCATGACGGAGGTCCGCGGCGGTTCGGACCTCGCCCTCAGCGAGACGACGGCCACGCGGGACGAGGCGTCGGGCACGTGGAAGCTCAACGGCTCGAAGTGGTTCTGCTCGAACGTCGACGCCGCCGCGATCCTGACGCTGGCCCGTCCCGAAGGGGCTCCGAGCGGACTGAAGGGGCTCGCGCTGTTCCTGGTGCCCGCGTTCCGCGAGGACGGGTCACGCAACGGCATCGTCATCAAGCGGCTCAAGGACAAGCTGGGCACGCGCGCGGTGCCCACCGCCGAGGTCGACTTCGTCGACGCCGAGGCGTATCTGGTGGCGGGCGAGAGTCAGAACGGCGCCGCCGCCCGCGACGGCCGCGGTCTGAACCGCATGATGGAGATGGTGAACGGCTCGCGCTTCGGCGTCGCCATCATGGGACTGGGCATCATGCGCCGGTCCTTCCTCGAAGCGGCGATCTACGCTTCCCACCGCGAAGCCTTCGGGCAGCGCATCATCGACCTTCCGCTCGTGCGCGAGACGCTGACGTCGATGGCGGTCGAGCTCGAGGCGGCGGCGACGCTCGTCTTCGAAGCCGGCGACGCGGGTCAGCGGGCACGCGAGAGCGACTTCCACCGGCGGCTCAACCGCATCGCGATCCCGCTCGCCAAGTTCCGCTGCGCGCGCAAGGGGGTGGAGCTGGCCTCACAGGCGGTGGAGATCTTCGGCGGGAACGGCTACATCGAGAACTGGCCCATCGCCCGGCAGCTTCGCGACGCCCAGTGCCACACCATCTGGGAGGGCACCGAGAACATCATCTGCCTCGACGTGCTCCGATCGATGCGGAAGGAGGGCGCCCACGAAGCCCTCCTGAAGCGCGTGTACGACATTAGCGACAGCGTCGAGCACCCGATGCTCGTCGACACCGCGAAGGTGATGCGCCAGTCGGCCGACGACGTGCGGCAGGCGATCCAGTACCTCGAGCAGCAGAGCGCGGAGGTGCAGCAGCTCAACGCCCGGAAGCTCTCGAACTACCTGGCGGACGTGCTCTCGGCGTCGCTGCTGCTGGAGGAGGCGGGCTGGGAGCTGGCGTACGAGGGGTCGGCGCGGAAGGCGCTCGTGGCGCGGACGTTCGCGACGATGCGCCTGGCGGAGCAGCCCCAGCGCGGCATCACCTCGGGCGACCGCACCCCGCTGGACGACTTTGACGCCATCGTGCGCTACAAGCCCGTGGGCGTGTGAGCGGGGGAGCCCGGACCATCGCCGTGCGCTTCATCGCGCCCGCGGTCTTCGGATCCAGAGCGGTCCGAGGACATATCGCCTTGCTGAGACGTTGTGGCTACAGCGCCATCGCGCTGGTCCGAGCGCAGAGAGGGCCACGCCGTTGTAACGCTGAGTCGGAGCGGCGGGCAACGTGGTCATGCTGAGTCCGAACGCAGCGAGGACGAGGCATCTCCTCACCCTTACCCCTTCCTTCACCCATCCAAGACTCCGTGGCGAGCGCTGCATGGGCAATGCCATCACAGGGGAGAAGAGATGCTTCGGGCCCGCCGCCGACGGCTCCCTGCATGACGCGCGACTCTATGCCCGCGCCTGCTCGCCTTCGCGGGCGAGCCACGTCTCGGCCCAGAAGGAGATGGCGTCGACCAGCGACGCCAAGGCGCGGCCCTTCTCGGTGAGGCGATACTCGATGCGCACCGGGGTCTCCGGCGTCACGACGCGCTCGACGATGCCCTCGGCCTCGAGCTCCTTCAGGCGCTCCGACAGCATGCGGTCGCTGATGCCGGGGATCGTCGCCGCCAAGTCGCTGAAGCGCTCCCGCCCCGCCAGCATCGCCCGCACGATGGCGCCCGTCCACCGCCGGCCGATGAGCTCCACCGCGCGCTGAAAGTACGGACAGTACCCGGCGCCGTGCACGTCTTCGTTCATGACGCTCCCATCTTCACCGAACGTAAGCCCCTTGACAAGCGTAAGCTTCTGCTTCTAGAGTAGCTAACGGGAGATAAGTCACTCAAGATTCGTACAGGAGGACCGGCATGACCACCGCCCAGACCGCTGTCAGCACGTGGACCATCGACCCCGCCCACTCGATCGCCGAGTTCGCGGTCCGCCACATGATGGTGTCCACCGTCAAGGGGCGCTTCCGCTCCATGGAAGGCGTCATCACCCTCGACGAGGAGCGCCCCGAGCGTTCTTCGGTCGTCGCCTCTATCGACGTCGCCAGCATCGACACCGCCGAGCCCGACCGCGACGCCCATCTGCGCTCCGACGACTTCTTCAACGCCGAGCGCTTCCCCAAGATGACGTTCCGCAGCACCCGCGTCGAGCGGGTCGACGGCGAGCGCTGGAAGGTGTACGGTGACCTCACCATCCGGGACGTGACGAAAGAGGTGGTCCTCGACACGGAGTTCGAGGGGCGCGCGAAGGACCCCTGGGGCAACGAGCGCGTCGGCTTCAGCGCCACCACCGAGCTCAACCGGAAGGAGTTCGGCCTGCGCTGGAACCAGGTCCTGGAGACCGGCGGCGTCGTTGTGGGCGACCGCGTGAAGGTGAGCCTCCACATCGCGGCCGTGCGTCAGGGTTGACGGGCGATATCGCACGGCCGCGTTCGCGCGGCGTCGCGGCGGGTACGCGGCGCCGCGCAGGCCTCCCGGGTCCGCTGCGAAAGGGAGACGCCGCATGACACCGGACCGAACGGCGGCGCTGGCGCCGCTGCGCACCCGTCGCGACCGCGAGATCTACGCAGCCGACGGCGGTTGGTTCCGCGCGCGCTGGCACTTCAGCTTCGACCGCTACTACGACCCCGAGCACATGGGCGTCGGAACGCTCCGCGTGTTCAATCATGACACGCTGATCCCGGGCGCCGTGTGGCCGATGCACCCCCATCGCGACGTCGAGGGCATCACGTGGGTCGTCGCGGGCGAATTCGAGCACGCCGACTCGCTGGGCAACGACGGCGTGCTGCTGCCCGGCGGCGTCCAGCGCATGACGCTCGGCTCGGGGGCCTGGCACTCCGAGCGCAACCACTCGAAGATCCAGCCCGCCGAGTTCATCCAGATGTGGATTCTGCCCGCCATCCGTTCGCTGCCGCCCTCGGTCGAACAGAAGCAGTTCACCGTCCAGGACCGCACGAACCGCCTGCTGGAGATCCTGCGTCCGATTACGTCGGAAGGAACCGGCGTCGCCGTGCACCAGGAGGTCTGGATGTACGCCTCGCGCCTGGAGCCGGGACACGACGTCGCGCACACGTTCGCGGAGGGACGCGGCGGCTACCTGTACCTCATCGAGGGGGACGCGGAGTTGAACGGCGAGCCCCTCTCGAAAGGCGACGCCGCGAAGATTCTGGGCGCGGGACGCATCGAACTCCGAGCGACGCAGACAACGGAGCTTCTGCTGGTCGACACGCCGCTGTGACCGCCGCCCCTCATCGCGCGGCGGCGCGCTCGAGGGCGCGGCCCAGACGCATGATCGCCTCGGGGATGTCTCCCTCGGGGACCTGGCTGTACGCGAGCCGGATGAACCGCTGGCCTTCGGCGCCGCCGTCGGGGTAAAAGGCCGCTCCGTTGGCGTAGGCGATGCCCTCGTCCGCCGCCGCAGCCGCCAGCGCTTCGGGGTCGACCCCCTCGGCCAGCTCGAGCCAGAGGAAGAAGCCGCCGGCGGGCACGTTCCATCGCGCGTACCGCGAGCACCGCTCGTCGAGCACCGCGAGCATCGTGTCCCGCTTCCGCCGGTACAGCTCGACCGCACGCGGGACGTGCTGCGCGAGCTTCCCCGAGACGCAGAGTTCGGCGACGACCCGCTGCACGAAGGGGCTCGCCCCCATGTCGAAGCGCGTGTTCACCATCGCATCCACGATCTCCTTCGACGCGAGCGCCCACCCCACGCGCAGCCCCGGGGCGATGGTCTTGCTGAACGTCCCAACGTAGACGACGCCCTCGCCCCCGGCGAGCGAGAACAGCGACGGCAGGCGGCCGCCCTCGAAGCGAATCTCGCCGTACGCGTCGTCCTCGAGGATGACGACCCCGTGGCGGCGGCACAGGTCGACGACGGCCTGCCGCCGCTCGAGCGTCATCGTCGCGCCCGTGGGATTCTGGAAGTTCGGGATCGTGTAGAGCAGCTTCGGGCGCTTCCCCGCCGCCCGCGCCTCCTCGAGGATGCGATCGAGACCCGCGGGCACGATGCCCTCGGCGTCGAGGGGCACGCCCACGATTTCGGCGCCAGCCGCCCGGGCGGCGCGCACGAAGATGGGGAACGTCGGCGCCTCCACCAGCACGACGTCGCCGGGGTCCACGAAGGCGTCGCAGGCGTTGGCGAGGGCGCCGGCCGCGCCGTTCGTCAGCGAGATGTGCTCGGGCCCGATCGGAAGGCCGTCCCGCTGCGCGTGCTGCGCCGCCAGCCACTCGCGAAGCGACGGCGCGCCCTGCGTGCCGCCGTACTGGAGCGCGAAGCGCTTCTCCCGCCGGAGCACCGTCTCCGCCGCCTCGAGCAACAGGTCGGCGGGCAGTTCCTCGTCGTCCGGCAGTCCGCCGGTGAGCATGATGGGCTGCACGGGCGCCTCGCCCTTGCCGGGCACGGGCTCGGTGGGGCGATACCCGCGGCTCCACTGAATGCCGACCGCCATCGCCGCCGCACGGCGCGACAGCAGCGACGGATCGAACGGCGACGCGGGATTGGACATCGTCTCCTCCAGGTTGCGTGGGTGGGCGCCGCATCGATGGTAGCACAGGGATGGAGCCGGCGGCTCTGAGACAACAAGCGAGGGCGACCCGACGATCGCCCTCGCCCCGTGCTAGCACGACGGAACAGTCCGTGCCCCGCCTGAGCCCTACGGTAGTGTGGGCGCTGCGGCGTTTCAAGCAGGCGGAGGCACGACTTCCGAAATCTTTACGTCTCAGGCCGACGGCGTCGGCTCGATATCGATCTGCGCCCGCTGGAGCCGCCCGCTGTAATCGATGTACACCGTCTTCCACTCGGTGTACGTGTCCAACGCGGCCTGTCCCGCCTCTCGATGGCCGTTTCCCGTGCCCTTCGTCCCGCCGAACGGGAGGTGCACTTCGGCGCCGATGGTTCCCGCGTTCACGTACACCAGGCCGGTGTCGATGCCTTCGATGAAGCGGAACGCCTTGTTCACGTCCTGCGTGTACACCGAGGTCGACAGCCCGTACTGGACGCCGTTCGCCACCGCGATGGCTTCGTCGAGGGAGTCGACCACCAGGACCGTGGTGACCGGCCCGAAGATCTCCTCCTGCGCGATGCGCATGTCGGGCCGCGCGTCCACGAACACCGTGGGGCGGAAGAAGTAGCCCTTCCCCAGCTCCCCGACGTTCGCGATGCTGCCGCCGCAAGCGATGCTGGCGCCCTCCTTCCGCCCGATGTCCATGTAGGAGTCGATCTTACGGAGCTGCTCCTCGTTCACGACGGGTCCGACGTCGGTGCTTTCATCGAGGCCATTGCCGAGCCTGAGCTGCTCGGCGCGCGCCACGAGCCGGTCGGTGAACTCGCGGGCCACGCCCCGCTGCACGATAACACGGCTCGCGGCCGTACACCGCTGCCCGCTGGTGCCGTAGGCGCTCCAGATGACGCCGTCGAGCGCCAGGTCCAGGTTAGCGTCATCGAGGATCACGATGGCGTTCTTGCCGCCCATCTCGAGCGCGATCGGCTTCCCGAGCTCGGCGCAGCGCACGCTGAGGCGCCGGCCAGCGGCGTTCGATCCGGTGAACGAGACCAGGCGCACTCTCGGGTCCTCGATGAGCGGCTCGCCGACGTCCCCACCCTCGCCGAACACCAGGTTCACGACGCCCGGCGGCAGGCCCGCGTCCTCCAGCGTCTTCACGAGGTTCCACGCGCTCTTCGGCGCGTAGCGCGACGGCTTGAAGACGACGGTGTTGCCTGTGATGAGGGCGGGCATGATCTTCCAGGCGGGGATCGCCATCGGGAAGTTCCACGGCGTGATGAGGCCACAGACGCCGAAGGGCTGGCGCACGGACATCGCCCACTTGTTCGGCAGCTCCGACGGCGTCGTCTGGCCGAACTGCCGGCGGCCTTCGGCGGCCATGTAGTAGGTCATGTCGATGGCCTCCTGCACGTCGCCGCGGGCCTCTTTGAGGACTTTGCCCATCTCCTCCGTAAGTTCGCGGGCGTACTGCTCCTTCCGCTGCGTCAGGAGCTCGCCCGCGCGGAACAGGATCTCCCCACGGCGCGGGGCGGGCAGCTTTCGCCAGCGCTCGAGCGCCTCGGCGGCGGCGCTCACCGCGTCGGCAACGTCCTCGGGGCCCGATTTCGGGAAGACGCCCACGATCTCGCCCGTGGCGGGATTCTCGCGAGTAAAGGTCGCGCCCGACCTGGCGGGGACCCACCTGCCGCAGATGTAGTTGAGGTAGGAGCCGGACATGACAATGCACCTCCCTTCGTCCTTCGCCGCGAAGGACTTCGTGGGTCCATCGTAGCACCGTCCGGGAGAGGCGGTTCAGCGATCGGCCATCCGTCCTCGGGCGCGCGCACGGCCATCGAGATCGAGCTCGACGACCCCCGGCCCGACCTCTCGCGCCCGTGCCCCCTCGACTTTCCAGCCGCTCACCGGCGGCCAGCGCGCGTCGAGGCGCACGCGGCCGTGACCCTCGAGCGTGACCTCGAGCTCGTCCGCGACGCGGCGGGCCGTGGCCCGCACTTCGACGCCTTCGCCCGCGACCGCCGCCGACGCCGCGGTTTCGCACCAGACGCGCAGCTCGAGGGGCTCCCAGCGCTGTTGCCCCGTGTGGGCCATCTCCGGCCCGAACGGCACGATAGCGTCGCCGCGGACGTACACCGGCATCGTCTCCAGCGGAACCGTCCGCTCGATCCAGCGGCCACCGTCGACCCGTTCCCCGCTCCAGAAGTCGTGCCAGACCGTTCCCGAGGGCAAGTACACCCGGACCAGTCCCTCGGGATTCAACACCGGGGCCACGAGGAGCGAGGGGCCGAACAGGTACTGCGTTTCGATGCCGGCGGCGGCCGGATCGTCGGGGAACGCCAGGTGCATCGGCCGGACCACGGGAAGCGCGGTCTCCGTGGCCTCCCGGGCCGCCGCCCAGATGTAGGGCAGCAGGCGGTACCGCAGCTTGGCGTAGCGCCGCACGATCTCCACAGCCTCGTCGCCGTACCACCAGGGCTCGCGTCCCCGAACGCCGTGGAAGCGGCTGTGCGAGGAGAAGAGGCCGAACTGGGCCCACCGGATGTACAGCGCGGGATCGGGCGGGCCCGCCTGCGGATGCTCCTCGGGCGTCGAGCGCCAGAATCCGCCAATGTCGTGACACCAGAACGGGATGCCGCTGTCGGAGAGCGAGAGCCCCGCGCGAAGCGCGCCAGCCATGCCGTCCCACGTCGTCTGCGCGTCTCCGGTCCAGTTCAGGGGATACCGCTGGCTTCCGGCATAGCCCGACCGCCCGAACACGATGGCCTCGCCCCGCTCTTCGTGGATGACCTCCCAGACCGCCCGGTTGTACAGCAGGGGATACGCGTTGTGCCACAGCCGTCCCGTCTTGCCGTCGGCCATGCGCGCGTCCGGGGGCAGCCCCTCGCCGTAGTCGCTCTTGAACGTCGCGACACCCATCCGCAGGTACGGGCGGTGCTGGTCCTGCCACCACCGAATGGCTTCGGGGTTCGTGAAGTCGACCACGGCGGCTTCGGCTTCGTTCTCCTGCGACCGCGCGGGCTGCCCATCCGGCCCCAGCGCGAAGTACCCTCGAGCGGCGCCCTCGCGGTACAGCGCGCTGTCCGTCCACACGTACGGATTCTCCCAGAGGGAGAGCCGGAATCCGCGGTCCGACAGCCAGTCGATGAACGCCTGTGGATCCCCGAACGCCTCGTCGTCCCAGACGAACTCGCAGCCGTCGCGGACGTGGCTCTTCCGCGACTTCAGCCAGCGGGGGTCGGCGTGGAGGACGTCGCACGGGATGTCGAGTTCGCGCAGCCGCTCCGCCACGCCCTTCATCTGCTCGGCGTCGCGGTACATGCACCGGGACATCCAAACGCCGAAGGACCACAGCGGCGGCAAGGGCGCGCGTCCCGTGAGCTCCCAGTAGCGCCACAGGATGTCCCGCGGCGCGGGGCCCACGATGACGAACTCGTCGAGGTACGAATCCTCCACCCGGACGGAGGCGGTGATCGCCGACGGGGTCCCGAGCTCGAACACCATCGGGCTCGTGTGGTTCACGAACACGCCGTAGCCCGCGCTGCTCCAGAAGAACGGCACGGTCATGTAGCTCATGTCGCTCGTGTTCGTCACGTGGGTGTCGCGGATCCAGAAGACGTGGCGCGTCCCCCGTTTGTCGAGCGGTCCGTACCGCTCGCCGAGCCCGTACAATCGCTCGTCGTGGCGGAGCGTCATCGAGTCGTGGAACCGTACGTCGGCCCCCGAGGCCGCGCGCGAGTACCCCAGCGGAAACGCGACGTAGCCGCCGGAGCTGTGGTCGTCGATTCGTTGGCTCCAGACCTCGCGCCCGCTGCCGTCCTCGATGCGGACACGCCACGGTTTCTTCTCTACGACGGCGACCAGCGCGTCCGTCGCGATGCGCACGGCGTCGCCCTCGTCGCTGACCTCGACCTGCGGCGGCAGCGCCTCCAGGACGAGCATGGGGGTGCGGTCGGGCGGCGGCGTTCCCTGCCAGCACTGCAGGCGAAGCGTGTGGGGCGTCGCGAAAGCGACGCGTACGCTGAGCCGCTCGCCCTCGTGGGTGGCGACAGCGAACCGGGCGCCGCCGGGCGTCTCGCGCCACTCGAGCGCTTCGGTCACGTAGTCGTACTCGCGGTTCGGGTCAGCGAAGATGGGGATGTACTCCCTGGCCATCTCGGCCAGCGGATGCGTCACGCGCGCCATGACGTCCTTCCAGGAATGTCTGCGGTCCGGTTGTGCGTGACGCTAGCACAGCGCGGGCGGTCGTTCAATCGAAAACGGCGCGCGGCCAGAAGATCCGCACGAGAGTGGCGTCGCGACCCCGGCGTTCGGCGTGGCTCACCGCGCTCGCCCCGCGCTGTCCAACGGCGCGAAGGTCCCGTCACGCACTTCATAGAACGCGAGGCCGAGCGCCGCCGCGTCGTCTCCCTCGCGATCCCCGGTAGGACCGAAGGCGATCGGTCCCGTAAGCCCCTCGTAGGGCTGCGCGAGGAGCGCCTCCCGCAGGCGCTGGTTCGCGACAACGACAGCGCCGTCCGGGGAGGTCACGGCGGCCCGCTCCGCCGCCGCCATAAGCATGCGTGCGGCGTCGTAGGCGTGCCCCGTGAAGGGAGACGAAGGCGCGCGCCCGAAACGCGTCTGGAAGCGCCGCACGAAGTCCGGGTCGAGAGGGGGCGGGCCCAGCACCACTGTCGACGCGGCGGCGTCGCCCGCGGGCGCGAGAAAGCCCTCCGGGTCGAGCAGCGCGTCCGGCCCGAGCAGCGGCCCCACGTACCCGGCCTCGCGGAGCGCTTGCGCCAGCGCGGCGCCTGCCGCCGCCAGCCCGCCGTACATCACGACGTCCGGGTTCGCCGTCGACACCTCCGCGCCGATGCCGGGGGTATCGGCGCGGCCGTGCCCGGCGATCTCGCCGCCCAGCCCGCCGAACGCTGTCGCGAAACCGTACGCGACCACCTGACCGTAGTCGCCCCCGTCGTCCACGATGTAGGCCCGGCGCGCGCCCAGCGTCTGGAACGCGTACCGCGCGAGGAGCTCACCCTGTCGGTCGTCCCGCCACGCCGTCCGGAAGAACGTCTGCAGCGGCCGCTCGGCGGGCCGCACACGGGTGGCCGACGGCGACAGGTGCACCCGGCTCGCGTATTCGTACACGGGGCCGGCGACGAATTCGCCGTTGTTGCAGGCGGGCCCGACGACGGCGAACACCGCCGGGTTCTGGGCGAATCGCGCCGCCACCGCAGCCGGCCGCTCGGGGTCGTCGCAGCCGTCGTCCCGCGCGTCGACCGTGACCGCGACTCCAGCGACGCGACCCCCCGCGTCCTCGACCGCGAGGCGCACGGCGTCGCGAAGGTCCGCGCCCCAGGCGTGGGCGCCCACCATCGGGGCCGAGACGCCGAGCACAAGCCGCTCGCCCGGGAACGCGCGCACCTCTCCGCGCAGGGGCGCCTCGAACACGACGGTGGGAGCCGGCGTTGCGCCGGGCGTGGACGCGGCGTCCTCGCCCCCTCCGCCGCACGCCGGCAGCGTGAGCGCCAGCGAAGCGGCGGCGAACAGAACAAACAGGCGCATCGGGCGCAAGCATACGCGAGCGGGGGCCCGCGAGCAAAGCGAGGCGACGGTTTGCGCCGCGGGCGGCGGGCCTGTCACACTCGAACCGTGACGGCGCTCGCCACTGTCTTCGCTACGACGTTCGCCGTGAGTCTGACGGGCGCGCTCTCGCCAGGCCCTGTGTTCGCCCTGACCGCCCGCGAGGCCATCCGGCGCGGATTCTGGGCGGGCCCCGCCATCGCGGCGGGTCACGGCCTGCTCGAGCTCGTCGTGGTCGTCGGCCTCTCGGCCGGCCTGCGCGCCGTGGTCGACGACGACGCCTTCATCGGTCCGGTCGCGCTCTTCGGCGGCGCTGTGCTCCTGTGGATGGGGATAGAGTTGCTCCGGGCGGCGCCTCGGGCGCGCCTCGAGCTCTCGCGGGAGGCCGCGAGTGCGGTGGAGGCCGGCGAGCCCCGGTGGAGCCGGTCGCTGGTCGCCGCCGTCACAGGGCGCAACGCGCCGGTTCCGCTCGAGGAGCCGCGGTCGCTTGCGCTCACCATGGCCGCGGCCGGGGTCATCGTGAGCCTGAGCAACCCGTACTGGACGCTCTGGTGGGCGAGCATCGGCGCCGATTACTTGCGTCGCGCCCTCGACGCCGGCCCCGGCGGCGTCCCGGTGTTCTACACCGCGCACGTGCTCTCGGACGTCCTCTGGCTGACCTTTGTCGCGTTCATCCTCGCGAGCGGACGCCGGCTGGTGACGACGACCCTGTACCGCACCCTGCTCGCGGCGTTCGGCATCCTCTTGCTGGCGTTGGGAGCCTGGTCCATCGCCACCGGCGTGGGAGCCCTCGCGTAGCCATGCCGATCGAAAAGGCGTTCGCCATCGAGGGAGAGCCCGCCGTCATCTGGGACGCGCTCTGGTGCGACCCGCGTCGCGGAGAACCGGGCACGTTCGAGGTCGAGCGCTCGCAGTGCCCGCACACGCTCGTGGTGCGAGTGGACATGGGCGGCGGCGTCCCCGCGCGCATCACGTACCGCATCGAGCCGAAAGACGCGTACACAGAGGTCTCGGCCACGCTCGAGCCGTTGAGCCTGCGGTACAACCTGTACCAGGTGCTGACCCTGGGACGCGTCCGCCTGAACTACGAGATGCTGCTGGTGCAGGGGCTGTCGAACCTGAAGCATACGGTGGAGGGCAAGCCGCTCCTGGGCCCCGCGGAGTGACGCGCGCCCGCTACGTCCCGGCGATGCGATCCCGCGCTTTGCGCAAGATGTCGCGCTCGCCCTCGAAGGAGAGCGTGCGCACGGCCTCGTCCACCGGGAACCAGCGCGCGTCGTCGACTTCGTGGTCGTGCCGCTCGGTCGAGCCCGAGACGTACCGCATCAGAAAGAAGTCGACCTCCTTGTGCACGCGTACGCGTTCTGCGGGGTTCGTGTAGTCGGGACGGACGTACCAGTACTCGATCCTCCCGAGCAGGTCCTCGATCTCGCCCTCGAGACCCGTCTCCTCGCGAACCTCGCGAAGCGCCGTCTCGGCCGGCGGCTCTCCGTCTTCGACCAGGCCTTTGGGAAGCTGCCAGTGGCGGAAACCTTCGGTGGCGATGAGGCAGACTTCGGGCGACCCCGAGGGCGACCGCGGTCCCGTTCGGTAGATGACGCCGCCCGCCGAATACTCCCGCACCGTCCTCATGGGCGGCTGGCTTCGCCCGAAGGGTTGTCGGAATCCGAGGGGCGGTCGGGAGGCGCAGCGGCTTTCTCGCCCTCCTTCTTGCCCTCCTCCGCTTCGCCTTCCTCGCGTCCCTCGGGCCGGCCAGCCTGCTCACGGGCCTTGCGCGCCAGCTCCTCGAGCCGGTCCACGATGCGCCGGTTGAGGGTGCCCTCGGGATACGCGCCATCGGGGCCCGGCTCGCCCATGGGCATGCCGGTGAGGATCTCCATCCCTTCTTCCACGGTGGAGACGCCCCAGACGTTGAACCGCCCGTCGCGGACCGCTTCCACGACCTCAGGCTTGAGCATGAGATGCTTGACGTTGTCGCGCGGGAGGATGACGCCCTCCTCGCCCGTCAGGCCGCGGGCCTTGCACACGGCGTAGAAGCCCTCGACCTTCTCGGCGACGCCGCCCACCGCCTGCACCTGGCCGAGCTGGTTCACCGAGCCCGTCACCGCGAGCCCCTGCTTCAGCGGCACACCCGACAGCGCCGACAGCAACGCGTACAGCTCCGCCGCGGAAGCGCTATCGCCCTCGACCTCGTCGTACACCTGTTCGAACCCGATGGTCGCCGAGAAGGCGAGCGTCCGGTCCGCGCCGTACTTCCCGTGCAGGTAGCCGCTGAGGATGGCGAACCCTTTGCTGTGGATCTTGCCGCTCATCTGGATCTCGCGTTCGATGTTGACCACGCTGCCGCGTCCCAGCGAGACCCTGGCGGTGATGCGGCTCGGCCGCCCGAAGCGGTAATCGCCCAGGTCGTACACCGAAATGCCATTGACCTGCCCCACCTTCGCGCCGGCCGTGTCGATGAGGATGGTGCCGTCATCGATGAGCTCCTGAATGCGCTCCTCGATGAGATTCGAGCGGTACACCTTCTGCTCGATGGCCTGCCGGACGTGCTCGCCCAGCACCACGTCGCTGCCGGCGCGAGCAGCCCAGTAATCCGCCTCGACCAGCAGGTCGGCGATATCGATGAAGCGCGTCGACAGCTTGTGCTGGTGCTCGACGAGCCGCGAACCGTATTCGATGAGCTCGGCGACGGCGGTTTTGTGGAACGGACGCAGCCCCAGCTCGCGGGTCCGGTTGGAGATGAAGGCCGCGTACTGCCGTTCGTTTTCGGGCGTGCGATCCATATCGAGCCCGAAGTCGGACTTCACCTTGAACAGCTTGCGGAAGTCTTCGTCCACAGCGAACAGGAGGTGATAGATCGTCGGGTTGCCGACCATCACCACCTTCACGTCGACGGGCACAGGCTCGGGGGCCAGGCTGGCCGACGGCACGGCGACGAACTGCTCGCCCAGGTTCTCGATCCGCGCCTCCCGGCTCCGCAGCGTGCGCTTCAGCGCGTCCCACGCCATGAAGCTCGTCAGTAGGTCGAACGCCTGCACGACGAGGAAGCCGCCGTTCGCCCGGTGGATTGCGCCCGACCGGATCTGCATGTGGTCGGTGACCATGGCGCCGAGCTGCGCCCGGTACTCCACCCGTCCGAACAGGTTGTAGTACGTGGGGCTGTTTTCGATGACCACCGGCGCCCCTTTGAGGTGGTCGTTACTGACGATGACGTTCACCTGGTACCGCGCCGTCACCGATTCGACGGTCGGCCGACCGAGGGGGAAGGGGAGAATAGGCTGCTGCTCCTGGGGACGGAACACTTCGAGGTGCTGGATGATGTCGTCCAGCAGGTGGTCGTAGAACGCCTGCACCCGCTCGATGCCGGCGAACTGCTCCCGCGCCTCCTGCACCAGCGGCTCCAAAACGAAGCGCGCGACCTGCCGGTCGAGCTCCTCCAGTTTCGCCCGCGCCTCCTTTTCGAGCCGCCGACCTTGGAGCACGGTCGCGTTGATGTGCGACTCCAGGTGTTCGCCGACCTCCTGGATGCGCTTGCGGAGCTCCTCCGGGAGTTGCTCGAACTCCTCCCGGGTCATCGGACGGTTGTCCACCAGCGGGACGGCGGCGATGCCGACGGGCGTCGCATTGATCCCGAACCCGAGCCGCTTGGCCTCCGCCTCCAGCGCCGCGAACAGCTCGTCCCGCTGGCGCTGGAACTCCTTCGACAGCTCTTCGCGCCGCTGGTTGTACGCGTCCGACTCGAACGCCCGGGGGATCTCGCGCTTGCAGTCCTCGACCAGCTTTTCGGTGACGGCGGCGAACTTGCGGCCGTGTCCCGCGGGCAGCGCGATAGCCTGGGGCCGCTGCGGATCGTGGAAGTTGTGCACGTAGCACAGGTCCGGGGGGACCGGCCGGGTCGCCGCCAGCCGCTCGAGGTACGACCGCAGCGCGGTGTTCCGCCCGGTGCCCGGATAGCCGGCCACGTACAGGTTGTAGCCCGGCGCCTTGACGTTGAGAGCGAACTCGATGGCCTGGATCGCGCGGTCCTGGCCGACCGTCCCTTCGAGCGGCGGAACCTCGGCTGTCGTCTCGAACCCGAGGCTGTCAGGGTCGCAGGTTCTTCTGAGATCCTCGGGAGGGACTCGCAGGCTGATGGGGGCTTCGACGGTCGTCATTCGAGCGCTCTCCTTCCCTGGAACGCTGTCATCCTACCCCATCGAAGTCGGGGGAGCATCCGCCGGTCCCGCTCGCGCCCACACGGCGATGGTCATGGCCGAGACGACGCTCCAGTGGAGCCCCACGGCGGCCCCGATGGACCCTGTCCGCCAACGCAACCACGCGAAGATAAGCCCGCCCACGAACAGGCCCGCCAGCGAGAGCGCCACCCCCAGGGCCATGAGCGCCCTCGCGTCGACGACGCCGCTTTCGGCGACGGTCATGCTCGTGATGGCCGTGTGCCACAGCGCAAACACGAGCGCCGTCCCCGCGATCGCCGCCCGCTCACCGCCCGCCCTGAGCGCCATCGCGTACAGGACACCTCGGAACACCGCTTCCTCGAACAGCGCCGTGCCGATGGGTACCCGGACGCCGAGCCGGAGCGCCAGCTCCGGACCCGAAAGCGACGTGATCCCCTTGTTCTCGACGGGCTCGCCGGTGACCAAAGGCGCCAGCGCGATGAACGCCACCGGGGCCACAGCGAGCGCGAGGCCACCGGCGAAGCCGAGGGCGAACCCGCGCAGCAGGCGCGACGGGCGCAGGCCGAGCTCATCGAGGCCATAGCCACGCGCTCCCGCCGCCGCGAGGGACAGGGCGAGGAACGCCGCGTTGGCCCAGACCCGCAGGGCTCCCGGCCCGTCGCCCGACCCGATAATCAGCGAAAAAAGGACGTTGTTGTACGCGAGCAGCGCCGCAGCCGCCACCGACGCGTCGGCGATGGCGGAGCGGCGCGAACCGCGCGCTACCAGCCCTTCTCCCCGAGCAAGGCGCAGAGATCGGCCGTCCGGCACGAGTAGCCCCACTCGTTGTCGTACCAGGAGACGACCTTCACCATGTCGCCGTCCATCACCATCGTCAATTCGGCGTCGACGATGGAGCTCGCCGGGTGTCCCTTGAAGTCGACGCTCACCAGCGGACGGTCCTCGACTTCCAGAATGCCCTTCATGCGCTCGGCCGCGGCCTCACGGAAGGCGTCGTTCACCTCTTCCGCCGTCACCGTCCGCTCGACATCGGCGACGAAGTCGACGACGGAGACGGTGGAGGTGGGCACGCGGAACGCCATGCCGTGCAGCTTGCCCTTGAGCTCGGGGATCACGAACGTGACGGCCTTTGCGGCGCCGGTGCTCGTAGGAACGATGTTGATCGCCGCCGCCCGCGCCCGCCGCAGGTCCGAATGCACCAGGTCGAGGATGCGCTGGTCGTTCGTGTAGGCGTGCACCGTCGACATCAGCCCGCGGCGGATGCCGAAAGCGTCGTGCAGAACCTTGACGACGGGGGCGATGCAGTTCGTGGTGCACGAAGCGTTGGAGACGACGTGATGCTTCCGGGGGTCGTACATGTCGTCGTTGACGCCGAGGACGATGGTCAGGTCCTCATTCTTTGCGGGCGCCGAGATGACGACCTTCTTCACGGTGTCCCGCAGGTGAGCCCGCGCCTTCTCGGCGTCCGTGAACACGCCGGTGGATTCGACCACGATCTCGGCGCCCACCTCGCCCCAGGGAATCTGCGCCGGGTCGCGCTGCTGGAACACCTTCACCATGCAGCCGTCGATGACGAGGTTCCCGTCCCGCACGTCTACGGTTCCGGGGTACCGCCCGTAGTTCGAATCGAAGCGAAAGAGATGCGCATTGGTCTCGGGGTCCGCGAGGTCATTGACAGCGACGACCTCGATCTTGCCCTTGTGACGTTCCAGGATCGCCTTGAGCACCTGGCGTCCGATTCGCCCGAATCCGTTGATACCGACCTTGACAGGCATCGATGTCCTCCCGACGTGTGTACAGCGAATGGCCCGGGGTTACAGCCGTCATTGCACGATGGCGCCGGCTAACGCTTGAGCCTGACCGCCGTGCCCGCGGCCGTCACCATGAGCATGGAACCGCCCACGGTCTCGTAGTCGATGTCTACGCCCACGACTGCGTCGGCGCCGAGCTCCCGCGCCTGGGCTGACATCTCCTCGAGCGCCGTGTCTCGGGCCTTGCGGAGCTCCTTCTCGTAGCCGGCCGCGCGGCCCCCGATGATGTTGCGCACCTGCGCGCCAATGTCCCGAAAGATGTTCGCGCCGAGAAGCGTCTCCCCCGCCACGACGCCGAGATACGCCTCGATCTCGGCCCCATCGACGGTGTTGGTGGTGGTGATGATCATACGCGGTCGCCTCCCGCTCCTCGCCGAAGGATCGACGCCAGTGTACGCTCGCGCTCTTCGCCGCACTAGCCCGGAACGGGAAGCGGGATCACACTCGGCGATGTCGCCGTGCCGTATGCTACTGACATGCGCGCGCTGATCGACCCGCGAAGAGCGGTCCCGGCGGCGCTCGTGGCCGGCGCGGCCATCGCCGCCGCGCTGTGGTTCGGGCTGCGCGAGCGCGAGGGTGGCGGCGTCGCCACCAGTGGCGTCCCCATCGAGCGGGCGCAGCTCCTGGACACGCCCGCGGCGCCGGACAGCAGCGTCGGCGTCGACATCGGCGCCGTCGCCCGCGACTTCACGGCCATGAGCCCCGACGGCGCGACGCTCCGATTGAGCGACCTGCGCGGTCGGCCGGTAGCCGTCAACTTCTGGGCGACCTGGTGCACGAGCTGCTTCGCGGAGCTGCCCCTGCTGCGCGATCTCCAGGCGCGCATGGGCGGCCGCGGCGCCTTCGAGGTCGTCGCCGTCAACACGGGCGAGGGCGTCGACGACGTGCTGCCCTTCCTGCAGCAGCTCGACGCGCCGGACTTCCGCGTGGTCATGGACCCCACGGCAGCCGTCGCCGACGCGTACGGCGTCTACGGTCTCCCTCTCACCGTCTTCGTCGACGCCGACGGCGTCGTCCGCGCGCGGTACGCCGGCCAACTCGACGAAGAGCTCGCCGAGCGGTATATCGCGGCCGCCGTCGCCGGCGCCTCGGACCCGGAGACGCCGTTCAAGCTCCGCTTCGTAACGCCCGTCGAGACGCGCGAGCACGTCCTCGAGGTCTCGGTCGCGGACGCGGGGACGCTCTCGCTCGCTTCCAAGCGCTTTCGCTGTGATGACTCCTACTGCGCGGCCGACGTCGTCGACGCCATTCGGGCGCTGGATGGCGTCACCCGCGTCGACGCCGACACCGAGGCCGACCCGCCGGCTCTCAGCATCGCCTTCGACGCCACGGCCACCGACGCCGGGTCCCTGGTGGAGCGCGTGGCCCAGCTTCTGCGGGAGAAGGACGACCCCCTCTATCGTCCGGACGAGCGTCCGCTCGACATCCGCTGGCGGTAGGCGGCGCGCGGGAGCCCGCGCCCGTCGTAAGCTAGAAGAGTCCACACGCCAGGGATGGAGGGCGCCATGACCGCCGCTACCCGAATCGAACGAGACTCCATGGGCCCGATGGAGGTGCCCGCCGACGCCTATTACGGCGCGTCCACCCAACGGGCGGTGCTGAACTTCCCGGTGAGCCGTCTGCGGTTCCAGCGCCGCTTCATCCGGGCGCTCGGCGCCATCAAGCGCGCCGCCGCGCTGGTCAACGCCGAGCTCGGCCTGCTCGACGGCCGCCTCGCCGACGCCATCGCCCGCGCCGCCGCCGAAGTGGAGGAAGGACGCTTCGACGACCAGTTCGTCGTCGACATCTTTCAAACCGGCTCCGGGACCTCGACGAACATGAACGCCAACGAGGTCATCGCCAACCGCGCCGCCGAGCTCCTGGGCCACCCGCGGGGATCGAAGGTGGTGCACCCCAACGACCACGTGAACCGCGGCCAATCCTCGAACGACGTCATCCCGACGGCCATCCACGTCTCCTGCCTGCTCGCCATCCGCGAGGAGCTGGAGCCGGCCCTCGAGGAGCTCGCTGCGCGCCTCGAGGAGAAATCGCAGGCGTTCTGGCAGGTCATCAAGACCGGACGCACCCACCTGCAAGACGCGACTCCCATCCGGCTGGGCCAGGAGTTTCTCGGCTACGCGGGGCAGGCCCGGTACGGGCTCCGCCGGCTCGCCCACGCAAAGGAGGAGCTGGCCGAGGTCGCCCTCGGCGGCACGGCTGTGGGCACCGGCGTAAACACGCACCCGGACTTTGCCCGTCGCGTGTGCGAGCGGCTGTCCGCGGACCTGGGGATTGCGGTGAGCGAGACGGCCAACCACTTCCAGGCGCAGTCGACGCTGGACGCGGCCGTGGAGGCATCGGGCGTGATCCGCACGATCGCCGTGAGCCTGATGAAGATCGCGAACGACATCCGCTGGCTCGCGTCGGGACCGCGGGCCGGGCTGGGCGAGCTGACGATTCCCGAGGTGCAGCCCGGCTCCTCCATCATGCCGGGCAAGGTCAATCCCGTGATTCCGGAGTCGCTCATCCAGGCGTGCGCGTACGTCATCGGCAACGACACGGCGGTCGTGCAGTCGGGCCAGTGGGGCTTTTTCGAGCTGAACACGATGATGCCCTTGTGCGGGTACAGCCTCTTGCAGTCCATCGAGGTGCTGGGCGCGGCGACGCGGAACTTCGCCCGGCAGTGCGTGGCGGGCGTGGAAGCGACGGCCCGCGGCCCCGAGCTCGTCGAGCGCGGGCTGGCCATCGCCACGGGCCTCGCGCCGGTCATCGGCTACGACGCCGCCGCCGAGATCGCGAAGGAAGCCGCCCGCACCGGCCGCACGATCCGCGAGGTCGCGCTCGAGCGCTCCGGTCTCACGCCGGAGCAGATCGACCGCGCCCTCGACCCCGTGGCGATGACAGAACCGGGTGCCTGAACGCAGACGGGAGGAGCCGCCATGAACACCCGTATCCCCGTAACCCGCCTGAATCACGCGGTGCTGTACGTGCGCGACCTCGAGCGGTCGGTCGCGTTCTACGAAACAGTCTTCGGGTTCGAGGAGGTCGCGCGCCGGCCGCCGATGGCGTTTCTGCGGGCGTCCGGGTCCGCGAACCATCATGACCTCGGCCTGCTCGCGCTCGGGCCGCAGGCGCGGCCGCCCGCGCCCGGCAGCACCGGACTCTACCACCTGGCGTGGGAAGTGCCCACCATCGAAGACCTGGCGAGCGCCGCGTCGGTGCTCGCCGAGCTCGGGGCGCTGGTGGGCGCCAGCGATCACGGCGCCACGAAGTCGCTCTACGGGCGCGACCCCGATGGGAACGAGTTCGAGGTCATGTGGATGGTCCCCCGCGACCAGTGGGGCGAGTACGAACACGACGCCATCGTCGCGCCGCTGGACCTGCCGGCGGAGCTGGAGCGCTACGGGAGCCGGCAGGGGCAGCCCTCGTAACCGCTCTTCACCGCTGGCGCGCGTGCACTATACTAGTGGCCATTCGAAGTCCGGCCGCGAACGTGCCGGCGACGCCGGAGGGCGAGCGAATGACCGACGTCGATGGTGACCGGCCCGGGCCCCTCGCCGGGGTCCGTGTGCTCGAGTTCTCTGAGATCATCGCGGCGCCGTTCTGCGGGATGCTGCTCGCCGACATGGGCGCCGACGTCATCAAGGTCGAGCCGCCGGGCGGCGAGCCGTGGCGCGGCGCGCAGCCGCTGGGCTTGCGCGAGAGCCGCTGGTTCATCTCGCTGAACCGCGGCAAGCGCGGCGTCACTCTCGACCTCCAGCAGCCCGAAGGCCGCGAGATCGCGTGGAAGCTGGCCGACCGTGCGGACGTCGTCATCGTGAACTATCGTCCGGACGTGTCCGAGAAGCTCGGCATCGACGAACCGACGTTGCGCGCCCGGAACCCCCGGCTCATCTACTGCGATAACACCGCCTTCGGGCGGCGCGGGCCGTGGTCGCATCGCCCTGGGTACGACATCATCGCCCAGGCGGTGACCGGCCTGATGACGCTGGAGGGGAAAAGCCAGAACGGAGTCCCGCAGGTGAACACGCTGCCGGCGGCCGACTACTCGACCGGGCTGGCCATGGCCTGGGGCATCTGCGCCGCCCTGTACGTCAGAGAGCGCACGGGCGTAGGCCAGCGCATCGACACGACCCTCCTGGGCAGCGCCCTGGCGGTGCAGACGAGCCGGTTTCTGTCGGTCGAGGCCGTCGATAGCGAGCCGCGGGCAAAAGCGCTGGCGGAGCTCGGCCGCCTCCGGGCGGAGGGAGCCGGGTACGAAGCCCAGCTCGAGGTCATCAGGAACGTGCGGCCGGTCATCGGCAACATCTACTACCGTTGCTATCAGACGGCCGACGGCTTCATCGCTGTGGGCGCCCTCAGCACGCCGCTCCGCCGCAAGGTTCTCGACGTGCTCGGCATGGAGGACCGCCGCCTCGGCAAGCCGCCTCCCGATCCGTCCGACCCCGAGGAGGTCCGCTACGGCGAAGCGCTGGTCAGGCAGGCCGAAGCGATTGTGCGGGAACGGACGACGGCCGAATGGCTCGAGCGGTTCGACCGCGCGGGCGTGCCCGCGGGCCCCGTCATGTTCACCGAAGAGCTCCTCGAAGACCCGCAGGTCCTGGCGAACGACCTCGTCGCCTGCGTCGAGCATCCGTTGTTGGGCCCGGTGCGCATGGTCGGCGCCCCCATTCAGATGACGGAGACGCCGCTCAGGGTTCGCGGATGCTCGCCGCTCCTCGGCCAGCACAACGAGGAGGTGCTGACCGAGCTGGGGTACTCGCCCGAGGAAATCGACGCCCTTCGCGCGCGAGGCGTCATCAACGGAGCCATCGAAGACGGCGACGGGATCGCGTGAGGTTCAGGCGAGCTCCTGCGGCGCGCGGATGCGCGGCCAGGGCCGCCCTGGACGCGCCTTCTCCGCGTAGATGATGGCGGCGATTCGATTCACCGTCTGGTCGAGCTTCCCCTCCTCGTTCACAACGGCGTAATCGAATCCCGCGAGGCTGCCGATCTCGCGCGCGGCCTCCTGCAGGCGCCGCTGGATGTCTTCCTCCGTGTCGCCGCCGCGCGCCCGAATCCGGTGCTCGAGCTCCGTCATCGTGCCGGGCAGGATGAAGATGACGATGGCTTCGGGGATGAGCCGCTTGATGGTGGCGGCGCCCTGCGGGTCGACCCGCAGGAGTACGTCCTTGCCCTCGGCGAGCGCGCGCTCGACCTGGTCGCGCGGCACGCCCTTCTTCTGGCCGTAGACCTCGGCGTGCTCAAGAAAGCCGCCCTCGGCCAGCTTGCGGTCGAACTCCTCGTCGCTCAGGAAGATGTAATCGACACCGTCGCGCTCGCCCGGCCGCGGCGGACGATTCGTCGCGGTCACCACCACGTGGAGCGGCAGGTCCAGAGCCCGAAGCCGCTCCACGAGCGAGCGCTTCCGCAGCTCGGGCTTCGTGAGCCGGGCGACGACGGTGTCTTTCCCGACGCCCGAAGGGCCGGTGATGACGATGACCAGTGGCGGCGGAGCACTTTCTGTCAAGGGAACGCTACGCTTCCTCTTCTTCCGCCGCTCCCCGGTCGCGAGCGTGGCGCAAGCGCCTGTCGATCGTGCCGGGCGTGACCGCCGCCAGCACGACGCTCCCGTTATCCATGAAGACGACGGCCTTCGTCTTGCGGCCTCCCGTCATGTCGACCGCCATGTTCCGGTTCTTCGCTTCCTGCACGAGCCGTCGGACGGGGCCCGACCCCGGCGTCGCGATGGAGACGATCTTGTTCGCGCTCACGTAGTTTCCGTGTCCCACGTGGACGAGCTCGGTCGCCATGACGCGATGCCCTCCCTGCGCGTCGTTCGGACCGTTCTTCGTTCTCCCACCGTGGATCAGTATACGCCAGCGCGCAAACGATCGATGTCATTCCAAAAGCCCGGGTACGACACGGCGACGCTGTCCGCGCCCTCGATGACCGTCTCGCCTTGGGCCAGAAGGCCCGCGACGGCGAACGCCATCGCGAGGCGGTGGTCGCCGTGGCTGTCCACCACGGCGCCCCGAAGCGCGCCCGTGCCTTCGATGACGAAGCCGTCGGGCCGCTCCTCGATCCGGGCGCCCATCGCCCGCAACCCGGCGGCGAGCGCCGAGATGCGGTCCGATTCTTTGACGCGCAGCTCTTGGGCGTCCCGCACCTCGGTCCGGCCTTCGGCGAACACCGCCGCCACTGCCAGCGCCGGAATCTCGTCCTGCAGGCGGGGAATGACATCGCCCTCGAACGTCGCCCCCCGCAGGCGGGAGGCGCGCACGACGATGTCCGCCAGCGGCTCGCCGCCCGCGAGGCGTTCTTCGCGCACCTCGACCGTCGCCCCCATCGTCTCCAGCGCCTCGATGATGCCCGCGCGCGTCGGGTTCACCCCCACGCCCGGCAGCGTCACCTCGCTTCCCGGGGCGCAGGCCGCCGCTACCATCCAAAACGCCGCCGCCGAGAGATCGCCGGGCACGGTGAGGTCGAGAGGCGCGAGCCCACCGGTGATCCCCGACACGCTGATGACGTTCCCCTCGCGCCGCACGTCGGCCCCCATGGCGGCCAGTAGACGTTCCGTGTGGTCCCTGGAGGCCGCCGGCTCCTCGACGACGGTCAGGCCCTCCGCGTAGAGGCCCGCGAGCAGGACGGCCGACTTCACCTGAGCTGACGCTACCGGCAGGCGGTGCCGGATGGGGCGGAGGGCGCCGCCCAGGATCACCAGTGGCGCGAGCCCGTCCTCGCGCGTCAGCACCGTCGCTCCCATGGCGCGCAGAGGCGCGGCCACGCGCTCCATGGGCCGCGACCGCAGTGACGCGTCGCCGCTCAGGATCGACAGAAACGGGTGTCCCGCCAGTACGCCGGCGAGCACGCGCATCGTCGTGCCGGAGTTCCCGCAATCGAGGACGTCGTCGGGCTCGCGAAGCCCTCCCACGCCCACGCCCTCGACGGTGAGGACATCGCCGTCGAGGTTCCACTCGACGCCGAGCGCGCTCAGGCACCGGAGCGTGGCCTCGGTGTCGGCGCTTGAGAGGAAGCCGCGCGCCACGGTCCGGCCCTCCCCGAGCGCGCCGAGGATGGCCGCGCGATGGGAAATGGACTTGTCGCCGGGGACGCGGATCACCCCGCGAATCGAGGGCGCCGGTCGCACCGTCATCCGCACGGTCAGCGCCTCTCTCCCGGGCGCCCCGGCTCGTCGAAGATGCGGTTCACTTCCTTCATGCGCCGGACCACAGCCGCCCCGACGAGGAGCGAGGCCAGCGTCTCGCCGGTGGAAGGAACTTCTGGCGCGGGCTCCTTGCGCAGCCCGAAGGGATTCGCGAGAAAGCGCTCGCGTTCGAGCCGGGCGCGGCTCAGGCGTTCGAAGAGCTCTTCGCTCCGCCCCTCCGCGATGAGCTTCCGGAACTCCGTCAGCATCGCCACGTAGCGGTCGAGCCAGTGGACGACGTTGGCGCCGTTGGTGAGGAAGATGTCGTGCGCCATCTCGGGCTCGCCCGACGCGAGGCGCGTGGTGTCGAGAAAGCCGCCCGCGGCGAGCTGCGCGAGCTCCGGCCACGCCTGGCTCTGCTGCGCCACGGTGAAGAGCGCCACGGAGGTGAGCAGCGGCAGATGGCTCACCGCCGCGACGTAGCTGTCGTGCTCCTCGGGGTCCATGAACACGGGCTTCGCCCCCAGCGCCTCGACGAGCGCCCTCGCGATGGCGATGCTGCGCTCGCTGGCGTCCGGCCCCGGCGTCAGGACGAAGGGTCGGTCGCGGAACAGCGCGGCGTCGGCCGCCGCGAGGCCCGACTCTGTCTTGCCCGCCATCGGGTGGCCACCGACGAACTCGACGTGCGAGGGAAGCAGCTCGCTCGCCCAGCGCACGACCTGCACCTTCGTGCTGCAGGTGTCGATGACGACGGCGCCCGCGCGCAGGTCGGGCGCGATCTCGCGGAACAGCTCGCGCGCGGCCAGCACCGGCGTCGCGATCACCACCACCGCGGCGTCCCGCACGGCGGCGGCGGCGCTACCCGCGTACCGGTCGATGGCGCCGGCCTTCTGCGCGCGGGGACCGACACCCCACTCGCGGTCGAAGCCCCAGATTTCGAGGTTCTCGAATTTGCCGGCCTTGAGGCCGAGGCCGACGGACCCGCCGATGAGTCCGAGGCCGAGAATGCTGAGTTTCTCCATCATGCACCTGTCAGTTCAGCTCGTCGGCCCGCTGCAACAGGGCGAGCCGCGGGTCCGGCGCCGCGGACTCTTGCTCGCGGATGAGCCGCACGACCTCTGCGCTGCAGCCCGCCTCCCGCGCCCGCTCGGCGCCGATCTCCGGATGGCGCAGCAGGCGGTCGAGCTCCCCTCCCGGACGGGCGATGCGCCGCTCCAGGCCCGGCGCGACGTACTGCAACACTACGTGCGCCACCCGCGTCCAGACGCTCTGTCGCCCCTTCCCGCAGTCGTGGAGGAGCGCGGCGATCTGCAGATCGCGGTCGTCCGCGGCGTCCTCCCTCAGCATACGCCAAACGTCGAGCCCGTGGCGCTGGTCGCGTGGATCCATCGAGCGGAAAAGGGCCCATGCGCGGTCGCCCAGCAGCGCCCGCGCCTCGGCGAGTTCGCCGGGGTCCAGCCGCACGCGCAGCGCGCGGAAGAACTGACCCGCCCGGTACCGCGCCCGGCGCAGCATCTCACACGATGTCGCCGACGCCGATGAGCCGCGCCAGCCACTCGATGGACGGCCCCATGATGTCGGCGAGCGGGTTGATGTTCAGGAAGAACGGCAGGACGAGGAGCGTGAAGAGCACGCCCATCCCGTAGCGGTAGAGCCAGTTCACGAGATCGTTCCAGGCCGGCGGCGCGACGCCGCGAAGGACGTTGAAGCCGTCCAGAGGCGGGACAGGCAGCAGGTTGAACACCGCCAGCACCAGGTTCACACCGATCAGGTTCGCCAGGAAGTACCCTGCGAAATCCAACGCCTCCCAGCCGATCGTGCCGCCGGGGTCGTGGAAGGCGGGGAACCTGAGGTCGACCCAGCCGAGCCGAAACGGCAGGCCCGCCAGCGCCGCGACGACGATGTTCGAGAGCGGCCCCATGAGCGCCGTCAGCGTCATCCCGGTCCGTCCGTTCCGCATAGCGTACGGGTTCACCTGCACCGGCTTGCCCCAGCCGAAGCCCACCAGGAAGAGCATCAGCGTGCCCGCGGGGTCGAGATGCCGCGCAGGGTTGAGGGAGATGCGCCCCTGGCGCCGCGGCGTCGGGTCGCCCAACGAGTCCGCCGTGATGGCATGGCTGAACTCGTGGAACGAGATGCCGACCACGAGCGAGACGACGAGAGAGCCGACGACGGTCAGAAACAGGAGCGGGCTTGCGTCGAGCAGGTCGAGGTACCGAAAAATCAACGAGACGAATCCACTGGATGCGCAGCTTCGACGGCAGTATAGCAGCCGGGAGACGACGCGGGCGGCGGGCTTTGGCTTTCCCTCAGGCCTAGACGGGGTGAACCCGTTGACCGCGGCGCCCGGGAGCGCTAGAGTCTGCTCGATCGTCCTCCGGGACGAGGAACAACCGCATAACGAAAGCGCAGGGGTGCCTCCGCCCGCTGACCGCGGGCTCCGGCGACGCCGGAGCAGGGGGTAAATGCGAAGCCGGTCAAAGTCCGGCGCTGTCCCGCAACTGTAGTCCTTCCCTCCGGGGAAGGAGAGCCAGGCCGCCAGCCTCTGCGAGCTGTCTCGGTCGTTCGCCTTCGAGGAAAGGCCCGGACACGACGCCCGACAATGCCGTCGCACGTCCCCGGTCCCTCGCGGGCCGGGGACGTTCTCGTTCGCGGCGCGCTTCAGGGCCCTTCCTCGGGGCTCAGTCACCGAAGGAGAGGAGGAGTCTCATGAAGGCCCTGAAGCCAGCCCTCGCCGCCCTCGCCCTCATGGTCGCGGTCGCCGCCTGGGCGTGCGGGAACGGCGAGGAAGCCGCCCCGCAGCCGCAGACGACACCCACCGCCACGGCCTCGGCCGAGGCCTCGTTCCCGGTCACCGTCACGCAGAGCGACGGTGAGACGCTCACCATCGAGTCGCCGCCACAGCGCATCGTGTCGTTGTCGGCTCACGCCACCGACATCCTCTGCGCCATCGGCGCCGGAGACCAGCTCGTCGCCGTCGAGCGGTACGCCAACTGCCCCGAGGGCTCCGACGCGAAGCCGGCCCTCGACGCGTATCAGCCCAGCGTCGAGGCCATCGCCGGCTACGACCCCGACCTCGTGTACATCTTCAGCGACATCAACGGCGTGGTGGGCGCCCTCAGGAATCTCGGCATCCCGGTGCTGTATCTCGAGCTGCCCGAATCGGTGGAGGGCGTGCTCGAACAGATCGGCCTCTTCGGGCGTATCACCGGCCACACGCAGGAAGCCGAGGCGCTGGTGGCAGAGATGCGGCGCCGCCTCGACGCCATCGAAGAGAAGCTCGCGGACGTCGGCCAGGGCCCGCGCATCTTCCACGAGCTCGATCCCACCTACTTCACCGCGGCGCCGCAGAGCTTCATCGGCGACATGTATCGCATTCTGAAGGCGCAGAACATCGCCGAAGGCGCGACCGAGCCCTACCCGCAGCTCTCCGCGGAGGTCATCGTCGAGCGCGACCCCGAGGTGATCGTGCTCGCCGACGAGCCGGCCGGCGTGACGGCCGAGGCGGTGAAGGGACGCCCCGGCTGGAGCGAGATCTCCGCCGTCAAGAACGGTCGCATTTGCGTCGTCGACCCATCGCTGGTCAGCCAGCCGGGGCCCGACGTGGTCGATGCCATCGAGACGCTCGCGACGTGCCTGTATCCGGACCGGTTCCCCTAGAAGGACTCCGGGCGAAGGCGCGGGCGGCCGCTTTGCGCAGCTCGTCCGCGAGAGGGAGCAGGGGCAGGATGGCCGCGAGGAACAGCCACTCGCGCCATCCTGGCCCCGCGAACTCGAACACGTCCTGCAACGGTGGGAGGTACAGCAGCGCGAGCAGCGCCCCCACCTCCACCGCGACGCCGGCGAGCAGCACCGGATTTCCAGCGACGGGAATGCGCAGGAGCGACTCACGGGGGCTGCGGCACGCGAACACGTTGCCGATCTGCCCCACTACGATGGCCGCGAACGTCATCGTCGTCGCCAGGGCGTAGACGTGGCCGGCGTCCGCGAGCGGCTCGCCGAACCGCCACCCGTGGGTCCAGTACACGAAGAAGTATCCCGCGAGCCCGAGCGCGGCCTCGATAGGACCCAGCAGCAGGAACGTCCGTAAAAGTACGGCCCGGCTCAGGATTCTCGCGCTGCGGGACCTCGGCGGCTCCCGCATCGTGCCCGGCTCCGGCCGCTCGGCGCCGAGACCGAGCGCCGGCAGCAGGTCCGTCCCGAGGTCGACGGCGATGACCTGCAGCACCTTCAGCGGCAACGGGATGCCCGTCAGCACCATGGCAGCGAACGGGACCAGCTCGGCGACGTTGCTGGTGAACACGTACGTCACGAATTTCCGGATGTTCGCGAAGATCGCCCGTCCCTCCTCGACGGCGTCGACGATGGTCGCGAAGTTGTCGTCCATCAGGACGATGTCCGCCGCCTCGCGGGCCACATCGGTCCCCGTGCGTCCCATCGCGACACCCACGTCCGCCCGGCGCAGGCTCGGCGCATCGTTGACACCGTCGCCAATCGCAGCGACGGTGAATCCCGCCTCGTGAAGCGCCGAGACGATCATGAGCTTGTCCGTCGGGGTGGTCCGCGCGAAGACCACATCGCGCAGGAGGGACGCCCGGAGCGCCTCGGGCGTCATGGCCTCGAGGTCGCGCCCGGTGACCACGTGCGGCCGACCGCGCACGACGCCAGCCTCCCGCGCCACGTACGCCGCCGTGGCCGGGTGGTCGCCGGTGATGATCACCACGCGGATGCCCGCCTCCCGGCATCTCCGGATGGCCTCGACGGCTTCGGGCCGGACCGGGTCGATCATCGCGAGAAGGCCGAGGAAGCGCAGGCGCTCTTCGAGCGCTTGCGGGTCAGCGTCCGGCGTCACGTCGTCGCGACGCGCGACGGCCAGCACGCGCATGCCGTCTTCGGCGTATCGGTCGGCCTGGCGCAGCGCGGCCTCCCGGTCCCGCTCGCTGAGCGGGGCGCCGTCGGGCCCGATGACGCAGCGCGGCAGCACCGAGTCGGGCGCTCCCTTGACGTGAAGGACGACCGCACCGTCCCTCCGGTCCAGCGTCGACATCATGCGCCGGAAGGCATCGAAGGGCGCCTCCGCCAGCCGCTCGGCCCGGGGAAGTGGACCCAGCTTGTGCGCCGCGACCACGATGGCGACCTCGGTCGGGTCTCCCGAGCCGACCCACGCCCCATGCTCGTCGCGGCTGAGGGCCGCGTTGCTGGCCAGCGCGGCGGCGCGCACAGCCTCGGCGGCCGCGTCGTGGTCGCCGGAGCCGTCGAGCGGCACGAGTGCTCCCTCGGGCACGTAGCCCGTCCCCGTAACGGCGAACTCCCCCGATGGGAGCCACACCCGCTGCACGGTCATCTCGTTTCGCGTGAGCGTGCCGGTCTTGTCCGTGCAGATCACCTGCGTGGCGCCCAGCGCTTCGATGGACGCGAGCCGCCGCACCAGCACGTTGCGCCCCGCCATCCGCTGGACGCCGATGGCCAGCGACAGGCTCAGAGTGGGGAGCAGTCCTTCCGGGACGAGGGCGACGATGATGCCGACGGCGAACACGAACCCCTCGCCCACATCCCGTCGCAACAGCCCCGTGGACACGCCCCAGATCACCAGGCCCGACACCACCGCCACGGTGGCCGTCGTTCGCGCCAGCGACTCGATCTCGCGCTCGAGGGGCCCCGCGCCGGTTTCGACGCCAGCGGTCAAGCCGGAGATGGCGCCGAACTGCGTGTCGGCGCCCGTGGCGAAGACGATGGCTTCGGCGTCCCCGTGGACCACCAGCGTTCCCGCGAACACCACGTTGCGCAGCTCACTCAGAGACGCAGCGTCTCCGACGGGGTCCGCGGTTTTCGAGACAGCGACGGATTCGCCCGTGAGGCTGCTTTCGTCGACCTCGAGGCCGGTGGCCTCGATGACGCGCGCGTCCGCGGGCACGCGGTCGCCCTCGCGGAGCAGGACGACGTCGCCCGGCGTCAGCCCGCGCGCGTCGATTTCCAGGATGGCGCCGTCGCGCCGCACGCGGGCCCTTCCGACGCTGCGCCGGCGCAGCGCCTGCAGCAGACGCGTCGCCCGGTACTCCTGAGCGAAGCTGAAGACGCCGTTCACCACGATGACGGCGATGATCGCCCACCCGAGCTCGGGCATCCGTCCCACGAAGGCCAAAAGCGCGGCGACCCACAGCAGGATCGCGAGCAGATGCGCGAACTGCCCCAGGAACGTCGCGGCCAGCGAGCGCGCGGGGCGCAGGGGGACCTCGTTCGGGCCGAAGGCCGCGAGCCGCCGCGCCGCCTCGGCGCCGCTCAGCCCATCGGGCGCTGACTGCAGCAGGTTGCAGACGCCCTGCACCGGCGCCCGGGCGACGGTTTCGGGCGAGGGTGGAGCGAAGGGGCGGGGTCGTCTGACGGCGCGCACGACGGGCATACGATTCAACCTCCAGCGGGCCGCGCCGCCATCGTACCCACGCACGGGAGGACGGCGCGCCTGCCGCCCGGACCGCGCGCACGGACCGGTTGGGGCTTTCCGCGCCGGCCGCCGCCTGCGTACGATGCGCCCATGCCCTGGGTCATCTTCCTCGTGGCGGCGTTCGGGGTGTTCATTGGAGGAACGGCCATCGCTCGGGCCGGAGACGAGATCGCGCGCCGCACGCCGCTCGGTCACGTCTGGGTAGGGGCGCTCCTGGTCGCAGCCGCGACGTCGCTTCCAGAACTGTCGACGGACACCATCGCGGTGCTTCGCGATGCGCCGGAACTGGCGACGGGAGACCTCTTCGGTAGCAATATGGCCAACATGGGCCTCTTGGGGTTAGTCGCCCTCATCTATCGTCGGGCGCGCGTTCTCCAGCGGGAAGCGCTGGGCCTCGCGCTCGCCGCGTCCGTCGCCATCGTCCTCACCGGCACGGCCGCCCTGTTCATCGTCGTCCGCCTCGAGCACAGCGTCGCAGGGGCCTTCAGCTACGGCTCGCTGGCGCTCCTGGCGACCGCGGCCGGCGCCTGGTGGCTGTTTCCGGAAGCGAGACAGGCCGTCTCCGAGACCACCGCCGACGCCGCAGAGGCGATGTCGCCCGTCGCCGCCGGAGGCGACGCAGGCCGTCCGGGGCGACAGGCTCTGGGACGCCATGTTTTCGCGTTCGTGTTGGCGGCGGGGGTGATCGTCGCCTCCGGTTCGGCGCTGGTCTGGTCCGCCGAGCGCATCGCTGACATCACCGGGCTGTCGGAGACGTTCATCGGCGTGCTAGGGCTGGCCATCGCGACGTCGATGCCGGAGCTTTCCGCCTCGCTGGCTGCGGTGCGAATGGGAGCCCTGGACATGGCTGTGGGCAACCTCTACGGCAGCAACGCCCTGAACATGACCGCGCTGGTCTGGCTCGACGCCGTCTATCTTCGGGCGCCGCTCCTGGAAACGGCAGAACCGGCGAACGCCGCTGCGGGGCTCGTGGCCATGCTGCTCATGATGATCGCCCTCACCAACATGGTGCTGCGGGCCGAGCGTCGCCGCTTCCCCATTGACCCGACCGCCATCGTCATCCTCGGCGGCTACGTGGTCGGGCTGCTCCTGGTCTGGTCCGTGAGCGCGCGCTAATCCGGACCGCTTGCGAACCACCGCTCGCGAACGAGGCGGCGCTGAAGCTTGCCGGAAGACGTACGCGGTAGCGCCTCCACGAAGCGAATCCGAGACGGGACCTTGTACGCCGCGAGCCGCTCGCGGCAGAAGGCGCGGAGGTCGTCCTCCCTGATTTCGGCGCCTGGCTTCAAGACGACGGCGGCCGCCACGGCCTGTCCCCACCGTTCGTCCGGTGCGCCCACGACCGCCGCTTCCGACACGGCGGGATGCGCCAGCAGCACCGCCTCCACCTCGGCGGGATACACGTTCTCCCCGCCTGAGATGATGACATCCTCCCGCCGGTCGAGCACGTACAGATATCCCTCGGCGTCGAGATACCCTACGTCGCCGGTGTGAAGCCATCCGTCGCGGAGCGCGGCGGCGGTCGCCTCGGGCTGCCTCCAGTAGCCCGCCATCACCATGGGGCCGCGCGCCAGGATGACGCCGGGCTCTCCCGGCGCGGCTTCGGCCCCATCGTCGCGGACGATGCGCAGCTCGACGCCGGGGAGAGGCCGGCCGGCGGACCCGGGCTTCCGCTGAGTCTCGCCGGGAGCCATGGTGGCCACCTGAGAAGCGGCCTCGGTCAGGCCGTATGTCTGCACGACGGGCGCCCCGATGTCGGCGCAGGCCTCGAGCAGCGGCGCCGGCGCCGGACCGCCTCCGAGCAGCACGCACCGCAGCGAGGAAGGATACGGACGCCCTCCGCGCGCGTCCAGCATACGCTGGAGCATCGCCGCCACCACGGAGACGATGGTGACGCCCTCCTCGTCGATGGCGCGATTGGCCCGCTCGGGGTCGAACGATGCGTGCACGACCAGGGGCATGCCGTACAGCGCGCTCTTGAACAGCAGCGACAGGCCACCGACGTGGAACATGGGCAAACAGGCCAGCCAGCGGTCGTCCCCCCGCAAGCCGAGGTTGAGCGCCGACGCGATGGCGCTCCAGAGGTGGTTCCCCCACGTGAGCATGGCGCCTCGCGGCCGTCCCGTGGTCCCTGACGTGTACACGATGGTGTGGACGGCGGCGAGCTCCACCGGGCCGGGCGGCTCCGCGAGGGGCTCCGCGGCGACGGCCTCCTCGAGGGGCACGATCGCGAGCCGGGGTCGCTCCACCGCCAGGGCCTGCGCGGCGGCTGCGCACGCAGCGTCGTGCAGCAGGGCGGCAGCGTCGAGGTCGGCGAGCTGCCAGGCGAGCTCGGCGGACGCGAGCCTGGCGTTCAGGGGCGCCAGCGTAGCGCCGGCCCGTCCCGCGCCGAACACCGCGGCCGCGTACGCCGCGCTGTTCCACCCGAGCAGCGCCACCCGGTCGCCGGGCCGCACGCCGGCATCTCGGAGGCGCGCGGCGACCGCGCTCGCCCGCCGGTCCCACTCCCGGAACGTCGACGTTCCGTCGGGCCCGAAGATGGCCACCCGCTCGGGCGACACCGCCGCCCGGTTCGCGAGCGGGTCGGGCATCCGCCCGGCGAGCGTGTAGGGATTCACGCGGGGGCCTCCTCCAGGCGGACGGCGTATTGCTCGAGCGCCTCGCGGTCCAGCGTCACCCCGAGGCCCACCCCGGCTGGCAGGCGCATCTCGCCGCGCTCGACGACGAGCGGCGCCGCCAGCAGGTCCGACGTCAACAGATGCGCCGTGGCCAGCCCTTGCGCGGGCGACCCTTCGGGCAACGCCGCGGCCAGATGCAGCGCGGCCGCGACCCCGACCCCGGCGTCGAGGGTCGTGGTGACGACGACGGAGGCCCCGCGCTCCAGCGCGAGGCGGATGACCTCGAGTGACGGCGTGATCCCGCCGAGGACGAGCGGCTTGACGACGAGGACATCGGCGCCGCGCGCCTCGAGCACGCTCCGCGCGGCGCCGGCGTCCGTCACCGCCTCGTCGGCGGCGACGCGAACGCCTGTGCCCTCGCGCACGGCCCGCATCCCATCGAGGTCGCCCGGCGGCACGGGCTGTTCGACGTATTCGACGCCCCACGCCGTGACGTCCCGCAGGACCGCGATGGCGCGCGCGGCGTCCCATTCGCCGTTGGCGTCGAGCCGCAGCGCGACGCCCTCGCCGAGCTCCTCGCGCACGGCGGCGATGCGCGCGCGCTCCGCCTCAGGAGACGCCGCCATGCCCACCTTGAGCTTCACCGCCCGGAAGCCCGCGTCCCGGGCCTCGCGGGCCGCCGCACGGGCGCCGTCGACGGTCGGGTCCGCGATGAGCGCGTTGACGGGCACGGACTCGCGCGGACGGCCGCACAAGAGCGCCGCGACCGGCACGCCCGCCGCCCGCGCCCGGAGGTCCCACAGCGCGATGTCGAGACCCGTGCGCGCCGCGCTGGCAACGGGCGCGGCCGCTCGCGCGAGCGCCCGATCGAGCACGGCCGGCGCCTCGTCGAGGGGACAGCCATCGAGCGCGGCAGCGACCTCTCGAAGCGCATTCGCGATCGCGGGCTGGGCTTCGCGTTCTCCCACGCCCGGATACGGCGACGCTTCGCCAAGACCCTCCACGCCGCTGTCCGTGAGGACGGACACGAGCACCCCGTAGCGAACGGCAGACGTCCCCCGCGCGGTGGCGTAGAGCGTCCGGTACGGGACCGCGAAGGGCCAGCAACGGAGCGCGCGCAGCTTCACAGCAGCAGCCCTACCGCAAGCGCGACCCCCAGCGCCAGATGGAGCCGGGCGGTGCGCTTGAGCACTTCGTTCAGGGCCTGCCCCTCGGCGCCCGACGCGACAGCGCGGACCAGCGCGACCGCCAGGGGCGCTGTGGCGAGCGCAACCAGACACCACCGCGGCAGCGGGCCCAGCGCCACCGCGGCCCCCACGGCCGCGAAGGCCCCGAGCGTCAGTACGGCGTACCACGCCCTCGTCAGCGGCGCCCCCATGATCACCGCCAGGGTCCGCTTGCCCGCCGCGCGGTCCGTCGGGATATCGCGCAAGTTGTTCGCCACCAGGATGGCGGTCACCGTCATGGCCACCGGCACGGACGCCGCGAACGCGAGGCCGGACACGCGGTCCGTCTGGAGGTAGTACGTGCCGGTCACGGCGACGACGCCGAAGAACACGAAGACGAACAGGTCACCGAGGCCGTGGTACCCGAAAGGCCAGGGCCCTCCCGTGTAGGTGACCGCCGACACGAGCGCGAGCGCGCCGATGAGCAGGATCGGCCAGCCGCCGACCGTCGCCAGGTACAACCCCAGGGCCGCGGCCGCGGCGAGCGTCGCCAGCGCCGCCAGACGCACCTGCGCGGGCGAGGCGAGCCCGGCCTGCGTGACGCGCGGCGGACCGAGCCGCGACGCGCCATCGGCGCCCCGCTCGTAGTCGGCGACGTCATTGGCAAGGTTGGTCCCGATCTGAATCAGCAGCGCCGCGACCAGGGTCGCCGCGAACACGCCGGGGCGGAAGTCAGCGTCGCGGGCGCCGGCCGCCCCGCCGACCAGCACGGGCGCGGCGGCGGCGGGGAGCGTCGCCGGCCGCGCCGCGAGAAGCCAGACGCGCCATCGCGGCGTCGGAGCGCCCGAGGGCGCAGGAGCTCGCCGGGTCGATGTGGCCGCGCGCATCGCCGCTCAGGGGAGACGCGGGAATTTCGAGAAGTCGGGCTTTCGCTTCTCGAGGAAGGCGTTGCGTCCCTCTTTCGCCTCCTCCGTCATGTAGAAGAGCAGCGTCGCGTCGCCCGCGAGCTGCTGGAGTCCGGCGAGCCCGTCGGTGTCGGCGTTGAACGCCGCCTTCAGGAAACGGAGCGCCGTCGGACTCTTCTCGAGGATTTCGCGGCACCACTGCACCGTCTCCTCCTCGAGGCGCTCCAGCGGCACTACCGCGTTCACCAGGCCCATGTCGAGCGCTTCCTGCGCCGTGTACTGCCGGCAGAGGTACCAGATTTCGCGCGCCTTCTTGTGCCCGACGATGCGCGCGAGCAACGTCGCCCCGTAGCCGGCGTCGAAGCTGCCGACCTTGGGACCCGTCTGCCCGAAGATGGCGTTGTCTGCGGCGATAGTGAGGTCGCACACCAGGTGCAGCACATGCCCCCCGCCGATGGCGTAGCCCGCCACCATCGCGATGACCGGCTTCGGGATGGTGCGAATCTGCCGCTGCAGCGGAAGCACGTTCAGCCGGGGGACGCCGTCCTCGCCCACGTAACCGCCTTCGCCGCGAACCCGCTGGTCGCCTCCGGAACAGAACGCCTGCGTTCCCGCGCCCGTGAGGATGATCACCCCGATGTGCGAGGCTTCGTGCGCGTCGGCGAACGCTTCGCTGAGCTCGAACAGCGTCTTGGGACGGAAGGCGTTGCGCACCTCGGGCCGGTTGATGGTGATCTTGGCGATGCCTTCGCCTTCGGCGTGCTCGTAGATGATGTCCTCGAACGGGCGGACCTGCCGCCACGTGACTGTCATCGGACTGCCTCCCTTCTAGCGGTGAAGCTCGGCGCCCACGCCTCGAGCGCGTCGCCGACGGCGCGGGCGAAGTCGTCGGGCCGTTCGAGATGCGTCGCGTGGCCGGCGCCGGGGATGATCGCCGTCCTCGCGCGGGGGATGAGCCGCGCCATCTCCATCGCGAGGCTCCGGTACTTCTCGTCCAGCTCACCGGCGATGAGGAGCGTCGGCGCGCGGATCTCGCCGAGACGTGAGCGGAGGGGCGACTGCGCCCCCGCGCCCATCCCGCGCAGGCTGTTGGCGAGCCCGTGAGGGCGGTTCGCCAGTCGCTGCGCCCGCTGCCGCGCGAAGACGTCGGGCGGAAGGCGTCGCTGGGTCGCGAACAGCGGGATCGATTCCCAGTACTCGACAAAGGCCTCGACGCCGTCCCGCTCGATGCTCGCCGCCAGCGCTTCGTCGCTCTGCACACGGGCGGCCCGCTCCTCCGGGTCGTCGATGCCCGGCGACACGCTCTCGAGGATGAGCGCTTCCACCCGCTCCGGCGCAAGCAGCGCCAGATGCAACGCGACCCGGCCGCCCAGCGAGTACCCGAGAACCGCGGCGCGAGCGACGGCGAGCGCATCGAGCAGCGCGGTCAGGTCGGCGACCGCGCGTTCCATGCGGTAGCGCGCGGGATCGGCGGGCGCGTCAGAGGCGCCGTGCCCGATGAGGTCGGGCGCGACGATGCGCCATCCCGCCCAGCGGCCTGCGAATGGCGCCCACGTGGCGGCGCTGCCCGTGAAGCCGTGCAGACAGAGCAGTGGACGGCCCTCGCCCCACTGCTCCACGTTGAGCGCGAGCCCGTTCACCTCGACGCGGCTCACGTTCGCGCCTCCTGTCGAACCGCCACGCGCACCCGGTCCCAGAGCCTCCGGTGGGCCTCGACGTTCTCTCGCCGGTCGGTCCGCGCTTCGATCACGTGCACGCCCGGAGACGCGAACGACGCGCGCAGGGCCTCGAACAGTTCCGAGCTGGCGCACGCCCGGCGCCACTCGAGGCCGTAGAGCGCCGTCGCATGGCGGAAGTCGAGGCCGTGGGGCGTGCCGAAGAGCGTCTCGAACCGGTCGCGGGTCTCCGGCGCGTCGGCCTGGGGCAAAAACGAGAAGATGCCGCCTCCATCGTTGTTCACGAGCAGAACGGTCGCGCGCAGTCCGTGCCGCTTCGCCGCGAACAGCCCGTTCATATCGTGGTAGAAGGACAGATCGCCGATCACGAGCGCCAGGGGCCCAGCGCTGACCGCGCTCACGCCCAGCGCCGTCGATACGACGCCGTCGATTCCGCTGGCGCCCCGGTTGGCGAGCACGCGCAGCGGGGCCGTCCCGCCGAAGAGGAACGCGTCGATATCGCGCACGGGCATGCTGTTCCCTGCGAAGACGGTCGCGCCCGGCGGAAGCGCGCGAGCCAGCGCGAACACGGCGCCCGGCTCCGAGATGGCGTCATCGCTCTCGAGCGCCGCCGTCAGGGCCTCGCGTGCCGCGCGGTCGACGGCCTGCCAGCGGGCCGTCCAGCTTCGGGTCTCCGGCGGAACCACGTGCCCCGCGAGGACGTCCGCGAGCGCCTCGCACGCCGAGGCCGGGTCGGCGCGCACCAGCGTGGTGGCCACGAGCGCCTGGTCGTTCCACGTGTCGCCATCGTCGACGACGACCTGATCGACGCCCGCGTAGCGTTCGAGATAGCGCTGCAACGCCTTCGAGACCGGCGTCGCGCCGAACCGGAGGATCAGATCCGGCGCGAGGTCGTCCGCCAGCTCGTCGTCGCGCAGGAACGCGTCGTACGCGTCCAGAACGACGTCGGTGCGATGCGGGCCGTACCGGACGCCCGAGAGTGCGTCGGCCAGCGCCGGCCAGCCCAGCGTCTCCGACAGGCGGACCACAGCCGCCGCGAATCGCTCGTCGTCCCGGGGGCCGCAGACTACGAGCCCTCGCCGGGCCGAAGCCAGCCGCCGCCCGAGCGACCGCGCGGTCGCGTCGTCGAGCGTTCCCCGACAGCGAACCACGCCGGGGACCGGCGCCGCGACCGACAGGAGCGCATCGAAGGAGGGGATCAGCGGCTCGCGGAACGGGAAGTTCAGGTGGACGGGCCCCGCGGGGGGACCCAGGGCATATTCGACAGCGCGGACCGCACACACGGCCGCGTGCCGAAGCGCCGGTTTCGTCGCCTCCGGCAGCGGCATCTCGCAGAACCAGCGCGCGTGGCTCCCGTAGAGCCGGGCCTGGTCGATGGTCTGGAGCGCTCCGACCTCGCGCAACTCCGGCGGGCGGTCCGCGGTCAGCGCGATCAACGGCACGCGGCCGTACCGGGCCTCGGCGACGGCGGGCGCGAAGTTCACCGCCGCCGTCCCCGAGGTCGCGAGCGCGGCCACGGGCGCCCGGAGCGCCTTCGCGAGGCCCAGCGCGAAGAACGCCGCCGAGCGCTCGTCCAGGTGCATCCACACGCGGATGTCGGGATGCCGGTCGAAGGCCACCGCGAGCGGCGTCGACCGAGAGCCGGGACACACGCACACGTGACGCACGCCGGAGCGCGCCAGCGCGTCGGCGAACGTCCACACGAAGGCGCCGAGGGCCGCGCGCGCGTCGTCGCTCACGGCAGGCCGTCCCCTGTCGACAGGTTCAGCGCCCAGCGCATCGCCCGCAGCTTCGCGTCAGACTCCTCCCATTCGCGTCCGGGGTCGGATCCGGCGACGACGCCGCATCCGGCGTACAGCCGGGCTTCGTCCTCGCGGAGCAGGGCGGACCGCAGCGCCACAACGAATTCGCCGCTGCCGGAAGCGTCGGTCCAGCCGACGGGCCCGGCGTACCACCCCCGGTCGAAGGGCTCGCTGCGACGGATGACCGCGAGCGCCGCTTCGCGCGGCACGCCGCCCACGGCGGGGGTCGGATGCAGGCGCGCGACCAGCTCCAGCACGGACGCCGGCTCCCGGATGAGGCCCTCGACGGGCGTGTACAGATGCTGCACGTTGCGCACGCGCATGAGCTCTGGCTCGTCGGGAGCGACGAGGGTTTCGCAGAGCGGCTCGAGGGCGTCACGCAGCGCCCGCACCACCAGGGCATGTTCGAAGCGCTCTTTCCGGTCGCCGCGCAGGGCTTCGCCCAGCGCATCGTCCTCGGCCGGCGTGGCGCCGCGCGGCCGGGAGCCAGCCAGACACGACGCCCGCACGCGCCGGCCATCGAGCCGGACGAGCCGTTCGGGCGTCGCGCCGAGGAACAGGGCCCCGCCGCGGTCGAACGCGAAGATCGTGCAGCCCCCGTAGGCCTGCGCGAGCCTGCGCAGCACCGCGCCCGCCGCTGGCGGCCCGCCGCGGGCCACGACCTCGCGAGCCAGCACGACCTTGAGCAGCGCCCCCCGCCCGATGGCCTCGGTCGCCGCGCTCACGGCCTCGCGCCAGTACGCGCCCTCCGGCTCTTCACGCGCGAAGCTCGAACCCGCGTCCGGCTCCTCAGGGGCCGGCTGAAGCAGGCGGTCGAGTTGCGTGGCGAGCGACTCGACGATGGGGCGTGCCTGATCGTGTGGCCTCACGGCCGCACTCAGGAGCGCCCACGTCTCGTCGCCCTGCCGCACGAGCGCCGCCGCGGGCACGGCGAGGTCGGCGTCGGCGAACGCGGCCCACGGCCCGCCGGGACGGCGCGCCTCGGGATCGAACGAGAACCCCGCGAGGCAGATGGGCGCCGCGTACGGCCCGGTCCCCACGACGGCGTCGCCGAGGATGCCGCGCCACCACGCGAGCGCCCGCGGGAAGCGCTCGGCACTGGAGTCCACGAACGCGGCGGCCGCACCCGAGGCGACGATCGCGAACCCGGCGTCCGGCTGGAGCCACAGCGCGCGCGCCCCAGGGTCGGCGCGCGCGAAGACGGCCACAGGGTCGAACCACGGAACGGGGAGCCATGCGCTGACCAGCGCCGCCCGCCGATGGCGCGCCGCAGAACTCACGGCCTCCTCGACGAGCGGAATGATCATATCGGCCTGCGTTCGAGCGGCGAGGAGGGCGCTCATGGCCTGGCCTCCGATGGGTCGCGGGCGCCGACGCTGCGCATGAGCAACGGCCGTAGGCCCGCATACGCGTCCTCGAGGCGCTTCGGTTCGCCGGTGAGCACCCAGTGGGTGATGACCTCGTACAGGGCGCCGAACCACGCCCGGCTGGCGACTTCGGTGTCGACGGGCTCGATGACCCCCGAAGCGACGGCGTCGTCGAGGTGCTGGCGAATGAGCGAGGCGAACTCCTCCCGGATATCGGCCATGCGCCGGTGGAATTCACGTCCGGCGCCGAGCGCCTCCACCATGAAGAGGCGGGCCAGCGCGCGGTGACGCGCGAAGGTGCGGAGCACGGCCAGCAGAGCGGCGTCGGCCTTGGCGACGGGCTCATCGTGCGCGGCCATAGCCTCCTCGATCTTCCCGCGCAGCCGTGCGGCGGTGCGGTCGAGCAGAGCGAGGAAGAGCGCCTGTTTGCCCGGGAAATGGAAATAGACGCCGCCCTTGGACGTGCCCGATCGGGCGGCGATGTCGTCAACCGCCGCGTCGCGGTACCCTTTGCTGGCGAACACGCGCAGCGCGGCTTCGAGAATGCGTTCGTGACGGGCCTGCGCCCGCTCCTGCTCCAGCGCCATCGGCAAAAACCGACTGACGAGTCGGTCGGATCGATGCTAGCGCTGCGGCAGCCCCCGGGCAAGGGCCGGAGGGACCGATGGCCATCGAGCGCACGCGACAGGTCCGGGAGATGTTCGGCCGCATCGTCCCGCGGTACGACCTCCTCAATCGCCTGATGAGCCTGGGCATGGACGGGCGCTGGCGACGGCTCGCCGCCGCGGCCGCGCGGCCCGAAGGCGCCCTCGCCCTCGACGTCGGCGCCGGCACCGGGGACCTCACCCTCGAGCTCCTCCGGCAGGGCGCGCGCCGCGTCGTCGCCCTCGATGTGACGCCTGCGATGCTCGCCGCCGGGCGCGCGAAGGCGATGGGGAAGGGCGCCGCCGAGGCGCGCTGGCTCGCGGGCGACGCCCTCCGCCTGCCGTTCCCGGACGGCGTCTTCGACGCCGTCACCAACGCTTTCGTCCTACGAAATCTGGGCGATCTCCAGCGGGGCCTCGACGAGATGGCGCGCGTCCTCCGGCCTGGCGGCAGGCTCGTCTGCCTGGACATGACCCGCCCGAAGCCGGGCCTCTTCGCGAGCCTCTACCGGCTGTACTTCTATCACTTCGTGCCGCCGGTGGCCGGCCTCATCAGCGGCGACCGCGCGGCGTACCGCTACCTCCCGCAGTCGTTGGAGGCGCATCCCGACGCAGCGATGCTTGCGTTGATGATCGAGCGAGCCGGGCTGCGCGACGTCTCCGTGCGCCTCCTCGCCGGCGGCACCGTCGCCCTGCACACGGGCGTCCGGCCCCCGGACGCTTGACCGCGCGCGGCCGAGGGGCTATTGTCAACCACGATGCCAGCCGCTGTTGACAAGACCCTCCTCGAGCGCTTCCTGGCGGATCTCCGGGCCTCGCCGACGCCCCTCTCCGGCGCCGCCGAAGCCCGCCGCCTCGGCGTCACCCGCTCGGCGCTCTGGAAGCAGGTCGAGGCGCTTCGGCGCATGGGCTACGAGATCGAAGCCGCTCCGCGCGTCGGCTATCGTCTCACCTCGGCGCCCGACCGGCCCTACCCCTGGGAGGTCCGCGCGGGCCTCCGCACGAAGCGCTTCGGCCAGCGTGTGCGCTACCTCGAGACGACCGCCTCCACCCAGGACGACTGCCGCGCCCTGGCGGAGGCCGGAGCGCCCGAAGGCACGCTGGTCGTCGCCGAACGGCAGGAGGCGGCGCGAGGCCGGCTGTGCAGGGCCTACTTCACGCCGCAGGGCGGCCTCTGGTGTTCGCTGCTCTTGCGTCCGGAACGCGCGCCCGAAGAGGTCATCCTCCTTTCTCTGGTCGCGGCCATCGCGGTTCACGAGGCGGTCGAAGAGGTCACCGGCCTGCGCGCCACCGTCCGCTGGCCGAACGACCTCCTGCTCGAAGGACGGAAGTTCGCCGGTATCCTCATCGAGCTGGCGAGCGAGCAGGACGTGCTGCGCTACGTGATTCTGGGCATCGGCCTCAACGTCAACCTCCGGCGCGACGACTTCCCGGAAGAGCTGCGGCCCATCGCGACGAGCATCCGGGAAGCGCTCGGCCGCGAGGCGCCTCGCGTGACCCTGCTGCAGCGGCTGCTCGAACGCCTCGAGGCCCTCTACGACCGGTACCTCGCCGAAGGCCCCGATCCGGTGATCGAGACGTGGCTCGCCCTCCCGAACATCCTCGGCCAGCGCGTCACGGTCTACGCGCCCCACGAGACCTGGAGCGGCGTGGCGTCCGGCCTGGACCGCGAGGGGGCCCTCCTGGTGCGAACCGACGACGGCGCCGTCCGCCGGGTCGTCGCCGGCGATGTCCGTCTGGTGACCGAACCGCCGCCCCCGCCGCCCGGGCGGCCGAAGGAGCGCCCATGATCGACCTGCGTGAACTCGAAGCCCAGATCATCGACCGGGAAGCGCCGCTTACGCCGGAGCAGGCGCGAGCGCTGGTGGCGCTGCCCGACGCCCGGCTCCCCGAGCTCGTGGCGCTGGCCCACCGCGTGCGCCTGCGCTTCTGCGGCGACGCCGTCGAAGTCGAGTCGCTCATCAGCGCGAAGACGGGCGGCTGTCCCGAGGATTGCGCTTTCTGCTCGCAGGCGGCCCGCTACCACACCGGCGTCTCACCTCATCCCTTCCTGCCACTCGATCAGGTCCTCGCCTCGGCCCGCAGCACGGAGGAGCTCGGGGGGACGTCCTTCTGCATCGTGGTCGCCGTGCGGGGGCCGAGCGAACGCCTCCTGGCGCAGGTGATCGAGGCGGTCGAAGCCATCCGGCGCGAGACGTCTCTGGACGTCCACTGTTCGCTGGGCCTGCTGACGCGAGATCAGGCGCGGCGGCTCGCCGAAGCCGGCGTCGTGCGCTACAACCACAACCTCGAGACGGCGCGCAGCTTCTTCCCCCGCATCGTCACCACCCACACGTGGGAAGAGCGCTACGAGACATGCCTCATCGCGAAGGAGGCGGGGATGGAGCTGTGCAGCGGCGGCATCTTCGGCATGGGCGAAACGTGGGACCAGCGCATCGAGTTCGCCTGCCAGCTTCGAGAGCTCGACCCCGCGGAGGTGCCGCTCAACTTTCTCAATCCGCGGCCCGGCACGCCGCTCGCCGGCCAGCCCCTGCTCGCCCCGCTGGAGGCGATCCGCATCTGCGCGCTCTTCCGCCTGTTCTTCCCGCGGCAGACGCTGCGGTACGCCGGCGGCCGCGAGCTCGTCCTTCGCGACTTGCAGGCCATGGGGCTGTTGGCGGGCGTGAACGGCCTCATCATGGGGAACTACCTCACGACCACGGGCCGCCCGCCGGAGGAGGATCTGCGGATGCTCGCGGACCTCGGCATGCCGCCTGCGCCCGCGCGCGAGCGTCGCACGCCCACGCTGCCATGACCGAGTTTCCCCTGAACCCGCTGTCCGAGCGCACCCGCCGGCTCGCGGCCGACGACCTGGCGTACGTCTGGCATCCCTTCACGCAGATGGCGGAATACGCCAAGGAGCCGCCGCTGGTCATCGAGCGCGGCGAGGGCTGCTGGCTGATCGACACCGAAGGCCGCCGCTATCTCGACGGCGTGTCGTCGCTGTGGGTCACCGTCCACGGGCACCGGCATCCCCGGCTCGACCGGGCGCTGCGCGACCAGATCGACCGTATCGCTCACAGCACGCTGCTCGGCGTCACCAACGTCCCCGCCATCGAGCTGGCGCGACGGCTCGTCGACATCGCGCCGGAGGGGCTCACGAAGGTCTTCTACGCCGAGAACGGCGCCAGCGCCGTGGAGATCGCCCTGAAGATGGCGTTCCAGTACTGGCGGCACCGCGGGGAGCCGCAGCGCACCCGCTTCCTCAAGCTGGAGAACGCGTACCACGGCGACACCATCGGCGCCGTCAGCGTCGGCGGCATCGACCGCTTTCACGCCACCTACGCCCCGCTTCTCTTCCCGACGGAGACGGCGCCCTCGCCCTACTGCTACCGCTGTTCCCTCGGCGAGACCTACCCCGCGTGCGGCCTCGCCTGCGCGAAGGCGCTGGGCGACGTCCTCGCTCGCTGCCACGACCACCTCGCCGCCGTCATCGTCGAGCCTCGCGTCCAGGCCGCCGCCGGCATTGTCACCGCGCCCGAAGGGTACCTGCGCGCCGTGCGCGAGCTCTGCGACCACTACGGCGCGCTCCTCATCGTCGACGAGGTCGCCACCGGCTTCGGGCGCACCGGCCGCATGTTCGCCTGCGAGCTCGAGGACGTCCGGCCGGACCTCATGACGGTCGGGAAGGGCATGACCGGCGGCTACCTTCCGCTCTCGGCGGTTTTGACCACCGACCGCATCTACGAGGCGTTCCTCGGGCCGTACGAGTCGTTCAAAACGCTGTTCCACGGCCACACCTACACGGGAAACCCCCTCGCGTGCGCGGTGGCCATCGCGAACCTCGACGTGTTCGACGAGGAGCGCACGCTCGAGCGCCTCCAGCCGAAGATCGCGCGCCTGTCGCGCCGCCTCGACGCCTTCCGGGCCCTTCCCCACGTGGGCGATGTCCGGCAGTGCGGGTTCATGGTGGGCATCGAGCTTGTGCGCGACCGCCTCACGAAGGAACCCTACGACCCCGCCGAGCAGGTCGGCTGGCGGGTCATCCGCCTGGCTCGCGAGCGCGGCGTGGTCATCCGGCCGCTGGGCGACGTCATCGTCCTCATGCCGCCGCTGGCCATCAGCGAGGACGAGCTCGACCTACTGACCGAGGTCACATTCGACTGCGTGCGCGCAGTGACGGAGGAAGGGGGGTGACGCAGACGGCGGTGGCGGACGTCCTCGCCTGGATCGACGGCGAGCTCGACGCCCTGCGGGCGGCCGGGCTCTACCGCTCGCCGAAGACCATCGACGGTCCCATCGGGCCCGAGGTGACCATCGCCGGGCGGCCCGCGCTCCTCTTCGCGTCCAACGATTATCTCGGCCTGGCGAAT
>JBBING010000004.1:50069-71342 GCA_037444005.1 Chloroflexota bacterium
GCGCCGTCGAGCGCTATGGCGCGGGCGCGGGCGCCTCGCGCCTGGTCTCGGGCGATGTGGCGCTGCACCGCGAGCTCGAGTCCCGCCTCGCCGCGCTCAAAAGGACCGACGACGCCGTCGTCTTCGGGTCCGGCTATCTGGCGAACGTGGGCGCCATCAGCGCGCTGATAGGCCCGGGAGACGCCGTGTACAGCGACGAGCTGAACCACGCGAGCATCATCGATGGCTGCCGTCTCTCCCGGGCGGCGGTTCGGGTCTACCGCCACCGGGACGTGTCGCATCTCGAGGCGCTGCTCGCCGAGGACGCCGGAAGATACCGCCGGCGCCTCATCGTGACCGACGCCGTTTTCAGCATGGACGGCGATCTCGCGCCCCTGCCCGACCTCGTCGCGCTGGCCGAGCGGCACGGCGCCATGCTCATGGTCGACGAGGCCCACGCGACGGGCGTGCTCGGTCCCCGGGGCGCCGGCGCCGTCGAGCGGTTCGGCCTCGAGGGGCGGGTCCCCGTTCTCATGGGCACGTTGTCGAAGGCCCTGGGCTCGGTCGGTGGGTTCGTTGCGGGGAGCCGGGCGCTGGTCGACTTCCTCAGGAACCGGGCCCGCGGGTTCATTTTCACGACGGCGCTGCCCCCGGCGGCGGCGGGCGCCGCGCTCGCCGCGCTCGACATCGTCGAGCGCGAGCCGTGGCGGCGCGCCCGCACGCTCGACCTCGCGCAGCGGCTCGCCCGCGGCCTTGAGGCGATGGGCTACCGCGTCCTGCCTACGGAATCCGCCGTCGTGCCGGTCGTGGTGGGCGCGGCGGGCGACGCCGTGGCGCTGGCCGAGGCGCTTCTGCGCAGGGGCGTGTTCTGCCCCGCCATCCGGCCGCCCACCGTGCCCGAGGGCCAGAGCCGCCTCCGCGTCACCCCGATGGCCACCCACACCGACGAACACATCGAGCGCGCGCTGGCCGCGTTCGCCGACGCGCGCTCGGAGGTACGGCTCGATGGCCGCTGAGCGCCTGGCGCTGTTCGTCACGGGCACCGACACCGGCGTCGGTAAGACGGTGGTCACCGCCGCCATCGCTGCGCTGGCCGTCGCCGCCGGCCGCGCCACCGCCGTCTACAAGCCGGCGCAGACCGGCGTCGGCGCCGCCGACCCCGGAGACCTCGACTTCGTGCGCGCTGCTGCCGGCGATTCACCCCTGCTGCGCACGGCGTGCGCCTATCGGCTGCGCGAACCCCTCGCCCCCTCCGTCGCCGCGCGCCTCGAAGGCGTCGCCATCGAGCGAACGCGGCTCATCGAGACGTACGAAGCCCTGGCGCGAGACGCCGACGTCGTCCTGGTGGAGGGCGCCGGCGGTCTTCTCGTGCCGCTCGAGTACGCGTACACGATGGCGGACCTGGCCCGCGACCTCGGGCTGCCCGTCCTGGTGGTCGCCCGCCCAGGGCTCGGAACGTTGAATCACACCGCGTTGACGGTGGAGGCGGCGCGGGCGCGCGGCCTCGAGGTCGCGGGCGTCGTGATCTCGGGGTTTCCCGCCGGCCCCGACCTCGCGTCGCGCACCAATCCCGCGGAGATCGTCCGGTTGACTGGAGCGCCGCTTCTCGGAGCGCTTCCCGTGTTCGTGGAGCTGGACACCGAACGATGCGCCGTGCCCGATGGATTCGCGGAGGCGGCTTCCGGACGGCTCGCGCCGGCCCTGGGCGGCGACTTCGACGCCGACGCCTGGATGGCTGCACTCGCGCGCGGCCTCAGCGCCAGAGGTCTTCCTGCAGGTCCTGGAGCGCGGCCTCAATGAGGGATTCGGGCGTGCCTCCGTCCCGCGGATACGTCGCGGTGCCCGCCAGCCACTTCGGCGCCTGTGGGAACGCAAGCCCGAGGTCGCGCTTCAAACGAAACGCCGCCGACCGCGCGCTCATCTCGTCGGCGTCGGCGGCTAGGGCGAGATAGCGGCGCTCGTCGTACCGTGTCACCACGTCCTCGGCCCGCAGCCGCTGCACCAGCAGGCGTGCGCTGCGCGCCGCGGTCTCAGGGTCCACCGTCTCGCCGGGGAGCGCCCGCAGCTCCCATGCCACGAGCGCGCACGTCCCCCCGTCGCGCCGCGCCCGCTCGATGGCCTCCTCGACGGCCCGCAGGAACTCCTCCCGCGGCGCTAGCCGCAACGGCGGTTCCATGCGCTCGGGCAGGATCGCCGCCTGCGTCGGCGCTGTCTCCGCCCGGCCCCGCTCGCGTTTGAACAACCACATGCCGATGGGCTCCACTCCCACACCAGGGGGCTCGCCGTTCCAGATGGAGTATCGTCCGCGGGCGGCGACTCTGGAGACGTCCGCGGCGGTCAGCCGACGAGGCGCCGCAGGAGCGCGCGGAGCCGCGGCGCTCCCTCGAGGGCTTTGCGGAGCCCCTCGATGGCCTGCTCGTCGACCACCAGCGGGTTCCGTTGGAAGCGGCCCGCGTGGTCGTAGAAACAGAACCGGACGGCCACCGACCCCGCCGCTTCGCCCTCGGTGAATTCGAGAAGCTGGATACACGGCTCGTGGTGCGGGCCCGTGTAGGACGCTTCCTCTGCGATATGCCCGCTCCCCCAGTGCAGCGTGAACGGCCGCGGCGTCGTGCGTTCGCCTGACATCGTGACGACTCCTTTTGTCGCTCTGCGCAGGTTCGACGGACACGATCGTCCGTTCCCGGCTCAGATTCAAGTCGCGCCGTCACCCGTCCGATACTTGCAGTGGTGAAGCGGCTCGCTTCGAGCCGGGGCTGCGCGGGCAACGGAAAGGACGCATCATGCCGCCCAGCGCTCGCCGAGGGCGCGACTCGGAGAACGCACGGGTCAACAACCTCCTCAGGATCCTCGTCGAAGGCACGTCGGGCGCCGTAGGACGCGACTTCTTCGCGTCGCTGGCGACCCATCTCGCCGCCGCGCTGAACGTGCGCTGCGCGTTCGCCGCCGAGCTCATCGATGCCGAGCGGCTGCGGCTGCTCGCCCTGTGCGTCGACGGGGAGTCGCGGCCGCCGTTCGAGCACGCCGTCGTCGGCACGCCGTGCGCCGTCGCGCTGGAGCGAGGACGGTTCGCGGTGCGCTCCGGCCTGTCCAAGCGCTACCCTCGATGCGACGAGCTGCTGGGAACGCAGGCGCACAGCTATATCGGTGTGCGCCTCGAGACGGCGGCCGGCGAGCCGCTCGGCGTTCTCGGCGTGCTCGACAGCAGGCCGCTCCGCGCCGATGGCGCCGCCGCTGCCATCATCGGCATCTTCGCGGCCCGCGCGTCAGCCGAAATCGAGCGGCTTCGCGCCGAGCAGGCCAGGCGGCAGTCCGAAGAGCGGCTGCGCGCTGTCGTGAGAAACGCCCCGCTGCTCCTCACCGCTATCGACCGGGACGGCGTCTTTCGCCTGGTGGACGGCAGGCTAGCGGAGCGCGCCGGCGTCGACCCCTCCGCGCTGACGGGCAAGTCGTTCCGGGATGTCCTGCAAGACCGGCCGGAATCCGTACGAGACGTCGAGCGGGCCTTCGCCGGCGAAGCTGTCACCTCCGTCGAACGGTTCCGCGACCTGTTCCTCGAGGCGCGGTATGTGCCCGTGAGGGGCGCGGACGGCGACATCGCCGGGGTCATCGGCGTGGCCCTCGATGTCACCGAGCGCGAGCAGGCGTTCCGCTCGCTGCAGGCCAGCGAGGCGCGGCTCCGCGCGGTGGTCTCCAACGCGCCCATCGTGCTGTTCGCGGTCGACCGGCAGGGCAGATTCACGCTGTCCGAGGGCAAGGGCCTCAAAGCGCTGGGCCTACGTGGCGGCGAAGTCGTCGGGCGTTCGGCGTTCGACATGTACAGCGCCTACCCGGCTGTCGTCGCCAACCTCCGACGCGCTCTGGCCGGGAAGGCTGTGACCGACACCGTGGCCGTCAACGGCCTCTACTTCGAGACCCACTACCTGCCAATCCGCAACAGCGGCGGCGAGGTCGAGGAGGTTATCGGCGTCGCCACCGACGTGACGGAGCGCATGCGGGCGCTGGAGGCCCTGCGCGAGCAGGCGCGCCGCGACCCCCTGACCGGCGTCCTCAACCACGCGTCCATCACCGACACGCTGCGGGAGCGGATCGCCGCTGCGCCGGCCGGCGAGCGGCTGGCCGTCATCCTCGCCGACGTCGACGGGATGAAGGCCGCGAACGACACGTACGGGCACCACGTCGGCGACGCCGTCCTCCGCACCGTGTCCGAGGCGCTCTGCGAGGAAGGCGCCATCGTCGGCCGGTACGGGGGCGACGAATTCATCGTGCTGCTGCCCGGGGCCGGCCGCGCTGAAGCCGAGCGGTACCGCGCCACGGTCGCGGAGCGCCTCCGAGACGCCAACGTCACCGACCAGGATTCGGGCGCTGTGCTGCCCGTCACCGTGGCAGTCGGCATCGCCGTCTATCCCGACGAAGCCGAGACCGCCGAAGACCTCCTGCGGCTAGCCGACAGCGCGATGTACGTCGCCAAACGTCAGCGCACCATCGGGCGCGGGACCGCCGCCAAGCGATGGCCCCTCCCCGCCGACCGCGCTGCCAAAGTCGTCGGCGAGATCGTGCCGCTGCTCACTTCGCCCGGAAGGCTGGAAGACAAGCTGCGTCTCGTCTCCCACCGGCTCTCGGTGGGGATTGGCTACGACGCCGTGAACTTTGCGCTGGTCGGCAGGCCAGCGTCGCCCACGGTCGCCGCGAACACGTTCGCCCGCGCGCCCCAGGACCTGGTCGAGGAGTGGAACCGCACGCAGCGAGAGAACACCCAGCTGCACCCGGTCCGGGAGCTTCTCGAGCGGACGCGGCGTCCCATCGTGTTCGACGACCCGCAGAACGACGAGCGCATCATCCCCGAGCAGCGCGCGCTGCTCAAGGCGGCGAAGCTGCGGTCGGCCATCGCCGTGCCCATGCTGTGGGAGAATCAGCTCATCGGCATTCTCGCCGTTGCGAGCAAGCGAAAGCGCGCCTTCGGGCCGAGGGACGCGCAGTTCCTGCTCGCCGTGGCCACGCAGGTCACCGCCATCGTGCGCATGGCCACGCTCGTCGAGCAGCTCCAGTCGGCCTCGGCTCGCCTCGAGCAATCCCAGGCCGACACCGTGCTCATGCTCGCCGCTGCGGCCGAGGCGCGCGATCGAGTGACCGGCCTCCACCTCCAGAACATCCGCGCGCTGACCGAAGCGCTCGCGTTGGAGCTGGGATACCCCGAGGAGGACGCCCGCACGCTCGGGCTCGCGGCCGTGCTCCACGACATCGGCAAAATCCGCGTCCCGGACGCCGTCCTCTCCGGCAGCGGACCCCTCACGGACGAGGACTGGGAGCTCATGAAGCAACACACCGTCTGGGGCGCCGAGCTTTTCTCGGGACACCCCGGCTTCGAGCTCGCCACCGTCGTCGCCCGCCACCACCACGAACGCTGGGACGGCAGCGGCTATCCCGACGGACTGGCGGGCGAGGAGATTCCGGAGGCCGCCTGCATCGTCGCCGTGGCCGACGCCTTCGACGCCATGACGAGCGACCGGCCGTATCGCGCCGCGCTCACCACCGAGGAGGCCATGGCGGAGATCGCGGCATGCTCGGGCCGCCAGTTCAGCCCTCGCGTCGCCGAGGCGATGCTGCGCCTCTACCGCCGCCGCGCGCTTCCCACGCTGCGCCGCCACGCCCGCGCCGCCTGAGCCAACCGAGAGGCCGTTCGGCCCATGGCGTCGGGACGCTCGACCGTGTCGGCGTCCTGGCGGCGGCGCTACCCTACCGCGCGTCAGCGCACCCAGCGCAGGAGGTTCGGCGATGGTGGACTTTGCGCTTCCCGCAGAGGTCGAGAAGATCCGCGATATGACCCGGGAGTTCGCCCGCACGGTGCTCAGGCCGGCTGGCGTCGAGCTCGACCGGATCCCCGACCCCGAGGCCGCCTACACGAGCGAGACGATGAAGCGGGCGCTCCGGCAGGGCTACGAGATGGGCTTCCACAAGATGAACCTGCCTAAGGAGGTCGGCGGGCTGGGCGCGCCTCCGATGACGAACATGGTCGTGCTCGAGGAGATGGCCGTGGGCGACGCGGGGTTGGCCAGCCACTTTCTCGTGGCGCCCATCATCGCCGGGCGCGCCGCGACAGCCGCAGACCGCCACCCCTTCTACCGCGAATACCTCGATGCGTTCGTGAACGACACGAAAGGCGAGCACAGCGGCGCCTGGGCGATCACCGAGCCCGAACACGGCTCCGATATCTTCCAGTTCGGAACGCCCGACATCCACCTCGACACGACCGTGGTGAAGGACGGTGACGCCTACGTGGTCAACGGCCACAAGTCGGCGTTCGTCAGCAACGGCTGGATGGCGGACGCGCTGCTGATCATGGTGAACCTCGACGGCGCCCAGGGGATGGAGGGCACGGCCACGTTCGCGATCCCGGGGAATCTGCCGGGCATCACGAGGGGGAAGCCGCTCAACAAGCTCGGCCTCCGGGCTCTCAATCAGGCGGAGGTCTTTTTCGACAACGTCCGCATCGATCCGGAGTTCCTGGTGATGCCGCCCGGGCCGGGCTACCGGGCGTTACTCGAGCGGATGGTGACGGGCGGCAACACCGCGGTCGGAACGCTGGCCGTGGGGGTGGCGCGGGCAGCGTACGAAGAGGCCCTCGCCTACGCCCGGCGGCGGGTGCAGGGCGGGCGCGTCATCTTTGAGCACGAGACCGTGAAGCTGAAGTTGTTCGACGCCTACCGGCAGACCGAGGCCGCGCGGGCGCTCCTCTGGAAGTCGGCGTGGCTCATCGCCATCGGGAAGCCTCATCTGCCCACGGCAATGGCGGCGCGCACGGTCGCGAGCGACATGGCGATGCGGGTGACTGCCGACATGGTGCAGATCTTCGGTGGTTATGGTATTTCGAAGGAGCATCCCGTCGAGAAGTTCTACCGGGACGCCAAGCTCCTTCAGATCATGGATGGAACGAACGAAATGGTCTCGCTGAGAGCGGCCGAGCAGCTCTGAGCCGAGGGAAAGGAACCTACCGATGCGCGACGTCGCCGTCGTCGGCGCGGGGATGACCCGCTTCGCGAAATATCAGGACCGGGGGCTCAAGGAGCTCTCGCGCGAGGCCGTGACCGCGGCGCTCGATGCCGCCGGCATGGACAAGCGAGAGCTCCAGGTGGCCGTCGTGGGCAACGCCGCCGCCGGCCTCATCACCGGGCAAGAGTGCATCAGGGCGCAGGTGGTGCTCCGGGAGATGGGCATCGACAAGATCCCGATGATCAACACCGAGAACGCTTGCGCCAGCTCGTCCACGGCGTTTCAGCTCGCCTGGCTGTACGTCGCCTCGGGCATATACGACGTCGCCCTCGCTCTGGGCGTCGAAAAGATGTACAGCGAAGACAAGCTGCGGACGATGCAGGCCTTCAGCGCCGGCGTCGACGTCGAACAGCTCCGCCAGATCGTGCACCAGCTCAAGCCGCCGTCCGAGCGCAAAGCGGGCGCGGAAAGCGGCGCCGGGAAGTCGCGCAGCCTCTTCATGGACATCTACGCCTCAGCCGCTCGCAATCACATGGCGAAGTACGGCACCACCAAGGAGCAGTTCGCCCGCATCGCCGTCAAGAATCACTTCAACGGGAGCCTGAACCCGCACGCCCAGTACCGCGAGCGGTACAGCCTCGAGGAGATTCTGGCGTCGCCCCTGGTGGCCGAGCCGCTCACGCGGCTCATGTGCGCACCCATCGGCGACGGCGCCGCGGCCGCCATCCTGGTGAGCGCCGACAGGGCCCGTCAGTACACCACGAAGCCGGTCTGGGTCCGCGCGTCCGTCCTGGTGTCTGGCTCCGACCGCCGGGCGGAGGACGGCTCCATCAGCGCGCGCGCCGCCCGCCAGGCCTACGAAACCGCGGGCATCGGTCCCTGGGACGTCGACGTCATGGAAGTGCACGACGCTTCCGCTCCTGCCGAGCTCATGCTCTACGAGGACCTCGGTCTCTGTCCTGAGGGCGAGGGCGGGCGCCTCATCGACGAGGGCGTGACGGAGCTGGGCGGACGGCTGCCCGTGAACACCAGCGGTGGCCTTCTGGCCAAGGGCCACCCGGTGGGCGCCACCGGCGTCGCCCAGATCTACGAGATCTGGCTCCAACTGCGCGGCGAGGCGGGCGACCGTCAGGTGGAGGGCGCGAAGGTGGGGATGACCGAGAACGGTGGGGGCATGGTGCGCGGCGAAGCCGCCGCCACGACCGTCCACATCCTCTCGCTGTAGGTCACGCCACCTTCCGCTGCGCCGCCGGCGCCCGGACTCGCCGTTCGGCAGGCTCAGCGCGCGGGGCTCCGCGCGACCGGAGCTGGTCGTTCAGGGCGTCGGCCATCCGCAGGAGCCGCATGGGGACTCCGAGGCTCGCCGCGAAGTCGATGAGCGCCTTCATGTCCTTCGGGAGGCACTTCCCGCCGTAGCCGCGCTCCCCTCCGTCCCACACGTCGAGATGCGACGCGCCGACGCGCGGGTCCGCGGCCACCCCTTCGCGTACGAGGTCGTAGTCCGCCCCGAGCCGCCAGCACAGGTCGTAGAACTGGTTCGCGAACACCACCTTCAGCGCGAGGAAGGTGTTGGTCATGTACTTCACCAGCTCCGCCTCTGTCGCGGGCATCAGGCGCCGGTACGGAGCGGGAGGCAGCATCGCCAGCACGTCCGCCGCCGCGCTCCGGCTGCGCTCGGTGTACCCCACGATCTGCCGATCGGGCGCGACGAAGTCGGCCTCAGCGCTCCGCTCGCGCAGGAACTCCGGGTTGAACAGGAACCGCTGCCCGGGATACCGCCGCTGGAGCCGCTCGGTCGTCCCCGGCAGCACGGTGGACTTGATGACGACGACGCGTCCTTCGGGGATGGCGGCGACCGCGCGTTCCAGCATCGAGTCGTCGTATCCCTGCTCGCCGTAGGGCGTCGGCACGCAGACGAAGACGACGCCCGCGGTGCCCAGTGGACGCGGGTCGGTGAAGCCCGCGGGCGGGTCGTACACCACGACGGCCCGGCCCTGGCGCTCGAACCAACGGGCCACGGCGCCTCCCACCACGCCGATGCCGACCACGCCCACGACACGGCGTTCGACGTCCGCCGATGCGCGCTCCTCGCGTGTCATGGCGCCATTCTCGGCGCCAGCGACGGAGCCGCGCCGTCGGGGAGACGCCGGATCGAGACGCGCTGACTCCCCGATTCCGCGTCCGTGGACATACGGGGTGCCGTGCGGCTTCGGTGTGTACACTTTGGTGGCGTCAATCGTTGTCGTCTGAAAGGGGACAGCCGTTGCGGCGTGCGATCGGCCTGGTCGCGGTGGCGTGGCTCTTCATCTTGCGCGCGGCGTTCGCGCAGGGCGGGGGCGAGCTCACCGTCGTCGAGTGGCGCCAGGGCGCGCCGCCGGACGACCGCGTCCTCACCGTCATCGTGCAGGCGCTCGACGCGAGCGGCCAGCCCATCCCCGACGCCTCGGGCTTCGCCGCCGACCTCGACGGAACCCCCGTCCCCATCGCTTCCGAGCGGACCATCGTAGATGCGCGCATCCCCCTCGGGGTCGCGCTCACCATCGACATCAGCGGGAGCATGGCGGAATCGGGGGCCATCGCGCAGGCGAAGGCTGCCGCCCGCGCCTTCATCGACCAGCTCGGCCCCCAGGACAGCGCGAAGGTGATCCCGTTCGCCGACGCCGTGGACGTGGGCAATCCCTTCACGTCGGACCGCGCCGTTCTCGGCGCGCAGATCGACAGCCTCGTCGCGAGGGGCAACACCGCCCTGTACGACGCCGTGCGCATCTCGAGCTACGTCGCCGCCGGCTCGGAGACCGCGCGACACGCGGTGGTGCTGCTCTCCGACGGGCGCGACTTCGGTGGGCTGAGCCAGTCGACGCGCGAAGCCGCCCTCGAGGCGGCCCGCGCCTCGGGCGTGCCCTTCTTCGTGATCGGCCTCGGATCGGACATCGACCGGCCGTTCCTGGAGGAGCTCGCCGCGGTCACACGGGGCCGGTTCTTTCCGGCGGAGACGGCGGACCTGCCGGCCATCTACGGCTACATCAGCACGCTCTTGCGGAGCCAGTACGAGCTGACGGTCCGCCTTCCGGACGACCTGACGAACCGCGCGCCGACCCTGGCCGTGACCCTCGCGAGAGATGGCTCGGTTCTGAAGGACGAGGTGCAGCTCTCGCTCGCGCTGCCGGCCCCGCCACCGACCGCCGTGCCGCCGCCCGAGCCCGCGCCGGAGGAGCGGCGGGGCGTCAGTCCGATTCTCTACGGCGTCGGCGCCGTGGCCGGGATCGCCGCCCTGCTCATCGCGGGCCGGGCCGGGTATCTGTGGCGACGCAGGCGGCGCACGGCCGGCCCCGCCGGACGGATCGGGCCCGTGGACCTGCCCGAACAGACGCGCGGACCCGTCGAGGTGCGGCGGGGGCGCGCCGTGCTCACGGTGACCGGGGGCCCCGACCGGGGCGCGCACGCGGTCGTGGAGGACGTGGCCGTCACGCTGGGCAGCGGGCGGACCTGCGGCCTTCGGCTCACGGAGGAGCGAGGCCTGCTCGACGAGCATCTCCGGGTCTGGTGGCGCGGGGAACACCTCATGGCCCACAGCCTGGACCGCGCCCGCCCCGCGATGGTGAACGGCCGCGCGATCGATTGGGCTGTCCTCGAGGACGGCGATCGCCTCACGCTGGGAGGCCACGAGGTGCTCGTACGGATCGAGCGCCCCGCGGCGCCATCGCCCGAGACCGCTCCCCCGTCCGAACTCCGCCGCTCATAAAGCCCCCGCGCGTCCTGTCGCCGACCCACACTGACGCCTATCGGCGGCGAGAAGGGAGGCGAAACCCGCGAAGGGCGAACTGGTACAGGTGCACGAGGAAGCCCGAGAGGAGGCCGTAGAACGCCATCGACGTCGCGACCTCCAGAGGGTCGAAGCCGGCGGGCGCGCCGATACGCATGCCGATCCCGACTCCCAGCGCGACCGTGAACCCCACGCCGATGCCGTTCATCGCAGTGGTAGTATCGGCACATGCGGCGACGACGTGTAGTCGCGAAGCCGAGCTTGCCTCTGTGGGCGCTCCCGGCGGCGGGCGTGGTCGTGTGGCTCGGTCTACTCGCCTTCCTCATGCCGTACGACCCGGACGAGGCGGTGTACAAGGTGGTCGCCCAGGGTCTCCTCGACGGGCAGTGGCCGTACAAGGACATCTTCGATCACAAGGCCCCGCTCACGTACGCGTACTACATCCCGGCCGGCCTAGGGGCTTCCATCGAAATCCAGCGCCTGATTGCCGCCGCCGCGGTCGGCCTGTCATTTCCCGCGCTGGCATCGATCGCTTCGACGTGGCTCGGGAAGGCGCACGTCAGGGCCGCACTGCTGGCGTACGCGCTGCTGTTGATCAACCCCTTCGTTTCCCTCGGTGCAAACACAGAAGCATTCATGTTGCTCCCGCTGACGGCCGCAGTCGCGACCGCCTCGCCAATGGTCGGAGGCGTCCTCCTCGGCGTCGCCGTGATGACGAAGGCTGTGGCATTGGCGTTCTTGCCGCTCCTCTTCATCCAATGGGGGCGCCGCGCATGGTTGAGCGTCACGGGTCTGGTCATTGTGATCGCGGCCGTGAGTTCGCCCTTTGCCCCGGTCTGGCGAGACTACTGGGACGCCAACGTGATGTTCAACCTGGAGTACGGCGCACATATCGAGGCGTGGCGCCGCGCCGTTGGGCTATTCCTCTTCAACCCTCTTGTTCTGCTCGGGATGCTGCCGGTCTGGTACCTGGCGGTGCGAGGGGCTTCCGTCTCGAGGGACAGCCGCTGCCTAGCATGGCTCGGATGCGCATATCTTTCCGTAAAGCTCGGAGGCTACGATTTCGCGCATTACTACGCCTTGATAAGCCCTCCAGCGGCGTTACTTGCGGCCGCAGGGACGAAAGGGCTTTCAGGTAGGCGCTTTCTCTTGTCGGCGTTGGCCATCGTCTCCGCAGTCCTCGTCGCGTTCGCCGTCGTTCTCAGCGTCGTCTCAAAAGTCGCCAGGGCAATGGCCGCCTGACCACGGAGGTGCGGCGCTCCCATGGCGAGCTCTACGTCCTCGGCGACCGGGCCCAAATTTACGCTTACACAGACCGGCGCCCTCAACGCCGATTCTTCTACAGCGTGCCCTTGGTGGTGCACCCGCAATGGGGCGAACTTGTGCGGAAGGACCTACTCATCTGCCCGCCCGACGTTCTCGTAGTGCCAGCGTTCGCGATCTTCCCGGTCGACTGGGCTGACGATGTCACCGCGCTGTACGAACACCGGGTGGAGTTCTCAGAGGGGATGGTCTATCGTGAGCCGCGTCGGACCTGCGACAGGTAGGAGGCGGGCATCTCGTGGCCGTTGAGGAGAGCGTCGTGGCGAGCCGCTGGGAAGCGGGCGCCCTCGCGCTCCTGAGGACGCGCGTCCACATCTCGCGCGCCCAGCTCGCCGTCCTTTTCGCCATCCTCATCGCCATCCCTCTGGTCCGTCCCGTCGACCCCGATTTCTGGTGGCACCTGCGGACGGGCGACCTCATCCTGCACTCGGGCATCCCGCGGCACGACCCCTTCTCCTGGAGCCGCGCCGGCGAACCCTGGGTCGCCCACGAATGGCTCTCCGAGGCGCTCATCTACGCGGTGCAGTCGACGTTGGGGTACTGGGCGAACGTCGTCGTGTTCGTCGGGGCGAGCGTCCTGGCGCTGGCCGCGATGTACGGCCTCGCGAGGCGCCAAGGCGCCGGGACGAAGGCGCTGACGCTGCTGACGCTCCTCTCGACGATCGTCCTCTCCTATTACGTCACGGTGCGGCCTCAGGCGCTGAGCTGGCTGTTGTTCGCGGGCTTCGTGGCCATCATCCATCGGCGCACCGAGGGGGAGCGCGCTCCGGTCTGGCTGCTCCCTCCGGTGATGGCCCTGTGGGCCAACCTGCATCTCGGCTTCGTCTATGGCTTCGTGCCCCTCGGGGCGTGGCTCGCCGCCGCCGTCTGGGACCGGCTTCGCGGGCGCGCGTCGGATCTCCGCGAGCCGGCCGTCCTCGTTCTGGCGTGCGTCGTCGCGGCGATGGCTAACCCCCAAGGGCCCGCGCTCCTGACGTATCCCCTGCGCTATCTCGAAGACGCCGACCAGCTTCGCTTCGTGGCCGAGTGGCAGCGGCCGGACCCGCGGGCGCCCATTCTGTGGCCGCTGTTCCTGGCCATGGGCGCGCTGGCGCTGGCGCTCCTGTCGCGGCACCGCCCGCGGCCCTTCCTGTGGTTCGTGAGCCTGGCCGCTCTCGCGCTCGGTGCGCAGGCGCTGCGCAACGCCCCGTACGTGGCGCTGCTCTCGCCTGCCGTCGTCGGACCCGCGCTCGCCGCGCGATGGTCCTTCGCCAGCGCCGCGTCCGACTCGCGCACCACGATGCGGCTTCCGGTGGCGGCCCTGCCCGCTCTCGCGGCCTTCGTCCTCGCCCTCTCCATCGGGCATCGCGTCTCCGACGCCTTCTCGCTCGGTGAGCCGTCGGAGGTGCGCTATCCGGCCGAAGCGCTGCGCTACGTCGAAGAGCGCCACCCCGGCGCGCGGCTGTTCAACGACTACACGTGGGGCGGGTATCTGATCGCGAAGGGATACCCCGACGTACGCGTCTTCATCGACGGCCGGACCGACTTCTACCGCGGCCCCTTCATCGACGAGTACGTGCGGGTGACGCGCACGCAGCAGGGGTGGGAGGACATCCTGCGCCGGTGGGACATCGAAATCGTGCTGGTGCGCGACTCGTCGCGGCTGGCCCGCGCGCTGCGCGTCACGTCCGGGTGGGACGAGGTCATCATCGACGGGCCTGCAGCCGTCTTCGTCCGCCAGTGATGGTCGTTCGGCGCTTGACCGTGCCCCGGCATCGCCGATAATGGCCGCGTAGCCCTCGCGTCGAGCCCGGAGCCGAGACAGGCATGCCCTTCGAACAGATCCTCTACGAAAAGGACGCCGGCGTCGCCGTCATCACCCTGAACCGCCCCGAGCGGATGAACGCCTTCACCGACGTCATGATCCGCGAGTGGGCGCAGGCGCTCGATGACGCCCGCCGCGATCCGGAGGTGCGGGCCGTGGTGCTCACGGGCGCGGGTCGCGGATTCTGCGCGGGAGCTGACCTGCGCAGCGGTTCGGGCGTGGGCGAGCTGGCGCGCTCCGAGGGTCCGGTCTCCGCGGCCGACCGACGGAACTGGCTCCGCGAAGGAGTGCACGCCGTTCCCCGGGCGGTCCAGCTCCTCGACAAGCCCTACATCGCGGCGGTGAACGGCCCCGCCGTGGGTGCGGGGATGGACATGGCGAGCATGTGCGACATCCGCTTCGCGTCGGAGGCGGCGCGCTTCGCGATGTCTTACGTGAAGGTGGGGCTCATTCCCGGAGACGGCGGCTGCTACCTGCTGCCCCGCATCGTCGGCGTGGCCAAAGCGCTCGAGCTCATCTGGACCGGCGACTTCATGGACGCCCATCAGGCGCTGGCCTGCGGCTACGTGAGCCGCGTGTACCCGCCGGACGAGCTCCTGCCGGCGACCCTCGACTTCGCTCGCCGGCTGGCCGAAGGCCCCGCGGTCGCCATCCAGCTCGCCAAGCGCCTGGTCTACCGCGGGCTGGACTCCACCTTTGCGGAGGCGCTCGAAGCAGCGGGCCACGCGATGGCCATCGTCCAGACCACCGAGGACGCCCGCGAAGGGCCGCGGGCATTCGTCGAGAACCGCCCGCCGCGGTTCCAGGGACGCTAGGGCTCCCGCGCGAGGACGGAGGCAGCCGTGAACTTTCGCTTCACACCGGAGCAAGAGGCGTTCCGGGCCGAGCTGCGCGCGTTTTTGCGCGCCGAGCTCCCGCCTGACTGGGGCGCAGATAACCGCAACGACCGCGAGGAGGCGGACGAAGCCGCCTCCGAGGTGGCGCGGCGTTTCACCCGCAAGCTCGTCGAACGAGGCTGGCTCACCATGGCCTGGCCCGTCGAGTACGGCGGGCTCGGCGCCGACCCCATGCGGCAGCTCATCTACAACGAAGAGATGTCGTACCACCGGGCGCCGGGCGCGGGCAGCCTCGGCGTCCAGATGGTCGGCCCCACGCTCATGCTGCACGGCACGGAGGAGCAGAAGCGGCGGTTCCTTCCGCCTATCGCCCGCAACGAGGAGACGTGGTGCCAGGGCTTCTCGGAGCCGGGCGCGGGCTCCGACCTCGCCTCGCTACAAACCCGCGCCGTCGCCGACGGCGACGACTTCATCGTGAACGGGCAGAAGATCTGGACCTCGAACGCCCACCGCGCCGACTGGTGCATCCTGCTCGCCCGGACCGACCCCGACGCGCCCAAGCACAAGGGTATCAGCTACTTCTTGATGGACATGAAGTCGCCCGGCATCACCGTCCGCCCGTTGGTGAACATGCTGAACGCGGCGAACTTCAGCGAGCTCTTCCTCGACAACGTCCGCATTCCCCGCCGCAACCTGGTCGGCGAGCTCAACCGTGGCTGGTACGTGGCCACGACCACCCTCGACTTCGAGCGCAGCGGCATCCACCGCATCATGTTCGCATACAGGCTGTACGAGGACCTGGTGCGCTTCGCGCGAGAGGCCATGCGGGGCGCCGGGCCGCTCATCGCCGATCCGCAGGTGCGCCATCGCCTCGCCGAACTCAAGATCGAGTTCGAGGTCGGGCGGCTGCTCGCGTATCGGGTGGCCTGGCTGCAGAGCCAGGGTCTCGTACCCAACGCCGAAGCGTCCATCTCCAAGCTGTACGGGACGGAGCTGCAGCAGCGGTTCTCGCAGTCGGCGATGAACGTGCTCGGCCTGGCGGGGATGCTCTCGCGGGGATCGCCCCGGGCGCCGCTGCGCGGCGCCATCGAGCGGTACTACCTCGCGGCCGTCTCGTACACCATCGCCGCAGGCACCTCCGAGGTGCAGCGCAACATCATCGCCATGCGCGGGCTGGGGATGCCGCGCGCATGACGCTCGCCCGCCTCCTTCGCGACCTCGCCAACCTCCACATCGGGCGGTTCGGCGTGCACCGGTGGAAGCGCTGGCGGCAGCGTGTGTGGTGCGACTACTGCGGGCGCGAAGCCTGACGCCTACGGCGTTACCCCGGCGGCCCGCAGATGCTCCGCGGCACGGGCGCCGCTCTCGTCGTCCCCGAACGCCTCGGCGATGAGCCGCGCCGTCTTGTCCGGGTCCAGCAACTGGATCGACGCCTGACACCACGAACAGGAGACAGCGGCGTCGCCCAACGAACGCGTCACGAGCCGGTCGTCCATCCGCTTCAGCAGCGCCAGCACGCCCGCCGACTGCCGCAGGCTCAGGTCCGTGGCCACCGCGCCGCGGTACGCGGACCAGATGCGGGGCAGACGCCACAGCGTGGCCGGCGACACCGCCTTCTCGATGAGCGCCCGCGCCACCATCTGTTGCCGCTCGATACGACGGAAGTCCGTCGTGCCTTCCCGGATGCGCCCAAACGCGACGGCCTGATAGCCGTCCAGATGGAGCTTGCCGACGGGGAAGTACTGCGGCACGACGTTCACATCGTCCGCGGAGTAATCGTCCTGACCGAACGCCTCGTCGTTCACGATGGTGACGCCGCCGAAGGCGTCGATGACGTCGGCGGCGCCGAAGACGTCGAAGATGAGGTAGCGGTCGACGTGGATGCCCAGGTTCTCCTCGATAGCCCGCGCGAGCGCTCGCGGGCCCGCGGACACGTCCTCGGGGTCCCAGTTGTAGACGAACGCCGTGTTCACCCGGTCCTCGATCACCGAACCGTCGTCCAGCGTGATGCGCATCAGCGAATCGCGGGGCACGCTCAAGATGCCCGCGCGGTCCCTGTCGGGGTCGATGCGGACGAGGAGGATGGTGTCGGTGCGGGACGGTCCGGTCTGCGTGGGCCGGCGGTCGAGCCCGACGACGAGGACAGTGAACGGGTCGTCCGGCAGCCCGAAGAGCCATGTCGCCGGGAACGGCAGCGGCGCCGTGAGCCCGACCGACGTGAACGGGACGGGCACGGGCAGCACGAACGTCACCAGCGCGAGCGCGACGTACGCGACGGCGGCGATGAGCGCATTACGAATCCAGTGACGGCGCCGCTTCGGCGCTTCGGGGGCGGGTTCGGGGACATCGAGCTCCGGCAGGGGTAACGCCGGCTCCATCCTTGGGCGCTGGGAGTCGGACGCGGCGGGGCGGACGTCGGGCATCGCTATCGCGCGTCTCTAGAGAATCCTGCTCAGGAACGACCGTGTGCGCTCGTGCCGCGGGGACTGGAAGAAGACGTCCGGCGGCCCCTCCTCGATGATGACGCCTCCGTCCATCATCATCACGCGGTCGGCCACTTCGCGGGCGAAGCCCATCTCGTGGGTGACCACGATCATGGTCATGCCGTCGCGGGCGAGGGCCTTCATGACCTCGAGCACCTCGCCCACGAGCTCGGGGTCGAGCGCCGAGGTCGCCTCGTCGAACAGCATCACCTTCGGCTCCATGGCGAGCGCGCGGGCGATGGCGACGCGCTGCTGTTGGCCCCCGGAGAGCTGAGCCGGATACGCGTTCAGCTTGTCGCCGAGCCCGACCTTCTCGAGCAGCGCCTTGCCCCGCTCCACCGCCTCGTCCTTCGGCACCTTCTTGACGTGCACCGGCGCCTCGATCACGTTGCCCAGCGCCGTGAGATGGGGGAAGAGGTTGAACCGCTGAAACACCATGCCGATGGCGGCTCGCTTCCGGGCGACGACGGGCTCGCGGTCGGGGACGAGACGCCCGTTGCGCTCGTGGTAGCCCATGAGCTCACCGTCGACGTAGATGCGCCCCTCCTGAATCTCTTCGAGGTGGTTGATGCAACGGAGCAGGGTGCTCTTGCCGGAGCCGCTGGGCCCGATGATGACCACCACTTCTCCCTTCGCGACGTCGAACGTGACCCCGCGGAGCACTTCGAGCCTGCCGAAGCGCTTATGGACGTGTTCGACGCGGACCATCGGGCCGCCGTTCATCGCGTTTGCGGAAGACGGATGTTTTCGCCCAGCGCGCGCAAGGCCCGCCCGAAGAGCCCCTCCTCGCGCGCAGCCTCGGGATTGAGCCACGCTTCCAGCCGCGCCTGCGCCAGGCTGAACACCGTCGTCATCGCAAGGTACCAGATCGACGCCACGACCAGCAGTTCCTGCGTGCGGAAGTTCCGGGCGTAGACCGCGCGCGACGCTCCCAGCAGCTCCTGCAGCGCGATGACCGACGCCAGCGACGAATTCTTCAGCATGGCGATGAACTCGTTCCCGGTCGGGGGGATGACGACCCGGACCGCTTGCGGCAGAACGATGCGCCGCATGGCCATCAGGTTCGTCATGCCCAGCGATTTCGCGGCGTCCAGCTGGCCCGACTCGACCGATTGAATGCCCGCCCGGATGATCTCGGCCATGTACGCGCCCTCGTTGATGCTGAGGCCCAGAAGCGCCGCCTGGAACGGCGTCAACACCGCCCAGTCGTACGTCACGAGCCGGGGCAGCGCCGTAAACCAGAAGATGAGCTGCACGAGCAGCGGCGTCCCGCGGAAGAACCAGATGTAGAAGTTGGCGATGGCGTTCAGCGCCACGCTACGGGTCGTTTTCATGACCGCGGCCACCAGGCCGAGACCGATGCCGATGGCCTGACTCAGCACCGAGAGCTGAATCGTGATCCACACGCCCCGCAGGATGACCTCCGCGAAGAGATAGTCCCCGACGACGCCCACGTCGAAGTCGAACCGGTTCTGCAACAGCCAGCCTTCCACCGAGTCCCTCCTTCTCTCGACGTCCCCGAACGCGACGAGGCCCGCGGGACCTCCGCGGGCCTCGATCATGCGCACGCCGGCGACGCTCCGGCTAGTCCAGCATCGCCGACTCCATGTTCCACGTCTCGAAGATTCGCCGGTATGTGCCGTCGGCCTTGAGCTGCTCGAGCGCCTGTTCGAGGGCCGCCTTGAGCGCCGTGCTCTCCTTCCGCAGGCCGATACCGTACGGGGCCGGGTCGATCTGCGTGTCCAGCACTTCGAGCGTATCCGGGTTCTCCTGCGCGGCGACGAACGCGACCGGGAAGTCGTTCAACACGGCTACGGCCCTCCCGGCCTTCACCTGGTCCACCGCCTCCGGGTCCGTCCCGAACCGCAAAATCTCGATCCCCTGCTGACCGGCGTCCCGGCAGGCCTGGTCCTGCGCCACGAGGATGTCGACCTGAATGGTCCCCTCCTGCACCGCGACCGTCCGGCCGCAGAGGTCCTCGATGGTTTCGATGCCCTCGGGATTTCCCTTCGCGACGACGATGCCCACGCCCACGTTGGCGTACTCGACGAAGTCGATCTGCTGCTTCCGCTCGTCCGTAACCGTCATGGCGGACATGATGACATCGAACCGGTTCCCCAGAAGCGACGGGATGATGGCGTCGAATCCGGTGTTGTGGAACTCGACGTCGACGCCCAGCACGTCGGCGAGCGCCGTCGCGAGGTCGATGTCGAGGCCCTTCGGGGTGTCACCTTCGTAGAACTCGATGGGAGCGTAGGCGATATCGGAGCCGACATCGAGCGTCCCATCCTCGAGCTCGGGGATGCCGCTGATGTCGATCCCGCCGGCGGGCGTCTCGCCGGCAGGCGCTGTGGCCGGCGCCGTGGGGGTCTTTCCGGGCGCTTCCTCCTCTTCGTCGCCGCAGGCCACGAGCGCCAGGCCCGCCAGCGCCAGCGCGCCGACGGCCAACGCCGCCAGCCGTTTCGTCGGAATGAGCACGTGTTTCCTCCTTCCGCGAACGCCGCGCCAGGCGGCGTCTTCCCGCATGCCGTATCTTACGCCGCCCGCCGGAGCGGGCGACACCGGACCTCACAACAGCGCGTCGCACTCGCTCGCCAAGGCCAGGTCCTTCTCGGTCACGCCTCCTTCGTCATGCGTCGAGAGGGTGAGCCGCACGCGGTTGTACTGGATGAGGATGTCGGGATGGTGGTTGCGGGCCTCCGCCACGTGGGCCACTTCGTTGACGAACGCGATGGCCTCCTTGAAGTCCTTGAAGCGATAGGTCTTGGCGATCTCCCGCTCGCCCCGCTCCCATCCCTGGAGCTTGCGCAGCTCGCGTTGCAACGTGTCTGGATCGACGAGCGCCACCACGCACCTCCTTTCGCCGGAACGCCGCCGTGCGCGCCTATTGTGGTGCCGCGCGGGTCGCCTGACAAGCGGCGGTCCGAAACGGGCGCCCGTGCTAGAATGGCCCGCCGGAGGCTCCATGAATGACCACGCTTCGCCCACCAAGCAAGAGCGGGCGCGACGCTTCTTCGAGTGGGCGCACGGGTTCGCCGCGATGCGCATGGCCTTCTTCGGCCTGCGCCTCGGGCTCTTCGACGCGCTGCGCTCCGCCCCCGAAGGCCTGACCGCACCCGAGCTGTCCGCCGCCGTCGGCCTCGACCCCACCTACGTCGCCGCCTGGGCGAAGACCGCCTACGCCTGCGAGCTCCTCTCGTACGACCCGGCCAGCGAGCGCTTCCGCCTCGCCCCGGACATGGAGGACCTCCTCCTGAACGACGCCGACCCGCTCTACATGGCGGGCATTCCCCTGAGCCTCGCCATCGAGTCCCGGCAAGTCGACCGGCTCCTCGAGAACTTTCGGACCGGCGGCGGCATCCCGTTCGCAGAGTACGGCCCCGACCTGGTCGAGAGCCTCGAAGCGCTGAGCAAGGCGGCGTACGAGGTCTACCTTCCGAACGTTCTCCTGCCGTCGGTGCCCGGCCTTCGGGAGCGGCTGTCGGCCGGGGGCAAGATTCTGGAGCTGGGGTGCGGCGCCGGCGTCGGACTTTTGAGCCTCGCTCGCGCCTTTCCCCACTGCACCGTCACCGGCGTCGACCCCGACGAACTGAGCATCGCCCGCGCCCGCGAGCGCATCCAGCAGGCCGGCCTGGCCGACCGGGTCGCCGCCGAGGTGATGCGTTCCGAGGACCTGAACGTCGAAAGCGTCTTCGATTTCGTGTACGTCCAGACGGCGCTCCACGAGATGGACGACGTTGCGGCGGCGCTGGTCAACACGCGCCGGGCCCTGGTCGACGGCGGCGTGCTGCTCATCACCGAGGTGCGGGGCGCGGAGCGCGTGGAAGACGCCACCGGGCCCTATCAAGCCGTCCTGGCGCACATGGACCTCTTCTACGAGATCCCGCAGTCGCTCGCGAAAGGCGGTCTCGGGGTGGGCTTCCTCAACAAGCGGCAGGTGGAGACGCTGGCGCTGGGCGCGGGGTTCGCCGAGGTCCGCGAGCTCGATCTTCCCGTGCCCGTGTACGCGGCGTTCTACGCCGTCAAGTAGCAGCCCTGGCACTGAGCTGGTCCAGATAGATCCCGTACACCACACTAGAGATGAGGCGGGGTAGG
>JBBING010000005.1:0-29726 GCA_037444005.1 Chloroflexota bacterium
CCTTACTGTTTAGAGGCCTACTCCCCTCTACCATGAAAAAACGGAACGCTACTGCTATGATGGGACGCCATGAATCGCGGCCGCCACCTTGGCGCCTCCGCTGCCGCCGCGCTCGCTGTCATGGCGTTCGTGGCGCTCGTCCTCGCGCTCTTCCCTCTGTACCCGAGGCGGGTCGAGGTCGAGCCCGGCGACACCGCTTCGCGCACCATCAGGGCCCCCCGCTCCTTCACCTACATCTCCGAACGGCTCACCGAACAGCAGCGCCAGCAGGCTGCGGAAGCCGTGCCCGACGTCCTCAACTACGACGCGAACGTCCGCCCGGCCCAGCTCGAGCGATTCGACAACGCCATCGAAGCGGTCGAGCGGGTCCGTGCGCGGGACGCCTCGCCCGCTGAGAAGATCGCGGCCCTGCGAAGCGTGCCGGACCTGGCCGGGCTGTCCGAGGAGGCCGCGCTCACCGCGGTCGAGCTCGACGCCGAACGCTGGGGCATCGTCGTCGCCGAAGCGCGGAACGCCCTCGATCAGACGCTTGCGGGGCCACTGGACGCCGCCACCGTCGAGACCGCCCGCAAGACCCTCGACACCCGTTTGTCGGGCGACCTGTCGTCCGAAGAGGCGAGCCTCGCCGTCGAGCTGGCGCGACCGCTCATCGTGCCCACGATGGAGGTGGACCAGGCCGCGACGGACAGCGCACGTGAGGCGGCGCGCCAGGCCGTGGTGCCCGTGCGCGTGAGCTACGCCGAGGGCCAGACCATCGTCGAAGCGAACCAGACCCTGACCGAGGACACCATCGAGGCGCTGGAGGAGGCGGGGTTCCTGTCCCGCCGGTTCGAGTTCGACACGCTGTTCGGCGGGATGGTGGCGGCGGGCCTTTCGGCCGCAGCGCTGGGGCTCTACGTGCGCGTGTTCCAGCCGCGCGGCGCCCGCAGCTCGAGGCAGCTCCTGGTGATCGCCGTCGCCCTCGCGGTTCCGGTGTTCTTCGCGAAGGTGTACTTCTCGCTGATCCTGCCGGACGAGGACCGCCACTTCCTCGCCTACGTGCTCCCGGTGGCCGCGGGGCCGATGCTCGTGGCCGCGCTCCTCGACACCGGGATCGGCGCGCTGGTCGCGGCGCTCGCGGGCGCGCTCGTGGCGCTGTCCGCCGTCTTCCTGCCCGAGGCGGCGCTCGTGGAGAGCGTCGGCGCCCTGGACACGCTGCGGCTGCTGCTCGTCTACGGCTTCAGCTCGCTCGCCGGCGTGTTCGTCATCGACCGGGCGGAGCGCCTGCAGCGCTACCTGGGGGCGTCCTTCGCCATCGCCGCCGTGGTCTTTCTCGCGCTCCTCGCGACATGGTTCGTCGACAGTGACCGCCAGACCAGCGACCTGGCGTGGATCGCCGCAGCGGCCGGCGTGAACGGGATGAGCGCCGGCTTTCTCGGGGCGGGCGCCTTCGTCACCGTCGGCCTGCTGTTCGGCATCACCACGCGGGTGCAGTTGCTCGAGCTGTCGCAGCTCAACTCGCCGCTCCTGCGCCGCCTGCAGGAGGAGGCGCCGGGGACCTTCCACCACAGCGTCGTGGTAGGCAACATGGCCGAGCGCGCCGCCGACCTCGTGGGCGCCGATTCGCTGCTGGCGCGCGTCGGCTGCTATTACCACGACATCGGCAAGATCCTCCAGCCCGGCTTTTATATCGAGAACCAGCTCGGCGGGGACAACCCTCACCAGGGGCTCACGCCCGAGGAGAGCGCGAGGAAGATCAAGGAGCACGTCGCCAACGGCCTCGAGCTCGCGCGGAAGTACCGCCTCCCCGACCGGGTCCGGCAGTTCATCCCCGAGCACCACGGCACGAGGTTGGTGGCGTACTTCTACCGGAAGGCGGCCGAAGGCGGCGTCGAGCCCGAGGAGACGGAGTTCCGCTACGACGGGCCCAAGCCGCAGTCGCGCGAGACCGCCATCGTGATGCTGGCGGATTCGTGCGAGGCCTACGTCCGGGCGAACCCGGACCACTCGGCCGAGGCCATCGACGCCATCGTGGAGCAGGTGATCGCCGAGCGTGTCGCCGAGGGCCAGCTCGACGAGTGCGATCTGACGTTCCGGGATCTGCGCGCCATCGCCGAGTCGTTCAAGATGACGCTGCGAGCCGTGTACCATCCGCGTGTGGAGTACCCGGAGCCCACGCCTTCCGAGCGGAGGCTCGTGAGCCGCTTCTTCCCCACGACGGCCGCGCGGTCGGAAGGTCGGGGGCGCGCGCGTCCCGTGTCCCACTGAACGAGCCGCCGATATACTGCGGGCGAAGGAGCGCCCGTGCGATTCGCTGTCGTCGTCTTCCCCGGAACCTGGAGCGATTACGACTGCGTGTATGTTCTGCGGGACGTCCTCGGACAGGAGGCCGTCCGGGTCTGGCACCGCGAGTCGGACTTGAGCGGCTACGACGCCGTCGTGCTTCCGGGTGGCTTTTCTTATGGCGATTACCTGCGCTGCGGGGCAATCGCTCGCTTCTCGCCGGTGATGTCGGCGGTGGCGGAACACGCGGCCAAGGGCAAGCCGGTCATCGGCATCTGCAACGGCTTCCAGATCCTGTGCGAGGCGGGGCTGCTGCCGGGCGTCCTCATGCGGAACGAAAGCCTCCAGTTCCGCTGCATGCCGACGTACCTCCGGGTCGAGCGGACCGACACCATCTTCACCTCCGCCTGCCGTCCCGGGCAGACGCTCATGGTGCCCATCTCCCACGGCGAGGGGAACTACTACGCCGACGAGGCCACCCTCGACGCGCTCGAAGCCGCCGGACGGGTGCTGTTCCGGTACGCGACGCCGGACGGCCGGGTGACGCCCGAGGCGAACCCCAACGGCTCGCGCCGGAACATCGCGGGCATCCTGAACGAAGGGGGCAATGTCCTCGGGATGATGCCGCACCCCGAGCGCTCGTCCGACCCGCTCCTGGGCGGGGACGACGGGCTCCTCATCTGGCGCTCGATGATCGAAAGCGCCGTCTCCGCCGTCGCGTAACGGGGGCCGCTACCCCAACCACTCGCGAACGGCCGACCAGACGGCATCCGCGACCTCGTCCTCGCTGCGGGAGGCGTCGACGATGCGCCAGCGGGCGGGTTCCTTCCGAGCGAGCGCGAGGTACCCCTGGCAGACGCGCTCGTGGAACGCCAGGTCTTCTCCGTCGAGGCTGTTGACGTCGCCCATGCGGCGCCGGCGGGCGAGGCCGACTTCCACCGGGACGTCCAGCAGCAGCGTGAGATCCGGGCGCAGGCCGCCCGTGGCCACGGCGTTCAGCCGCTCGATAAGCCCGAGGTCGAGGCCGCGGCCGTACCCCTGGTACGCCAGCGACGAGTCGGCGAAGCGGTCGCAGAGGACCACGGCGCCGCGGTCGAGCGCCGGGCGGATGACGGTGCTCACGAGCTGGGCGCGGGCGGCCTCGAACAGGAGCAGCTCGGCCAGCGGGTCCACGGGCGCGCCGCCGGGCGGGTGCAGGACGACCCCGCGCACGGCCTCGCCCACGGGTGTGCCGCCGGGCTCGCGGGTGGACACGACGGCGAAACCTCGCGCGCGAAGGCGTTCCTCGAGCCGGCGCGCCTGCGCGCTCTTGCCCGACCCTTCGCCTCCTTCGAGCGTCACGAACGGCATGGGTCAGGTGAGGGGCGCCTGCGCGGCCTCGCCGTGGGGAGCGGCGGCGCGCTCTCCGGCGGGGCCGCGGAAGCGCTCGCTGAAGGTCGCGAGGTCGGCTTCGTTGCCGAGGATGATGAGCCGGTCGCCCGCCGCCAGCGGCTCTTCAGGTCGGGGGCCCACGACTGTCTGTCCGCTGGGGCGCTGGAGGCCGAGCACCTTCGCCGACGGGCACGCCTCGAACACCCGGGCGAGGGTCGAGCCGTCCAGTGTCGAGCCGTGTTCCACTTGGACTTCGGCGAGGATCTGCTCGCCGTAGCGCCCCACCGCGAGCAGGTCGATGAAATCGAGGACCATCGGCTGGAGCGCCGAGAGCGCCATGCGCCGCCCGCCGATGGTGTAGGGCGAGATGACGCGATCGGCGCCGGCGCGGGTGAGTCGGCTGCGGCTGGCGGCCTGCCCGGCGCGCGCGACAACGAACACGCGGGGATTCAGCGCTTTCGCCGTCAACGTGATGTAGGTGTTCCCCGTGTCGGAATCGGACGCGGCCAACAGGCCGCGCGCCCGGTGGATGCCGGCTTCGATGAGCACCTCGTCGGCGGTGGCGTCGCCTTCCACGACCAGGTAGTTCTGCGCCAGGGCGCGGCTCAGCGCCTCCTCGTTGCTCTCGACGATGACGAACGGGACGCCGCGTTCCCGGAACTCGCGGGCGATCTCCTGCCCGACGCGGCCGAACCCGCAGAGGATGTAGTGGTCGCTGAGGGCCTGGATCTTCTGGCGCATCCGCCGGTACCCGAACACGCTCGGGAGGTCGCCCTCGACGATGAGCGCGACCGCCGCCGTGAGCAGATAGAAGGCCGTGCCTACGCCGAAGAGTACCAGAAAGATGGTGAAGATCCGCCCGGCCGTGCTCAGTGGCCGGACCTCGCGGAAGCCGACGGTCGTCACCGTCGTCACCGTCATGTAGACGGCGTCGAGCAGGTCCCAACCCTCGATGATGAGGTACCCGGCGATACCGATGAAAAACACGGCGCCGAAGAGCGCGGCGGCGACGGCGAGGCGCCGGCGCGCCGTCATGGCCTGTCGCAGATGCTGCGGTGTCGGGCCGCTCCCGTCGGGCATACCGAGCGCATTGTCGATGACGCGCGCCCGGGGCCGCAACGGGCCGTTGACCGTCGGAACGGGCGGTGTTAGGTTCGATCGGCATCCTCGGGAGCGCGCCGCGTTCGAGATATCGAGGTTGCGAAAGGAGCCAGCGATGGTGGTGGAAACCAGTCCCAGCGCGCCGGCGCAGGCGAAGGCGTACCAGATGCTCGTCGGCGGCCAATGGGTGGAAGCGAAGTCCGGCGAGCGGTTCGAGCGACGCAATCCCGCGAACGAGGACGAGGTCGTCGCCACGTTCCCGTGGGGCGGGGCCGAGGACGCTCGCGCCGCGATTCAGGCCGCCCGTAAGGCGTTCGACGAGACCGACTGGCCGCGCTCGCACGCCAAAGTGCGGCACGACATCCTGCGAAAGACGGCGGACAAGCTCCGGCAGGAGCTGATGCCGATGGCGACGCTTCTGGCGAAGGAGGTCGGCAGGCCGCTCAACATGGCCATCGGCGAGGTCGCGGCGACGGCCGACGTGTTCGAGTATTTCGCGGGCGTTGCCCTCGACCCGCAGGACGAGGCCATCACGAGCTACGCCCCCGACGCCGTCGGCGTCGTCGCCCGCGAGCCGGTGGGCGTCGTGGGCATCATCACGCCGTGGAACTTCCCGCTGCTTCTGGTGAGCTGGAAGATCGCGCCCGCGCTGTGCGCCGGCTGCACGCTGGTGGTGAAGCCGTCGCAGTTCACGCCGGCGACGACCATCGAGCTCGCGCGGATCGTGACGGAGGCGGGAGCGCCGCCTGGCGTCATCAACGTCGTCACCGGGTCGGGCAGCGCCCTCGGCAACGAGATGGTGGAGAGCCCGCTGGTGGACAAGATCGCGTTCACCGGGTCCACGGAGGTGGGCCGTGGCGTCATGCAGCGGGCCGCCGGAACCATCAAGAAGATCTCCCTCGAGCTCGGCGGCAAGTCGCCGAACATTGTCTTCCCCGACGCCGACATGGACGCCGCCGTCGGGGGCGCGTTCTTCGGCATCTATCTCAACACCGGGCAGGTGTGCCAGGCCGGTTCGCGCCTCTTCCTCCACGAGTCCATCAAAGACGCGTTCCTCGAGAAGCTGGTGGCGATGACGAAGTCGGTGAAGCTGGGCGACCCGCTCGACCCGAACACGACGATGGGCCCCGTGATCAACCGAGAGCAGCTGGAGAAGGTCGTGGGCTACGTCGAGAAGGGCAAAAACGAGGGGGCCGAGATGGTGGTCGGCGGCGGCCGCGCCACCGGCGATGGCCTCGACAAGGGCCTCTTCGTCCTGCCCACCATCTTCGACCGCGTCCGGAACGACATGACCATCGCGCGGGAAGAGATCTTCGGACCGGTGCTGTCCGTGCTGACGTTCAAAGACGCGGACGAGGCCATCCGGCTGGCCAACGACACCATCTACGGCCTGGCCTCGGCGGTGTGGACGCGCGACCTGAACACGGCGTGGAAGGTGGCCCGCGGCCTGCGGGCGGGCACCGTCTGGGTCAACGCCTACCACGTCGCCGGCCTGCCGAACATGCCGTACGGCGGGTACAAGCAGAGCGGCATCGGGCGCGAGCTCGGGCGCCACGGGCTCGACGAGTACTACGAGCTCAAGGCGATCCAGTTCAAGCTGTCCTGACGGCGCATCGAGGGCGCATGCGGGAGGCGCGGTCCGTGGGGCCGCGCCTCCTCGCGTTGCTGCGCTTCCTCGCGCCCCCGTAGACTGGACGTGCCCCGCTTCTGGCGGCGCGAGAGCCGGAATCGCGGGCGAGGGAGCCGGTGACGGTCGACATCGAGGCGATGAACGCGCGAGTGCGCGCGAAGGCACAGGCGCTCGACGCCGTGCGCGCGGAGGTCGCGCGGGTCATCGTCGGCCAGGAGCGGCTGCTCGAACGGCTTCTCATCGCGCTCCTGTGTAACGGGCACGTGCTGCTCGAAGGCGTTCCGGGGCTCGCCAAGAGCCTCGCCGTCAGCGCCCTCGCGCGCGCCATCGACGTCCGGTTCGTCCGCATCCAGTTCACGCCCGACCTGCTTCCGGCCGACCTGCTCGGCACGCTCGTCTTCAATCCGCGCGACGGCGACTTCCACGTGCGTAAGGGGCCCATCTTCGCGAACCTGGTCCTGGCGGACGAGGTCAATCGCGCGCCCGCCAAGGTGCAGTCGGCCCTGCTCGAGGCGATGCAGGAGCGCCAGGTGAGCATCGGTGGCACGACGTATCCTCTCGAGGAGCCGTTCATGGTGCTCGCCACTCAGAACCCCATCGAGCACGAGGGCACGTACCCGCTCCCCGAGGCGCAGCTCGACCGCTTCATGCTGAAAACGCTGGTGGACTATCCCTCGCGCGCCGAGGAGCAGGAGATTCTCGAGCGCTACATGGATCGCGAGCCGGAGCCCGGGAAGCCCGTGGCCAGCGCGCAGGTCGTTTTGGAGGCCCGCGAGGCGGTCAAAGACGTGCATATGGAGCCGAAGCTCAAAGATTATGCGCTCCACCTGGTCCGGGCCACGCGCGAGCCGGGGCGGTACCGGCTGGAAGCGCTCGAGCCGCTCATCGCCTACGGGGCGTCGCCTCGCGCCACCATCTACCTCGCGCGGGCCGCCCGGGCGAAGGCGTTCCTCGCGGGCCGCGGCTACGTGCTGCCGGAGGACATCAAAGACGTCGCGCCCGATGTCCTGCGGCATCGCATCGTGCTCACGTACGAGGCCGAGGCGGAAGAGGTCACCGCCGACGAGGTCATCCGCCGCGTGCTGAGCGCCGTCCCCCTGCCGTGAGTTGGCGCGTGGAGTCCGAGCGAGTGCTGCCGACCGTCGAGCTGCGCGAGATCGTCGCCTATCTGGACGAGCTGCTGGAGGTCGAGCGGTTCACCGAGGCCGACACCAACGGGCTCGTGTGGGACGCCGGCGCGCCGGTGGCGCGCATCGCGGCCGCGGTGAACACCACCTTCGAGACGATTCGGGGCGCTCGCAGGGAGGGCTGTCAACTGCTGCTCGTGCACCATCCGCCGTGGCCCCACATCGATCTGCACCTGCGCAGCGAGAAGGAGCAGGCGTTGCGGTTCGCCGGCGTGTCGCTGTACGCGTCCCACGCGCCCCTGGATTGCGCGCCGGAATTCGGGAACAGCGCTGTGTTGGCGCGGATGCTGGGCGTCCGCGTCGAGGGCCGCTTTCTGGCCTTCGAGGGCGGGCACGCCGGGGTCTACGGGGATGTCGACGGTGATTTCCCCGCGCTGGTCGAGCGGCTGCGGCAGGCCATCGGGAGCGAAGTCGAGGCGCACCGGAACGCGCGCTCGTTCGGACGCGTCGCCGTGGTGACGGGCGCCGGCGGGTGGACGGCGTCCTTGGACGAGGCGCGACGGCTCGGCTGCGACACCTTCATCACGGGCGAGGGCTCGATGCACACGCGGGTCTTCGCGCGCGAGACGGGCATGAACCTGATCCTCGGGGGGCACTACGCGACCGAAGCGCCGGGAATCCGCGAGCTGGCGCGCCGGGTCGCCGAGCGGTTTCGTCTTCCCTGGCGGTTCATCCCGGAGAGCCCATCCATCGGCTGAATCGGCCGGCCGACGGTTGTCAGGGGCGGCTCGGTCGGGTATAGTGGGGCCCGGAACAACAACACGAATGGCCGAATCCGCCAGCCTGGCGGAGCGGGGGATCCGTTTTCGGGGTGAATCCGTCGATGCCCTGTCACGCGGCAGGGAGGCGGAGGGGCAGCCCCTTCAGCCCTAACCCGTCAGCTAACCTCGCAGGCCACTGAAGTGGGACGATCCCGCCAGACGCCGGGGCTTCCCGGCTGATTCGGTTCGCGCGCGTCGTTTTCGGTTCGTTCGTCTGGCTGTCCGTCCCGCCGCAAGGAGGTATGGATATGCTTGCGCAGGGCGCCGCGACCCTGGAGACCTCAGGGCATCATGCTGTCGAGTCCGCTGCGAGGCCGGCTGTGATCATCGCGAGCAATCGCGGCCCGGTCGAGTTCGACAGAGACGCTGACGGACGGCTCACCGTCCGCCGCGGCACCGGGGGCGTAGTGACGGCCCTCACAGCGATGAGCCGCTCGGTGGATGCCGTCTGGCTCGCGGCTCCGATGACGCCGGTGGACCGCGCGGTCGCCCGCTTCAGCGCGACGCCCCCCATTCCGGCGAGCCGGCTCGGCGCCGCCTTCCGTTTCGTCCTCGTCCCCGAAGACGTCCACGAGCTCCACTACGGTACGTTCTGCAATCCGTTCCTCTGGTTCCACCAGCACGGCCTCTGGGACCTGCTGCGGGAGCGGACCTCGCTGGATGAGGAGCTGCGCGAGGCGTGGTCGAAGGGGTACGTGCCGGCGAACGCGCTCTTCGCCCAGGCCATCGCGGCGGAGCTGGAGGCGCGCCCCGAAGCGCCCGTCCTGTTGCAGGATTACCACCTCTACCTGGCGGCCCAGGGCGTCAGGGAGCGCCGGGAGAGCGCCCATCTCCAGCACTTCACGCACATCCCATGGCCCGAGCCGTCGGCGTGGCAGCGGCTGCCGTGGGAGATCACGAAGGGCATTCTCGCCGGCCTGCTCGCGAATGACGTGGTCAGCTTCCAGACGCGGCAGGCTACCTTCAACTTCCTCGACACCTGCTACAACTTTGTCGCCGGCGCGCAGGTCGACTTCGAGCGCCGCGAAGTGGTGTACGAGGGCCGGCGCGTGAGCGTGCGGCACAATCCCATCTCGATCGATGTCGACGCCGTCCGCGCGAGGGCGGCGTCGGTCGAGGTCCAGCGGTACCGTCAGCGGCTGATGCGGTACGCGGGCGAGAAGCTCATCGTCCGAGTGGACCGGATGGACCCGGCAAAGGACGTGCTCGGGGGCATCGAGGCCTACGGATTGCTGCTCGAGCGGCACCCGGTGCTGCGCGGCCGCGTCCGCCATCTGGCGTTCCTCGTCCCTTCACGCAGCCAGGTGCCCGAGTACCGGCGCTACGCCGAGCAGGTGCTGCGCGCGATCGACGACGTAAACGAACGCTTCGGACGTCCGGGCTGGAAGCCCATCGAGCTGTTCTACGAGGACAATTACGACCAGGCGCTCGCCGGCATGTCGCTGTACGACGTGCTGGTCGTCAATTCGGTGGCGGACGGTATGAACCTGGTGGCCAAAGAGGGGCCCGTCGTGAATCAGCGCGACGGCGTGCTCATCCTCTCGACGGCGGCGGGCGCCTACGAAGAGCTGCGCGACGGCTGTCTTCCCGTGCCGCCGCGCGACGTCAACGCCCTCGCGAACGCCATGTGGGCCGCGCTCAACACACCCCTGGAGGCGCGGCGCCGGGCGATTCATCGCCTCCGGCTCGCTATCGCCGCCAACGACGTGCGGCGGTGGCTGGACACGCAGCTCCGCGAGGCCGCCTGACGCCGTGACCGGGGACGAAGCCGTCGAGCGGGCCGTCGAGGCGCTCCTCGCGCGTCCTTCCATCGTCGCCACCGACTTCGACGGCACCCTGAGCGAGATCGTCGCAGACCCAGCGCAGGCGTCTCTCGTGCCCGGCGCGCGAGAGGCGCTGACGTCGCTCCGGGACGCGGTCGACGCCGTGTGCGTGGTCTCGGGGCGCTCGCTCGCCGACGTGCGGCGCCGCGTTGGCGTGGAGGGCCTCATCTACGCCGGTAACCACGGCCTCGAGTGGCACGGGCTGCCGGGGGAAGCCGACGGCGCCGAGGGTGTGACGGCCCGGCTGGAGCTGGCCCCGCTGGTGCCTGCGCTCCAGAACGCGCTGAGCGGCCTCGCGGGCGTCTGGATCGAAGACAAAGGCCTCACCCTCACCATTCATTTCCGCGGCGCCGAGGACGTGGCGGCGACGGCGCGCGCGGTGCGGGAGCGGGCCGCGGCGGCGGTGGGCGAGGGGTACCGGCTACGGCCAGGCCGCCTGGCGCTGGAGATCGTCCCCGAGGCGCTTCTCGGCAAAGAGCGCTTTCTCCAGCGGGTCATCGCCGCGATCGGCGCGCGTGGCGTTGTCGCGCTCGGGGACGACGTGAGCGACCTGAAGGCGTTGCGTCTCGTGCGGCGGCGCGCCGAGGCGGGCATTCCGGGCCTCGCGGTGGGCGTCGCGAGCGACGAAGCGCCCCCGGAGCTGCCCGAAGTCGCGGACACGCTGCTTCAGGGTCCCCTCGAAGCCGCCGACTGGCTCCTGCGCGTGGCCTCGCGGCTCAGGGACGAGGCCGCTCGGAGGGCAGCTCCACCCGCTTGATTACCGCTCCTCCCTTGACGACCAGGGAAATGCGCTCGGCGTCGGCCAGCGCCGCGATGTCGGCCAGGGGGTCCCCGTCCACCACGATGAGGTCGGCCTGCTTGCCCTCGGCGACGACGCCGATGCGGTCGGCGAGCCCGAAGAGCTCGGCGTTGACGTTCGTGGCGGAGACGATCGCCTGCATCGGCCCGAGGATCTGCGCCTTGAGGACGAGCTCTTCGGCCTTGCGGGCCATCGTGTGGCCCAGGAGGTCGGAGCCGGACCCGATGCGCACCCCCGCTTCGGCGGCGAGGCGCACCGCCTCCGCGCCCGTCGCCTTCACACGCTCGATCTTCTCGAGGCTGTAGCGCGAGAGGCCGAGTTCGGCCCCCTGACGCGAGAGGACCTCGAAGACGATGAGCGTGGGCACGAGGAACGCGCCCTCTCACGCCATGCGATACGCCGTCGCCTCGTCGAGCAGATTGCCGTGCTCGATGGAACGAACGCCAGCGTCCAGACAGTTCGCGATGCTCCTCGGGTGGTAGGCGTGCGCGAGGACGTAGGTGTCTCGGGCGGCGGCCTCTTCGACGGCGGCGCGCAGCTCGTCGACGGTGAACTGCGTGGCTTCGATGGGATCGGTCGGCGAGGCGGCGCCGCCCGACGCCATGACCTTGATCTGCGTGGCGCCGCGCCTGAGCTGATCCCGGGCGGCTCTGCGCACCTCGTCGGGACCGTCGCACAGCACAGACCCCGCGAGGAGGCCCGGCACCGGGGCGGGCTGCGTGTCATCGTAGGGCGCCCGGAAGTCACCGTGACCGCCCGTCTGGGACAGGAAGGCGCCGCTGGGCAAAATCCGCGGACCGCGCAGGAGGCCGCGTTCGACCGCCCCCGCCCATGCCGGGTCCAGCCCTCCAGCGTCCCGGACGGTCGTGAACCCCTGGTCCAGCGTCTCCTCGATGAAGCGCGCGACCTTGAGCGCGTACGCCGCCAGCGGCCGCGTCGTCGTGCCGTCCGGCTCCGTCAGGCCGAAGTGGACGTGAGCGTCCGTGAGGCCGGGCAACAGGAACCGCCCGCCGAGGTCGATGACCGCGGCGTCGCGCGGAAGCGTGAGTTCCCGCCTCGGGGCGATACGCACGATGGTGCCGCCCTCGACGATGACGGAGACGCCGGGACGTGGGTCGGCCCCGGTCCCGTCGAGGAGGACGGCGTCATGGAGCACGAGGGGGACGGGAGACCACGGCATCGCGCATCATCGTGCCCGATCGCGGCGCTGGTGTGAAGGGGAGCGCGCGTGTTCGCGAGGGCGGATGCGCCGAAGGCCCTGTTATACTGCCGCGATGCGCGTGCTGATGATCGGCGACGTGGTGGGCAAGCCGGGGCGGCAGGCGGTGAAAGCGCTCGTGCCGCAGCTTCGGCGGGAGCTCAAGGTCGATGTCGTGATCGCCAACGGCGAGAACGCCGCGGCGGGCCGCGGCCTCACGCCCGCCACCGCCGGCGAACTGTTCGAGGCAGGCGTCGACGTCATCACCTCGGGGAACCACATCTGGGATCAGAAGGAGATCATCCCGTTTCTCGATGGCGAAGCCCCGGTGTTGCGCCCGGCCAACTATCCGCCGGCGGCGCCCGGGCAGGGCATGGTGACGCTGAAGGGCCTCACCGTCCTCAACCTCCAGGGCCGCTCGTTTATGGTGGACATCGACGACCCCTTCCGGACCGCGGACGAGGCGCTCGGCTCGCTTCCGCCCGAGGCGGTGGTCGTCGTGGACATGCACGCTGAGACGACGGCGGAGAAGGCGGCGATGGGGTGGTATCTCGACGGGCGGGTCGCCGCCGTGCTCGGCACGCATACCCACGTCCCTACGGCGGACGCCCGCATCCTGCCAAGAGGCACGGCGTTCGTCTGCGACGTGGGGATGGTGGGTCCGCGGGACTCCATTATCGGGAACGAGGTGTCTGCGGTCATCCAGCGGTTCCTGACCGGCATGCCGACGCGGCTTCCGGTCGCCGAGCATTCGCCGGTGGTTCAGTTCAACGCCGTGCTGGTCGATATCGACGAGGCGGCGAATCGAGCCCGCAGTATCGAACGCATCGATCGGGAGTGGCAACGGCATGGTGAGTAAAGGAGATTTCCACACCCACAGCACGGCGTCGGACGGAAACCTCTCGCCGACGGAGCTGGTGGACCTGGCGGCGGGGCGAGGGCTGCGCATCATGGCCCTCACGGACCATGACTCGACGGAAGGCATCGCCGAGGCGCGCCGGGCGGCGGAACGCTGGCCCGGCTTCACCCTCATCTCCGGCGTCGAAATGGGGACGGATATCCCCGGGGCCGAAGTGCACGTCGTGGGGCTCTTCCTCGAGCCCGAAAACGAGGAGCTGCAAAAGACGCTGCGCTGGCTGCGCGAGTCGCGGGTCGTGCGCGCGCGGCGGATGGTGGACAAGCTCCGGGACCTGGGCTACGACATCACGTGGGAACAGGTGCTGCGGTTCGCCGGGGACGGCAGCGTGGGCCGTCCCCACGTGGCCCACGCGCTCGTCGAGAAGGGGTACATCGAGAACGTCTCCCAGGCCTTCGAAGGCCTCATCGACCGCAACGGCGTCGCCTACGTCGAGCGCGAGAAGATGACGCCGGGGGAGGCGGTGGACTGCATCGTGCGGTTGGGGGGCGTCGCTATCCTGGCCCACCCGGCCGACCTCGAGAACCTCGAGGAGCTCCTGCCGGAGCTCAAAGCCGCGGGCCTGGCGGGAATGGAGGTCTACTACAAGGACTACGACGAGGCGACGATGACCAGGCTGCGGGAGGTCGCCGACCGGTTCGGCCTGCTACCGGGTGGAGGGACCGACTTCCACGGCATCTTCGGGGAAGGTGAGCCCTTGCCCGGCGATATTCCATTGCCCGACTGGGTGGCGGACCGCATCCTGGAGCTGGGCGCGGAGGCGAAGGCGCGGCGGATGGCATCGCGCTGACGCTTCCTCCGGCGCCCGGGGGAGCCACACGTGGCCCTGGCGTCGTTCTTCCGCTGGCTTCTGGGCAGCCGCGACCGCGAGCCGCGCCCCGATGACCTCGTGCGGCTCGCGGACGCATCCAGCGAGCCCGAAGGCCGCGCCTGGATCGAGCTGCTGGCGCATCACGGCATCCCGGCCATGGGCCGGCCGACGCACCCGTACGGCGCGCCCGTCGGATGGCCCGGTGCGGGCTTCGCCTTCGAACTCTGGGTCCGCCGGGCCGACTACGTGCGCGCGGCCGAGATTCTCGGCCTCCATCCCGAAGGCGGAGAAGACGGCGGCGGGCCGCAGGCCTGACCCTCGCCGGCGTAAGGCGCCGGGGCTCTGCTACTGCACCGTCACGGTGACTTCGGCGACCACCGGCGGGTCCAGCGGCGTGTGGTCGTTGTTCACGAGCTGGACCGCGAACGTGTGCTCGCCGGGCGGCACGTCCGGCCAGGTGTACGTTGTGGTCGCGCTGGCGTGATACGTCCCCTGCGCACTGACCGCGGGCTGTCCCGGCGTCGTCGGCAGGTCCGCGACGTCGATGTAGAAGTGGACGTGACCCTCGCCCGGCGCCGCCGGTGCGTTCAGGTTGTCGACGACCTCGAAATTGGAGACCTCGACCGTGACGGTGACGTCGCCCGCGGGGACGGTTGCGCCGTCCGCGGGCTCGACGATGGCGACCGAAGGCGCGGCCTCGGCGGCGGGCGGCTCGGTGGGCGCCCGGGTCGGCGCCGCCGGAGCCGACGTCGCCGTGGGCGGGGTCGCCGCCCCATCCTCCTCGTCATCGCCGCAGGCTGCAGCCGCGATCAGCGCGGCGGCCAGCGCGGCGCTCGCGGCGAACCACAACGTTCGCTTCATGTGGGGCCCCCTCCTGTGCGGTAGCTACGTGGAACGATACGGTCTTCCAGAGGGCTACGCTCCGCCGCCGGCCGCGGATTCATCGGCTTCGGTTGATCGCAGCATCGCGGCGCACTACAGTGCCGGTGACCCGCACAGGAGGAGGCGCGTAGACGATATGACCGACGAACGGCGTACGTTGGCGAGGCTGAGCCTCTCGAAGCCGACCGTGTGGCCGATCGCGGTGGCAGTGTCCGCGGCGATCGCGGTGGTGGGGCTGTTCATCCACGTCGGCGTGCTCGCGCTGGGGCTGGCGCTGGCGCTGGTCTCGCTCGCGGGCTGGGCGGCGGAGGATTACCGGCGCTACGTGCTCGCGCCGGCGCGGCGGACGTGGCCGTTCGTCCGGGTGGCGGCGAAGGCCGACATCCCCGAGAACCAGGTGCGGTGGTTTCGCGTCGAGGGCATGGAAGTCTGCGTGGCGAACGTGGACGGGGATTACTTCGCGGTGGGCAACCGCTGTCCGCACATGTTCGCCCGGCTGGGCAAAGGCCGGCTCATTGGGACGCTGGTGGAGTGCCCGTGGCACGGCGCGCGGTACGACGTGACCGACGGCGGGCTGGCGTGCTGGGTGCAGCGGCCCTGGTGGCTCAAGCTGATCTACGATCTGTCCCTCCCCGGCTTCATGAAGCGGGGCGTCCCGGCCTACGAGGTCGAGGTGCGGGGCGACGACATCTACATCCAGGTGGCGTAGCCGGGGCTGCGGCCGCACGCCTGTGCGGAACATCCGTTCTTGACAGAAGCGGAACTCCTGTTCTATCATCGGCCCGGTGGTCGCCGCTGGAGGGCGTCTCCACAGGCGTGGGGTTGGCGTTTCGAGAAGTGGACAAAAGGGTCCGGCACTCGACGTAAAACCCCTTGATGCGGCACACTGGGGAGGCGAAACTCCGGGACGGCGGCCGGGCCGCCGTCTCCGTTTGTGTGAGGTGACCGACATGAAAGTGGTGTTCCTCCAGGACGTCGAGGGGACGGCCCGTATCGGCGAGATCAAGGAGGTGAAGAACGGGTTCGCCCGCAACTACCTCCTGCCGCGAGGCCTCGCCGCGCCCGCCACGCCCGACGTCATCCGGCGAGCCCAGGCCAGGGCCGAGCGCGAAGCCAAGCGCCAGGCGGCTCTGGATGCCGAAGCCAGGAACGTCGCCGCCAGGCTCGAGGGCGTCACGCTGATCATCAGCGCGCGCGCCGGCGAGCAGGGCAAGCTGTACGGCTCCGTCACCGCCGCCGACATCGCTGAGGCGGCGGCGAAGGTCGCGGGCGCTGAGGTGGACCGGCACCAGATCCTCCTCGCCGAGCCCATCAAGGAGCTCGGGACCTACACGGTGACGTACCGGCTGACCCGGAACGTCTCCGTCGACCTCACGGTCGAGGTCGTCGGGGAGGGCGGTGAGCGCGCCCCGGTGAAGGCCGAGGCCGTGGGCGAGCCGGAAGCGGCGGAGGGCGAGTCCGAAGCGTCGTCCTAGCCTATTGAGCCCGGGAGGGAGCCCCGTGACCAGCGCCGGCAGCTCGTTCGTCGAACTCAGCAGGGAATACGAGTGGCTGCGAGCACGCTACCTGCGTCTCGCTCGCGAGCTCGGCCTCGAAGCTGAAGCCGAGGGCGAAGCGCCGGCGGAGCCGGAGCTGAACGTCGGCAACCCCGACGCCCTCGAAGAGCTCGAACGGCTGGCGAGCCGGCTTCGCGAAATCGAAACCCAGCAGGTCGGGCAGCTCGCCCTCCTGTGACGCCGCGCGCCCCCGACACAGCGCGCGAGCTCCGTTCGAGCGTGCTCCATGGTGGCTGAACCTCTCGCTCCAGCGACCGGCGCAGGCGAACCCCTGCCGCCGTTCGACGCCGAGGCCGAACAGGCGGTGATCGCGTCGCTCCTCGTCGACGAGGACGCCGTCGCCCGCGTCGCCGCCATCGTGCGGCCGGACGACTTCTTCCGTCCCCAGAACCAGTGGTGTTATCAGGCCTGCCTCGCGCTGTACGAGCGGGGCGAGGCCATCAACCAGGTGACGGTGGCCCACGAGCTCGCCCGGATGAACCTGCTCGAGCAGGCCGGGGGCATCGCGTACCTGGGCCGCATCGTCGCCGAACTTCCCACCCCCGTAGGGGTCGAGCACTACGCTAACATCGTCCGGCGAGACGCCCAGTACCGGCGGCTCATCGCGGCCGCCGGGAAGATCGCCCAGATGGCGTACCGTGGCGGGCCCAATCTGGACGAGACGCTATCGAGGGCGGCGAACCTCATCTTCGAGATTCAGGCGGGCGAGCGCGCCGGCGACTTCCGGCACATCCGCACCCTCCTCGAGGAGTACTGGGAGACGCCCGGCATCGAGAGCCTGGGCGCGAGCATCGTCGGGAGCGTACGCACCGGCTTCGTCGACCTGGACACCCTGCTGGGCGGCCTCAAGCGGTCCGACCTCATCATCATCGCCGCGCGGCCCGGCATCGGGAAGTCCACGCTCGCGATGAACATCGCCCGGAACGCCGCCATCGGGCAGAACGCCCGCGTCGCGGTGTTTTCGCTCGAAATGTCGGGCGAGCAGCTCGCGCAGCGCTTGCTGGCCGGCGAATCGGGCGTCGACCTGACGCGCGTCCGGCTCGGGGAGCACACCGAGGCCGAGGAGCGACGGATCATGCACGCCATGGGTGTGCTCGCCGACGCCGAAATCTACATCGATGACACCGCCGTCCAGCGGGTCGAGCAGATCCACGCCAAGGCCGACCGCCTGAAGCGCGAAAAGGGCTCGCTCGACCTCGTCATCGTGGACTACCTGCAGCTCATCCGGGGTTCCGGCGGCGAGAACAACCGCGTCCAGGAGGTGAGCCACATCTCGCGGTCGCTCAAGGCGCTGGCGCGCGAGCTCGACGTGCCGGTCATCGCGGCGTCGCAGCTTTCGCGCGCGCCGGAGCAGCGGCATCCGCATGTCCCCATGCTGAGCGACCTGCGGGAGAGCGGCAGCATCGAGCAGGACGCGGACATCGTGATGTTCATCTACCGCGAGGAGGTGTACCTCCAGCGAGAGGAATGGGAGGCGCAGCATCCGGACCTGCCGGCGGAGGCGTATCCCGCGGGGATCGCGCAGATCATCGTGGCGAAGCACCGCAACGGCCCCACGGGCACGGTCCACCTGCGCTTCCGGAACCATCTCTCGCGCTTCGAGGACCTGCTCGTGCGGGACGAGGAGGAGGCCTTGTGACGGGCCGGGCGGCGCGCGGGGACGGGCGTCCCTTCGAGGGGTTCCCCGCAGGCGCGCGCGCGACGCCCGTCCCGTCGCTCTTCTTCAGCCGGGTCATGCCGCTGCTGACAGACCCGGCGGCGCTGGCGGTGACGACGTATGTCTTTTACGCGCTGCATCGCAAGAAGGGGTTTCCTCGCTGGGTGTCGCTCCGGGAGCTTGCCGGAGAGGCCCCGCTGATGGCGTTGCTCACGGGTCTGGAGACGGGCCCGCGCGCGGAACATTCGATGGGCGGAACGGCGCCCCCGCGCCCTTCTCCGGAAGGGACGCCGGCCGCGAAAGGGGGTGAGGCCACGGAGGAACATCTGGCATCGGAGGCCGTCCAGGCTCTACGTCGGGGGGTCGACGCAGCAGTGGAGCTGGGCGTCCTCCTCGCTCTGCCCGTTAGAGGGGACGGTGCGGACGACACGTGGTTGTTTCTCAACACGCCGTCCGACCGCCGCGGGCTGGAGCTGGCGCGGACGGGGCGGGTCGCGGCCCGGGGGGCGCCACCGGGGGGGCCCATCGAGGCGCGCGCACCCGCCCCCTCCGTCTATCGATTGTACGAAGAGAACATCGGCGCCCTCACGCCGCTCGTCGCCGAGGAGCTGGACGAGGCCGAGCGGCTGTATCCGCTGTCGTGGATCGAGGCGGCGATGCGCCGCGCCGTGGAGGCGAACGCGCGAAGCTGGCGCTACGTCCGTCGCATCCTCGAACGCTGGGCCGTCGAAGGACCCGACGATGAGAAAGCTGGGCGACTTCCTGCCTCCGACGCCGAACGCCGGTACCTCGGCGGGAAGTACGGACGGATCATCCGCTCCCGCATCGAGGGCGCCTGAGCCGCCGGCCGGCGAGGGCGATCTCTGTCCCCGATGCGGCGGCGCGGGGTTCGTGCGGCTCCGCGTGCCCGTGGACGACCCGCGCTTCGGGCAGGCGGTGCCCTGCGCGTGCGTGCTGCGAGAGACGGAGGAGAAGCGGCAGCGCCGTCTGCAGCGCTACAGCAATCTGGGGCCGCTGACGCGCCTCACATTCGCGAACCTCATGCGGCGGGGCCGTTCGCCGGCGGCCCGGGATCAGGAACGCTACCAGCGTTGCGTGGAGGATGCCGAGGCGTTCGCCGAGCGGCCCGAGGGCTGGCTCGTGCTGACGGGGGCGAGCGGGTGCGGCAAGACGCACATCGCCGCCGCCGTCGCCAACCGGCTCATCGAGCGCGGCCAGCCGGCGCTGTTCGTCGTCGTCCCCGACCTGCTCGATCACCTGCGGGCTGCGTACGCGCCCGACGCCGAACTCAGCTACGACCGGCTCTTCGAACAGGTACGGAACGCGCCCGTGCTCATCCTCGACGACCTCGGCACGCAGAGCGCGACGCCGTGGGCCCAGGAAAAGCTCTTCCAGCTCATCAACCATCGGTTCAACGCCCGGCTGCCGACCATCGTCACCACGAATCTCCCACTGGAGCAGTTCGACGAGCGCCTCCGCACGCGGCTGTCGGACCCATCGCTCGCGCGGGTCTGGACGCTCGAAGAGCGCCGGCCGCAGGAGCTGCGGAGCCTCGACGCGCTCAACCTCCCGCTGATCCGGGAGATGACGTTCGACCGCTTCGACCATCGGGCGCTGCATCTGCCGCCGGACCAGCGGCGCGCCCTGGAGAACGCGTACCGTCACGCCCTGGCGTTCGCGGAGAAGCCCGAAAACTGGCTGGTGTTCATGGGGCCGCACGGCGCCGGCAAGACCCATCTCGCCGCCGCCATCGCCAACTACCGGCGGCAGCAGGGAGACGAGGTGACGTTCGTCGTCGTCCCCGACCTTCTCGATTTTCTCCGCCAGTCCTTCTCGGCGGACCAGCCCGCCACGTTCCATCAGGTGTTCGAGAGCATCCGGACATCTTCCGTGCTCGTGCTCGACGACCTGGACGTGCAGGCGAATATTCCCTGGGTGCGGGAGAAGCTGTTCCAGCTCTTGAATCATCGCTACGCGGCGCGCCTTCCCACCGTCATCACGACGGCGCTCTCGATGGATGAGCTGGGCGAGCGGCTGGCGTCGCGGCTGGTGGACCCGACGGTGTGCTCGGTCCTCTACATGGGCGCGGGGACGTTCCATGCGCAGCCGGGGGGCGGCCCCGGCGCGCCCGGGCGCAAGCGCGGGCGCCGCTGAGGGCATCTTCCGATTTTCTCGGCCCAGGCCTTCCGTGTACGATGGGAGTGATGAAGACCAGCGCTGACGACCTGTGGACGCGCGTGGAGGAGACGCTCGACCTCATGCGTCCGTACATTCACTCCCATGGAGGCGAGGTCAACCTCGTGGGCATCGAGGGCGACACCGTGCGCCTCCAGCTCGTCGGGGCGTGCCACGGGTGCCCGATGAGCATGCTGACGCTCCGGCTCGGCATCGAGCGCATCATTCAGGAGCGCATCCCCGAGATCGTCCACGTCGAGGCCGTGAGCCCTGACGAGTTCGACTGGCCCGAGATCGAACCCCTCGACGAAGACGCCTAGCCCGCGAACTCGGGCCAGACCTCTTCCATGAACCGCCGCAGGTACTCGATTTGCCCCTCGGGCGTGCGCAGGGACGGCGCCGCGCCCATGCCCATGGCGGGCCAGAGGGCGAAGTCGGTCGCGCCGGCGTCGCGGAAGGCCCGGATGCGCTCCGCAAGGTCGGCGGGGCGGTCCGAAGGCGGGCCGGCGGCGGCCTCGAAGATGGTGACCTCGGCCTCGCGTCCGGCGTGACGCGCGGCCTCGAGGACGCGCTCGCGATTGGCCCGGAAGGACTCGGGCGTTTGCTGGGCGTTGGCGATCCACCCGTTGGCGAGCCGGCCGGCGCGGCGCAGCGCGGCCGGAGAGGCGCCGCCGCACAGCAGTGGCGGATGAGGGCGCTGCACGGGCTTCGGCTCCGCCACCATGTCGTCCAGCGTGTAGAACCGCCCGCGGAACGTGGCGTGGTCGCTGGTCCACAGGAGCTTCAGCACCTCGATGGCCTCGTTCATCCGGGCGCCTCGCTCGCGGAAGGGCACACCCATCGCCTCGAACTCCGGCTCCTGCCAGCCCACGCCGATACCGAGGCGCACGCGTCCACCCGACAGGAAGTCGAGCGTGGCGACGGTCTTGGCGACGAGGGCGGGCTGACGCTGCGGCAGGATGAGGATGCCGGTCTCGAGGCCGATCCGCTCGGTGCAGCCGGCGACGAATGCCAGCGTCGCGAGGGGTTCGAGCATGCGCAGGGTCGGCGGGTAGATCGAGCGCGGCGTGCCATCGGGCCGCGGTTGCGGCATCGCCACGTGGTCCGTCGCCAGGACGAAATCGACCCCGAGCCCTTCGAGCGCCCGGACATACTCACGCAAGGCGGGACCCTGGAGCGGCGGTAGGTGAACGCTGAGACGCACGGGTGAGCCTCCTCGAACGGTGAGTGTTCGGCCCGCAGGCTACGCGCCGTGCACGTCAGCCGCAACCGGCACGCCGGCCAGCGCGTCCGGGAGGCCCGACTCGTAGGCGTCGATGAGCGCGGAGAGCGGCAGGTCGACCAGCGAGCCGCCCGGCCCGAGCCGGAACCGGGGCTCCGGGCCGCTCGTGACCCGTCCCAGCGTGATCGAGGGCACGCCGTGGCGCTCGGCCAGCGCCAAGAGCGCGTCGAGGTCGGCCGGCTTCGTGGTCACGACGATGCGCGACTGGCGTTCCCCGAAGAGCGCGGCGTCCAGCCTCCCTCGCGGGGCGATGTCGTCGCCGTCGAAGCCCAGGCCGCCCATGATGGCGCACTGCGCCAGCGTCACGGCGAGACCGCCGTGGGAGCAGTCGTGGGCCGACCGCACGAGGCCCCGCTCGATGGCTTCGCGCGCCGCCGCCTGCACCCGCGCTTCGAGGTCGAGGTCGATGCGCGGACGGCCGGCGACGACGCCGTGGACCTCGCGGAGGTATTCGCTGGCGCCGATGTCGGCGACGTCGCCTTCGAGCGCGGTGGCGCCGAGCAGGACGACGGCGTCGCCGGGCTCGCGGAACGCCGCGCCGACGTGCCGTGTGACATCATCGAGCACACCGAGCATGCCGACGACCGGCGTGGGGTAGACGGGATCGCCGGACGTTTCGTTGTACAGGCTCACGTTGCCCGAGATGACCGGCGTTCCGAGCGCCCGGCAGGCTTCGGCCATGCCGCGGATGGCTTGCTCGAGCTGGTAGTACACGTCGGGCTTCTCGGGGTTCCCGAAGTTGAGGCAGTCGGTGACGGCGACCGGCCGGGCGCCCACGCAGACGACGTTGCGGGCGGCCTCGGCGACGGCGATCTTGCCGCCTTCGAAGGGGTCGAGGAAGCAGTAGAGGCCGTTTCCGTCCGTGGCGAGGGCGATGCCCCGCTTCGTGGGCGCAGGCGGACCGGGCAGGGCCTTGTCCACCCGGAGCACGGCGGCGTCGCCTCCCGGCCCGAGCACCGTGTTGTTGCCGACCTGGTGGTCGTACTGCCGCCCCACCCACCGTTTGGAGGCGATCTCGGGGCAGCGGAGGAGCCGCAGCAGCGTTTCGCCGGCCTCCTCGGGGGCGATGTCGGGCACTTTCGAGAGGTCGCTCTCCTGCAGGTCTGTGAGCCATTTCGGCTTGACGCCCTCCCGGACGTACGTCGGCGGTTCGGTGAGCAAGCGCACCGGCAGGCGGGCAACCTCGCGCTCGCCGTCGCGAACGATGGCGAGCGGCTCCTCGATGACGTAGCCGACCTCGGCGACGTGGAGCTCCCACCGCTCGAACAGCCGCTTCACGTCGTCGACGTGCTCCCTCCGGGCGACGATCAGCATGCGCTCCTGAGACTCCGAGAGCATCACGTCGTACGGGGTCATCCCTCGCTCGCGTCGCGGCACCTTCGCCACGTCGATGACGACGCCCGTGCCCGCTTTGGCGGCGCACTCGACCGACGCGCTCGTGAGGCCGGCGGCGCCCAGGTCCTGGATGCCGGTGAACCAGTCGGGGTGCTCGCTGGCGAGCTCCAGGCACGCCTCCATCAGCAGCTTTTCCATGAACGGGTTGCCGACCTGCACCGCCGGGCGTCGCTCTTCCGAGCGCTCGTCCAGCTCGACCGACGCGAAGGTCGCGCCGTGGATGCCGTCCTTGCCCGTGTCGGCGCCGACGAGCAGCAGCGCGTTGCCCGGGCCCTCCGCGCGCGCGCGGGCCAGCCGGTCGACCCGGGCCACGCCGACGCACATGGCGTTCACCAGCGGATTGCCGCTGTAGGCGGCGCCGAACGAGACCTCGCCTCCGACGGTCGGGATGCCTAGGCAGTTCCCGTAGCCGCCGATGCCGGACACGACGCCCACGAGGAGCCGGCGGTTGCGGGCGACGACGTCGTCCGGTGGGCCCTCGGGCCGCCGGGTGATGGGGCCGAAGCGGAGCGAATCGAGGATGGCGACGGGCCGCGCGCCCATGGCGAAGACGTCGCGCACGATGCCGCCGACGCCGGTGGCGGCCCCCTGGTAGGGCTCGATGGCGGACGGATGGTTGTGGGATTCGATCTTCATCGCCACGCACAGGCCATCGCCGAGCTCGACGATGCCCGCGTTCTCCTGTCCCGCTCTCGTGAGGACGCCGGGGCCTTCCGTCGGGAAGAGGCGGAGAAGGGGCTTGCTGTTCTTGTATCCGCAGTGCTCGCTCCACAGGGCGCCGATCATGCCGAGCTCGACCTCGTTGGGCGGGCGGCCCAGGCGTTCGAGGATGAGGGCGTACTCGTCGCGGGTGAGGGCGATCTGCTCGAGGGTGCGGTCGTCGGGCCAGCCGTTCGAGGGAGGCGTGGGAGGCATGCCGGTCGCAGGATAGCAGGGCGGCTGCGGGCGGGCCACGGCGCCGCGGCCCGCCCCGTTTCGAAGCGCTATTTCAGGCTGAACGGAGGGTAGCGGTCCGTCATCAGCCATGCACTGTACGCGTTCGCCCGGTAGCTCCAGCGGTTCACGCCGACGACGAAGTCGAACAGGCCGCGCGGAAAGCGCCCCGTGAACAGGATGGCGAAGAAGACGACGAAGTACAGGACGGCCGCGACGAGCGCGAGCAGAACCAGCACGATGACGTTCGGGATGACCAGGAGCCATTTGACGAAGATGAGCCAGCGGGAGAGCCGCTCGGGGTATTCGATGTCGAACGTCACGGGGTAGCGCCCGGGCTCGCCCGAGAAGGGCGGGTATTCGTCGCGCATGAGGCCGACGTAGGCGGAGACGTTCGCGGCCCAGCGGTAGATGTTGACGTTGAAGTCGAACATCCCGCGCGGGAAGCGGCCCGTGAACAGGATGGCGAAGAACGACAGAAAGGTGAGGAGCTGGGCCACGATCTGAAGGACATACAGGATGACGAGGTGCGGGATGGCCAGCAGCCACTTGACGAAGATGAGCCAGCGGGAGAGCCGTTCGGGGTACGCGACGTCGTAGGTGAGGGGGTAGGGCGGCGGAGCCTCGGCGGCGATGGCGGCGCTCATCGATGCCTCCTTTCGATCAGGCGCCTATACGTTCGCTCCTTATATACCACAGCCGCGCAAGTGGTCTCCGCCGAAGCCGGAAGACAACGAGGGCGCTCCGTTCGGAGCGCCCTCGCGTTGCCGCTATACGCGAGTGGGCGGCTCGCCCGCCTACTCCTTGGGCTCCTGCGGCGGCCACTGGTTGCGGAGGCCGGCCGCGATGGTGCGCGGGATGATGGCGCTGATGCGGTCCACCGTCCAGTCGCTCTCCCCGAAGATGGTGCTCTCCCACGTCGGCTCGGAGTAGAGGGAGATCTGCCGTCCCGCGACCAGGAAGGTGCGGCCGTTGATGTTCTTCGCCTCGTCGGTGCAGAGCCAGGTCACAAACGGCCCGATGGCTTCCGGCGGGAACTGCTTGGCGAACGCCTCGAGGGCTTCGAGGCTCATGCCAGCGGCGCCGCCTCGCGCGGCCGCAGCCTTCATCTCGTCGCTGATGGTGAGCCGGGTGGCCGCCCGCGGCCGGATGGCGTTGCAGCGCACGCCGTAGCGTCCCATGTCCCGCGCCACGGTGCGCGTCAGGCCGATGATGCCCTCTTTCGCCGCCGAGTAGTTGGCCTGCCCCATGTTCCCCAGGCCTGACTCCGACGACGTGTTCACGATGACGCCCGACCGCTGCTGCCGGAAGACGACGCAGGCGTGCTTCGTCAGGTTGAAGTGACCCTTGAGGTGGACGGCGATGACCGCGTCCCACTCCTCCTCGGTCATGTTGAAGATCATCCGGTCGCGCAGGATGCCGGCGTTGTTGACCAGAATGTCGAGCCGCCCGAACTCGTCGATGGCCTGCTTCACCATGGCCTCGGCGTCGGCGAAGCTAGCGACGTTGCCGTAGTTGGCGACCGCTTTGCCGCCTCGCGAGCGGATCTCTTCGACCACTTCGTCGGCCGGCCCGCGATCGCCTCCTTCGCCGTGCGCCGTCCCGCCGTAGTCGTTCACGACGACGGCGGCGCCCTCCTCTGCGAGGCACAGCGCCTCGCCCCGTCCGATGCCACGCCCGGCGCCAGTGACAATGGCCACGCGGCCCTTCAATCGATCGCCCACGGTTCGTTGCCTCCTTCGTGTATGGTTCGAGGGATGAGACGCCCTCCCCGCGGGGGAAGGCGAGCGCTTCGTTCCGGCCGTCGCCCGACCGACGCGCGCGAGAACCCTTGTACTCTATGCGCCCCCTACGGGCAAGAAGCATCTGGCCCGGCGCTGGGGAGGTGAGCGGCTCGTCGGCCGGTAACCGCGCGGTGACCGCAGGTCAGAATTCACCAACCTGCGCCCGCGGGCTGGGTTTCGCCGCCGATACTGAAGGCGATGAAGACGCGCACCGTTCACCGCTGGGTCGCCCGCGCGGCCGCCGAAGGAGGCCAGACGCTCACGGAATACGGCCTGGTCGTCAGCCTGATCATTGTCTTCATCCTGGTCATGGCGTTGCAGGTGATGGGCACGACGATCAGCAACGCGTTCGAGCGGGCCACGAGCGTCTTCCCCTGACGCGCCGATCGCTCCGAAACAATTGACGCCCGGCTCCCGGCTGGGCGCCGGGGCGGGCGCCAATTGAGCCGGCGTAGGAGGGCGAGCTACTCGGGCTCGCGGGGCGTCAGCAGCTTCTGAATCATCTTCTCCATCGTCTTCTTGCTCATGGCCCCCACCCGGATCTCCCGCACGATGCCGTCCGCGTCGACGAATACGTGCGTCGGGATGCCGAGGACGCGGTAGTTGGCCGCGATCTGCGTGTCCGTGTCGAGGCCCACGGGATAGTGCAGGTCAGCGCGCTCCATGTACCCGGCGACGTCTTCCCGCCGCTCGCCGATGGCCGGCGCCAGGAGCACGAGTCCGTGCTCGTCCTTGTGTGCCTCGTACACCTCCTGGATGTCCGGGTTCTCGGCCCGGCAGGGCGGACACCAGCTCGCCCAGAAGTTGATCCACACCGGTCGGCCCCGGTAGTCGCTGAGCCGGACCTTCGTGCCGTCGAGCAGGGTCAGCTCGAAGTCGGGGGCAGGCTTCCCGACGCGGGGCGCGGCCCCCTGCGCGGTCGCCGTCACGGTCACCGCCTGGCTCTTCGCGCCGCCCGGCCGGTCGAAGAACCACACGAGACCCGCGATGGCGACGCCGACGAGCGCCGTGGCGACGATGTTCCGCAGGGCGCCCGGCGAAGGCCGCCAGCGCACGGCGTCGAGGTCGGCCTCGTCGTCGACGGGAAGAGGCGTAGGTCTGGCGGGCTCGACGCTTCTAGCCATAGCTGTGCAGCCCCCCGAAGAAGTAGTTGCCGAAGTAGGTGAACAAGACCGCCGCGAACCCGCCGATGAGGAGATAGGCGCTGCGCTCACCCTTCCACCCGCGGACGACGCGTGCGTGGAGGTATCCGCCGTAGAGGAGCCAGGTCACGAGCGAGGCCGTCTCCTTCGGGTCCCAGCTCCAGTACTGCCCCCAGGCGACTTCGGCCCAGACGGCGCCCAGGATGATGACCAGCGCCATCATCGGGAAGCCGAACATGACGGCCTTGTACCCGATCTCGTCCAGCAGCGCCCGTCTGGGGAGCCACCGAATGCGGTCGTGCCGGTTCACCAGGAAGAGGACCGCCGCGGCGAAGGAGAGGGCGAACGCCCCGTACGCCGCGACAGCGACCGCCACGTGCAGCGTCAGCAGGACGTCGTTCTGGAGCGCCGGCACCAGGGGGTCGATGTCCGACGGCAGCGTCGCGGCGTAGGCGAGCATCGCGAGGCAGACGGGCAAGACGAGCACGGCCAGCGCCCTGAGTCCGTACCGGAACTCGAAGTACAGATGCACGGCCAGAGCGCCCCACGCGAACGCGAGCGAGAACTCGTACATGTTCGAGAAGGGGCCGTGGCCGGCCGCCGCCCATCGAAACGCCAGGGCGCCCGTGAGAAAGACGAACGCGTTGATGCTGAGCATGGTGCCCCAGCGGCCCAGCGAGGCTGCGACCCGCCCCACCGCGGGGCGCGCGTCGGAAGCGACGGAGCCGCCGGCGAGGGCGAGCCGCCGCTGCGCCAGCGCGTACGACATGTACATCAGCGCCGCCGCGGCGAGGGCGACGAACGAGACGATGTAAGAGAATCGCGAGAGGTCATCCATGGGTGTCACCTCGTTGCGCTGCGCGCTGCCGCGCCGCCAGCGAGCGGCGGACGGACGCGATCACGCGCTCGAAATCGCGTTCCAGGCCGAGGTCGCGCTGAGACGTGGCCGCGATGCGCACCTCGGCGCCGCCGTCCTCGCGGGGCGAGCAGAGCGCCCAGAATCGCCGATGCGGGAACCAGAACACCAGCACGAGCCCCGCCACCATGAGTCCGCTCGCGGCCCAGACCACGTTCACGCCGGGGTCTTTGACGACCTTCAGGCCGGTGAATGGCCGCTCGCGCAGGAACGTGAACGTCAGCCCTTCGACGGTGGCCGACTCGTTTCGCTTCAGCGTTCGGATGTCGATGAGCTGTCCGGTCGCGCTGTCGTACAGCTCCAGGCGGACCGTGCCCTGAGGCACGACGGCGTCGTACTCGCCCGCCGGGGGGCCGACGACGTACACCTTCATGGACTTCCCGGGCACATCGAAGAAGCCGACGGGTCGCGGGTTGTCGCGCGTCGACCACGCCAGCGGCACGCCGTCCTCGAAGAGCACGGCGCCCGTCCCGTCGGTGACGCGCATCACCGCCGCCTGACCGAAGAACGATTGGTGGAAGCGGATCCCCTTGTACGATGTGGGGGAGTTCACGCGCACGGTCGCGCGCTTCACCTCCGCGCCGCGGTCGTAGATGACGATCTCGCTGCGGTAGTCCTTGGGCGGCCCCTCGACGTACCACTCGTCCTGGAACTGCTCGAGCTTGACGGAGATCTCGGGCGCCAAGGGAAGGGACCGTGTCGAACCCTCGGCGACCACGAAGCTGTCGTCCTTCCAGCCCCAGATGCGCCCCATGAGCGCTCCCACGAGCAGGAGGACGATGCTGAGGTGGCTCAGAAAGGTCCCGAATCGCGAAAAGCGGAAACGATCGGCGTAGAGCGCGACGGTCGGCCCCTGGTCCACCACGGTGCGGTACCCGGCCTTGCGGAGCCCCTGGCGGACCGCCGCGCTGGCCTCGGGAAGCGGCAGCGCCACCGCGAACGCCGTCGAGGTGCGCGCGCGCTCGAAGTACGCGGAGTGCATGCGCACGCGTGGCCGGAACACCGCGGCGCGGATGCTTCCCCAGCGGTTGATGGTGCAGACGATGATGTTGACGACCAGAATGGCGACGAGGGTGCGGAACCAGATGGAGCTGAACACCCGGAAGAGCTGGAGGCGGTCCATGAGGTCGGTCCAGCTTCCGTAGCGCTCGCGCGCCTGCTCGAGCCAGCGGGCGTAGGCTTCGCCGTTGCCCAGCGCGGCCTGGGGCGCCTGGTCGATGAGCGTGCCGGCCAGCGCGCCGAGGGCGATGAGCAAGATCAGGATCAGCGCCAGACGAACCGAGGTCAGCAGTTTCCAGAGCTCGCCCGCGGGGTTGGCGAGCCAGGCCGACCCCACCCGGCCGATTCCCGCCCGTTGCGCCGCTTGCGCCGATCGCATCGTCGCGCTCCTATCCGAGTCCGTTGCCGCCCCAGTTGAAGTACCGGGGCATCTGCACCAGTGTGTTCGTCAGCATCAAGACGCCCACGGCGACGACGAGCGCGCCGCTCAGCACGGGTACGGCCGCGCGTAGCAGCCTCGCGCGGCGCAGCGGATTCGTGACGCGGTCGACCGCGACCGCCGTGGCGATGAAGGGCACGCCCAGACCCAGCGAGTAGGTGAGCAGAAGGGCCGCTCCCTGCAGGAGCTCCCCGTCGTACGCCGCGAGCCCGATGATGGCCCCGAGCACAGGGCCGATGCAGGGCGTCCAGCCGGCGGCGAAGAACACCCCGAGCAGAAACGACCCGACGATGCCCCCGCGGCTTCCGAGCCGGACGCCGGGAACCCACTCGCGGTTCAGGAACCCCAGGTTGATGACGCCCATGACATGAAAACCCATGAAGACGAGCGCCGCTCCGCCGATCTGCCGCAGGTAGCGGGCGTTGTCCTGGAGCGCATAGCCCAGAAGGCCGAGCAGCGTCCAGAAGGACACGAACACGGCGGTAAACCCCAGGACGAACGCGACCGCGTGCAGCGCCGCCATCGCGCGGCGCCCGTGGGGACCCGCGGCCATCGTCACGCCGGTCATGTGGCCGACGTACACGGGCACGAGGGGCAGATGGCACGGCGACGCGAAGGTGAGGATGCCGGCGCCGAAGGCCACCAGGAACGTGACGTTCTCTCCGTCCATCGCGCGCTCCTCAGGGCGCCGGCGTCGCCGCCGGGGG
>JBBING010000005.1:29748-71140 GCA_037444005.1 Chloroflexota bacterium
CGCGGCCGGGGTCAGCTCGGACCGGAGCCCTTCGACGTGCACCCGCGCTGTTTCGGCGAGCCGCGAGCCGGGCGCCAGTGCGATCACCTTCTCCCATTCCGCGATCGCGGCGGCGAGGTCGCGGGGCTCGACGTTGGCGTACAGGAAGCCGAGGTTGTAGTGGACCTGCGCGTCGTTCGGGTCCACCTCGAGGGCCTTGAGCCAGTAGGTCTTCGCCTGGTCCGGCCGGCCCAGGTTGAAGTTGGCGGTGCCGATGTCGGTGAGGGCGTGGACGTTGGCCGGGTCCACGTCGACGAGCTTGGTGAACCAGGCGATCGCCTCCTCGTATCGCCCGGCCTGAAAGTTCATCTCACCGAGCTCGAAGAGGGCGTCCCGATTCGAGGGGTCGGTCTGCAGGAGCGCTTCGAGCTCCTTCGCGCGCGCCTCGTCGAACGCGGCCTGCGCGGGACCGGACCGCGGCAGCTCACCCGCTGATGAGCCGCGGCCGGCGAGCTCCCTCGCGCCGAACACGATCGCGAGGGCGACGACGCCGGCGGCGACGCCCAGAAGAAGCTTACCTCCCTGCGTGGAGAGCGCCGACGCGGCGCTCGCCCGTCCTGCGCGCCTTCGCCGCGCGGCCTGTTTGTTCGGCCTTGGACGCGCCGCCGGGGCGGGAGTGGGTTCGATTTCCTCTTCTTCGTCCTCGATCGCTTCCGGTTCGAGCTCGGACGCAGTCGCCAGGTAGGCGTCGATGCGTTCGGCCTGCGCCCGCGCCCAGGCGCGGAATGGCTCGGGGATGCCGGGCGAGGTCAGGAACTCGGCGAGCTCATTGCACCAGCGTTCGAGCTCGTCGGGTGTCAGGCCTTCCGGAATGCCGGCCGGGGCTGCGCGCGCGGTCATAGCTCACCATCCTTCCGGCGGGAGCGGCGTGTCCGTCGGCGCGCCGATGTCGGCGTACGTCTGGTCGATGAAGGCGCGCGCTTCCGCCAGCGACTTGCCCTCCGCGAGCAGACGCTGCACGTCGAGGACGATGGAGACGCACATGTCGCATCCCGCTCCGTGCTCGTCGTACTCGACGCCCGAGGCGCCGAGATTCCGGATGAAGCAGTCGCGCACGCTCTTGTGGCCGGAATGTTCGCCGCATCCGCAGTAGCAGGGGATGTACACGAGCTTGTCGGCGGCGGCGAGCGCGTACTCGTACGCGGCGATGACCCTGTCGCCGCCCGCCGTCACGAAGGCCGGTAGCGAGCCGTCGGCCGCGACGGGCCGCGAGGCCGCGGGCAGCGGGCCGCTGTCTCCGCCTCCCGAGAAGAACTCTCCGAACCAGAGTCCGGCAGCCACGATGACCACGGCCGGAAGCGCCACAGGCAAAAATCCGAGAAGACGGCGGGTCAGAGAATCGGAAGGCGGAACACGGAGCCGCTGCTGCGCGCGTCGCCGGCTACGACCGCTCATGGTGCGCTCCTTTCGGTTGGCTCCATGATCGCGCCGTCGTGTTCGGACCGCATGCATCGCCGCGCACATCCGGCGGCATATCCCCCGTCGACAGCGCGCGGGGCGCCGGGATGCCGCCGGGGCATGCCTCCGGTGTATCCATGGCTATAGGGCGGCTACGGCGTCGGCGACGGTTCGGGCGTCGGCGTGTCCGTGGGGGACGGCGTAGCCGTCGGAACGGGCGTGTCCGTCGGCGGAGGGGTCTCGGTGGGCGGAGCCGGGGTCTCGGTGGTCTCCGGGGTGTCCGTGGGCGTGGGTGTCGCCGTAGGACGGCTCACGGGCATGAACCCCGACTGGCGAGACGGGTCATCCCCGTGTGTGTGACAGGCCGTGCAGTCCGTGCCGACGGGCCCGTGACCTTCGCCCTGGAGCTCGGCGCTGTACACGTTGTTGTGCGACGTCGTCGTGTGGCACACCACGCAGATGCTGTCCACGACGCCGTCGTCGAGCCCGTCGTCGTACGAGTCTTCCCCGCTCTCGTGCAGGAAGCGGACGTCGTACCCGCCGATCGTCGAGCGAATCATGGCCCGGTTGCCGGGCCCGCCGGGGTCGCCGTGGGGGTCGTGGCAGGCGGTGCACGACACGACGAACGGCGGCTGCGTCCTGTACGGGTCGTCCACGTTGCTGTGGGTGGACTTCGGCTCCGCGACGCCGACGGCGTGGCAGCGGGTGCAGACGCTGAGGTCCGTCCCGTCCGCGACGAGCAACGGCTCGCCGACGGCGGTGTGCGCGCGATGACAGGCGGCGCATTCCGGCTCGGGTCCGTGGGGACTTTCGACGCCTTCATCCGCCCGAAGGGGCGCTGTCGCCCGCTCGACCGGCGGCAGGAACGGGGCGCCGCCCGTCATCTCGGTGAGCGCGGGATACGCCGCCAGCGCCGCAAAAGCCGCGATGGCGCCGCGAAGGATCCAGGTTCTCAGCGAGCGGTTCATCGACCCTCTTGTCGCAACGCGCTTCGAGGCTCGCCGACGGCGCGACGTCGGGCGCCCCTCCCGCTCATCATCGATCCAACGGACGCTTGCGCCGACCGACCGTTCGGTCCAAGGGGTCTGTACCGTTCGTTCGCCCGGCCGCCGCCCTGCGTTTGGCAGCTTTGCGCGGGTGTAGGCCGCGGGGCACATGACCGCCGCCGCCGCTCGGCGCGCCCTTCTATCCGGAGTATGACCATCGTCGCATGGGGCCGGCGCCGCGGGCGCTGCAGAATCTTCGGCAGAAGGTGGCCCGCGGGGAGCGCCGGGATGCATATGCCATCGGCTACGGTCGACCTGATCCTGCTCGGCGCCAACCACGTCAGCGCGCCCGTCGAGGTTCGCGAGCGCCTGGCGGCGAGCGCCGCCGACCTCCACGCCGTCCTCGACGGTGACCGCGGCTCCATCGAGTGGGTGTCGCTCATCACCTGCAACCGAGTCGAGCTGTATCTGGGCGGAGCGGGGGCCGCGCGCGTGGCCCGCCTTATCGAGGACGACATCCGAGCGCGCGGCGCCGGGGCGTTTACGAACGGCTCCGCGCGTCTGTACCGCTATCGGGGCGCCGCGGCGGCCCGCCATCTGTTCCGGGTGGCGTCGAGCCTGGACTCACTCGTCCTCGGTGAGAGCGAGGTGCTGGGCCAGGTGGGCGCGGCGCTCGCCGTCGCGCGCGAGCGGGGCACCGCGGGTCCCCTGTTGACCGCGCTGTTCCAGGGGGCGGTGCGCGCGGGACGCCGGGTGCGCAGCGAGACTGGTCTGGGCCGAGTCGACGCCTCCGTGAGCGTCGCCGCAGTCGAGCTGGCGGCGACGGCGGTTCCAGACCTCGCCCGGGCTCGTGTCGTGATCGTCGGGACCGGGAAGATGGGCGAGGTTGCCCTCCGCGCGCTCGAGCGACGACAGGTGGCCGACGTCCGGGTCGTCGGTCGCACGCCCGAACGGGTGGCCTGCCTCGCCGGGCCCCGGCGGCGGGCGATGCTCATGCACGAGCTCGCCACGGCGCTGGCCACCGCCGACGTCGTCATCAGCGCGACGTCGGCGCCCCATCCCGTGATCACGCCTGCGGCGCTCGGCGCGCGCCCCGAAGGCCGGCCGCTGGTCATCATCGATATCGCCGTCCCGCGGGATGTGGATCCGGCCGTACGCGCGCTGCCCGGCGTGCGTGTGTTCGATATCGACGACCTGGCCCCGGTCGCGCGGCGGTACCGGCTCGACCGCGACGCCGAAGTGCGGCGAGCCGAGCGCATCGTGGAGGAGGAGGCGCGCCGGTTCTCGGAGTGGCTGCGCCAGCGCGAGGCCGTGCCGGCCATCGCTGCCGTTCACCGCCGGGCCGAGGCGATCCGGCGCGCCGAGGTCGAGCGAGCGGTGGCCGAGCTCGGGCTGGGGGAAGAGCAGCGCCGCGTCGTCGAGGCCATGAGCGCGGCGCTGGTCAAACGCCTCCTGCACGACCCCTTCGTGCGTCTCAAGGCGCCGGGTGGAGAGCGCTACCTGCGGGACTTCGAGCGGCTCTTCTCGGTCTCCTCGCGCTCCTGATCTCCGTTGATGTAGGCGGGTCGGCATGTGTTTCGCAGGACGAACGACCCTACCCTGGGGGGTGCCGTCTCTCGAATCTTGGGGTGACACGATGTCGAGGAGGTGACCGTGAGCCGCAGCCCCCGGCGTCCTCACCGTGTTCGGCGTATGCCGCCGATCTCCTTTCTGATTCCGCTGGCGGCGTTCTTCGCCGTCGTCATCGGCGGGCTCGTCGCGTTCGATCTGCTTCGGGAAGGGGACGACGCCGGGGCGCCGCTCCCGCCGGTCGCCGTCGACCGGACGCCGCTTCCCGCGAGCCGGACACCCGCTTCGGGGCCGGACTTGCGGTTCGACGCCAGCGCCGTCGACTTCGGCGTCGTCCCGCTCAACACCGAGGTCGGATACAGCTTCACGTACACGAACGCGGGCTCGGAACCTCTGCGCATTGAAGACGTGCGGGTCCGCGTCGTAGAGGGCTGTTGACCGTTCCAGCCGGTCGTCGGTGCGACGACCCTGGAGCCCGGAGCCTCGGACACGCTGTCGTTCAGGATGCACATGATGGAAGGGATGGAAGGGCCGCACCTCTTCGAAATCGTGGTCACCAGCAACGACCCGGACGAGCCGCAGACGGTGTTGCAGGTGAAGGCCGATTTCGAGCCGGGCGCCCATCCCGGCCACGGAGGCGGTCAATGAAGGGTCTGGCGGCGCGCCAGCTGGCGGGAGGGGTCACCGGCGTCCTGGCGCTGGCGGTGGCCGTAGTGGCCGGCGTTGGGCTGACCCAGAACGCGACGCACGGGGATCCGAAGGTCGACCTGAGCGGCCCGCCCGACATGCCCAAGGATCGCGTCCGGGCCTACCGGGAAGCGGCAGGGCACCGCGATCTGTTCCAGCACCTTCCCTGCTACTGCGGGTGCGCGCTGCTGGACGAGCCCCACACCAGCCTCGACCGGTGCTTCTACGCGCCTGATGGAACGCTCGAGCCACACGCCGCCGGCTGCCGCATCTGTTCGGAGATCGCGTTGCTGGCCGCCGATCTCGTGCACCGGGGCGCATCTCATGCGGAGATCCGGGCTCAGGTCGACGCCACGTTCGCCGGCGTGGGTCCTGCCACGGACACGCCGCTCCCGTGATGCGAGGGGTCCGATGAGCGCCGTCGTCGCGATGCCGTCGCCCTCCCGAATCGCCCGCAGGCGAGTGGCCGACGCCGGGCTCCCCCTCGCCGCTGGCGTGGCGGGCGCCGCGGGCCTGATCGGCCTGTATCTGGGCATCGTCACCTGGGCGCAAGGGTTCGCCCACGCGCGGGAGCTCCTCTGGGGCGACCGCTACTTCGTCGCCGCCATCGCGGTGGGATTCGGGACGCAGGTCGCGCTGTACACGTGGCTCCGCCGCATGGCGAGCCGCGCCCGCGTCGTCGGCGCCGCAGGCGTGACCGCAGTCGGCGCGGGGTCGTCGACGGCGGCCATGGTGGCGTGCTGCGCCCATCATGCGACCGACGTCTTGCCACTGGTGGGGCTCTCGGCGGCGGCCGTGTTCCTGAACGACTACCGGCTTCCCATCATGGCCGTCGGTCTCGCGACCAACGCCGTCGGCGTCGCGGCGCTTCTGCGCCTGGCTCTGCGGGAGCGGGCTCGTCTGGCGGAGGCGCGAGGCGGATGCGAGGTGGCGTGATGCTGCGAGGGGCCGCGGTGGCTGTGGCGGTCCTGGCCATCGTCGCGACCGTCGCTTGCGGGGGAAGCGACGGCGCCCCGGCCGGCCCGTCTGACGAAGCGTCGCTGACGGTGCGCGACGACGGCGCGGGCGGGGTCACCGTCCAGGCGACCTGGGTGACGCCGGCGCACCTCGAAGCGAGCGACGACCTGGAGGAGATCGCCGCTTCGTACGCGGGCCGCGATGTGGCGCTCGTTCACTTGAAGCTGGACACCCACTCGGTGGACCTCTCGAACGTCGATCTCGCAGCGCAGGCGGAACTCGACGTCGGCGCCACCTCGCAGCGGCCGCTGGCGTATCATGCCCTCTCCGGCGCGGGACACCACGTGGACGGGGTGCTCGTTTTCGAAGCGCCCCCTTCGGGCGCGGCGACGACGCTCGTCGTCCGCGATGTGGCCGGCGTGCCCGTGCGCCGGCTCGCGTGGACAGCGCTTCCCTTCGACTGACCGCACGACGGTGGCGCCCGCTGCCGAGGAGGCGCTGCGCAGGAAGGCGATGCGCGGCGGAGGATATTCAGCTCTGCCGCCCCCATTCACCGGAACACTAGGGAAAGCGAGAGGTGGCGCTTCGTGCGCCACCTCTCATTACGTGCCGGTCCGTTCGACCTTACCGGTGCGCGCGCCTGCGATATGCGACAGCTAAACCTGTCAGCGCGACGGCACCTGCCGAAACGAGGAATAGAGGGAGGAAGACGTTTTCGGACCTGCTTGTTCCCTTTAGCCCCGTCCTCGGCGGTGAGACGATGCCCGAAGGCGGCGACACCACGACGCCCGCGACTGCGGCAGTGGGTGACGGGGCAGGCGCAGTCGGCGTGGCTGTGGGTGGCACGGGCGTCTGCGTCGGTGACAGCGTGGGTGAGGCCGTCGGCGTGGCCGTGCGCAGCCTGGGCGCCGGCTGTCCCGACGACACGACGACCTGGGCTCCGCCCAGCGCCGCGGCTTCGCCCGCGTTTTCTTCATCCTCGCCTACCGTGGCCAGAACCTTGAGAAAGCTAGGGAACGTTGTATAGGTGTCGTGCCAGCAGCACACATCGAGGTCGTCGGTGACACCAACCGCGAGGCCGTCGGCGGTGGGGATAATGTCTTCGTAACTGAGGTCGATCTCCACCGTAAACCCGCCGATTCCCCCGAGGTAGGCGTACGGGGCTTCTAACCCGCTCTGAGAGAAGCCCAACAGCCCCCCGCCGCTATTGATGAAGGTGGCGATGTCCGGGCCGCGCGCAGCTAGGGCGTCGTTCTCTTCCTCGGTCAGGCCTCCGCTGCTCGTCTCCTCTTCTGAACTGACGACGGCGAGCATCGCGAAGCCAGCGAACGACTGGCTCGAGATGTTGGCGGCGTTCACGTAAGTGACCGTTATACTCAGGTCCGACGCGATCTGATCCCAGAACGCCGTGACATCGTCATCAGGGTCCTTACCACCGCCAATCACGAGGACGCCCGACCCTCCATTTGAGACTTCGGCGAGGATGCTTGTGACGACGTCCTCGTATACTTCAATGGGTCCGTGACCGTCGACCCCGCCGTCCTCCGCATCGATCCCCATGAGCACCACGGGGCCTCCGGAAGCGGCGGCCGTGGGCGGGGCTATCGCCACGAATGCGCCGCCTGCTAGGAGGAGGGCGAGCAAGACGAATAGCCCCTTGTGGGCCAGTGAATGGCTGTTGGGATTCATGGGCGCGCCTTTCTGAATAGGGGGACCGCCGGGGGCAGTTGCGGTACCATACCCCGTTCACGTGGAAAATGTCAAGGCGTCTGCGAACGCGAATGTGTAGCACATTCGCTCATCTCTACTTCGTGTCAGAACGTCGTCAGTGCCGTAAATCGCGGTTGATGGCCTCGAGTGGCGCTGGGCCGCTTCAGTGTCCGCCGGGGGCCGCTTCGGGGCCGCCGGTCTGCTCGCTGAACGTCCGGTACAGCAGCACGAGGCTCGGAACGAGGATCAGCGCGCCCACCGGCAAGGGGATGAGGAACGCGCGGATGGTGGCGTCGCCTGCGGCGACGTCGGAGATGCGCAGGTCGGGCAGAATGAAGTACGGATACTGCACGGCGCCCCAGGCGGCGATCACGAGCGCCACGGTGCCCGCCGCCACGGGAGGCGCCAGTGGCCACCACCGGTTCCAGAGAACCCCCAGCGACGACAGCCCGCCGAGCACGGCCAGCCCCATGATGGTCAGCGGGGCGGGCGCCACCATCCGGTCCCAGAACGCGTCCGCGTCGAGATAGGCCACCGGAATGGCGACGCTCGTGAGCGCCCCGAGGACGAGACTCGCGCCGAGGGCCCGCCGCCGGAAATCCTCGCGCAGGTCGCCGCTCGTCCGCGTCGTCATGTAGCTGGCCGTGAGGAAGGCGCACATGGCGACGGCGATGAGCCCGCACACGATGGCGAACGGCCGCAGCCACGGCTCGTACAGCCCCGAGGTCACGACGCCCTCCTCGATGGTGATGTGTCCCCCGGCCACGGCGCCCAGCGCCATTCCCATCGTGAGCGGCGTAATGAGGCTGGCGACGGAGAACACGAGCCCCGTCGCGGGCAGTCGAGGTCCTCCTCCGTACGCGAAGTGCCGGAACGCGAAGGCGGCGCCCCGGAACGTGATGCCCACGAGCGCGATGACCAGCGGCACGGGGAGCGCCGTGAACAGGTCCGAGAACGCCGGCGGGAAGTTCACGAACAAGGTGACCACGACCAGGATGAGCCAGATGTGGTTGGTCTCCCAGACGGGGCCCATGGCCCGAAAGATGGCCTCGCGCTGCTCGGCGGAGCGGGGACCGGACGCCAACGCGGTCCAGACGCCGCCGCCGAAGTCGGCGCCGCCGAACATGGCGTACATGATGAGCCCGACGAGCACGACGCCCGCTGCCAGATTCTCAAGCGACACCGTGCGCCTCCCCGAGGCCGGCCATGCGGGCCGCGCGCCCGTTCTCGCGTAGCAGGATGAGCCCCAGACCGATCGTCAGCGCCACGTACACCAGCGTGAACACGAGGAACACGATCCCGATGCCCTCGCGAGGCGTCGCCGCCGCCTCCACGCGCATGAGCCGGTAAATGATCCAGGGCTGCCGGCCGAACTCGGTGACGAACCAACCGGCCTCGAGCGCGACGAAGCCCAGCGGCCCTGTGGCCAGCAGCGCCCACAGCAGCGGGCGCCCGGGATCGATTCGCCGCTTCCACCACGCGGTGCCCCAGAACCAGACCGAGACGAACAACATGAAGAACCCGATGCCGACCATCGTCTGGAACGAGTAGTGGACGATACGGACATCGGGGATCGCGTCCTGCGGGAAACTGTTCAGCCCGCGGATCTCGGCGTCGACGTCCTCGAACGCGAGGAAACTCGCCAGCTTGGGGATTTCGATGGCCCAGCGGACGGTGCGGTCCTCGGGGTCGGGGATGCCGCCGATACGGAGGGGCGCCCCCCGCTCCGTTTCGAACTGCGCCTCCATGGCCGCGAATTTTTCCGGCTGCTGATGCGCCAGGAAGCGCGCACTCAGGTCGCCGGTCACGATCTGCAGGGGCGCCGCCACGGCCGCCACCGCCAGGGCGATAGAGAGCGCCTTCCGGTTGTACGAGGAGCGGTCGCCCCGCAGCAGGGCGAAGGCGTAGACGGCGGCGACGGCGAAGCCGGTGACCGAATACGACGGCAGCGTGCCGTGGACGACCTGGTACGGCATCGCGTCGTTGAACATCGCCGCCAGCGGGTCGACGTTCACCGCCTTCTCCGCCACCACCTCGAACCCTTCGGGCTGGTTCATCCAGGCGTTGGCGGAGATGACGAAGAATGCCGAAAGGGCGGAGCTCACGGCCATTGGCACCGTGCACAACCAGTGCGCGCGCGGCGAGAGCCGGTCCCAGCCGTACAGGTACAGCCCGAGAAAGATGGCCTCGGTGAAGAACGCGAACCCCTCCAGGGCGAAGGGCAAGCCGATGATCGCGCCCGAGAACTCCATCCATGTGGGCCAGAGAAGCCCGAATTCGAACGAGAGGATGGTGCCTGACACGGCGCCGACGGCGAAGAGCACCGCGGCCACGCGTGACCATCGGCGCGCCATCTCGCGGTAGTGGGCGTCGCCAGTGCGGAGCCAGAGTCCCTCGGCGATGAAGAGGAGCAGCGGGAGCCCGATGCCCAGCGCGGCGAAGACGATATGAAACGCCAGCGACACGCCCATGAGGGCGCGCGCGGAGGTGACGGTGTCGAACATCGGCGCTTCCCTCGACATCCCGGGCGCGGGCCGCGTCCTGCGCTTCGGCGTCAGTCTACGCCGTTCGCGGGTCTTCGTGAAGTGCCAGCGATCGGACGCGGCTGTGGACGGCGGTCAGGCGGCGCGGCGTCTCGACCGCATGCCGGAGGGGGCGCTGGCGAGGAGCTCTTCGACGGCCGGAGGCTCGAGCGGTTTGGCGAAGAGGTAGCCCTGGCCCAGGCCGCAGCTCATGCGCCGCAGCCGCGACAGTTGCGCTTCGCGCTCGATGCCCTCGGCGACGAGCTCGAGGTCGAACATCTTGCCCAGGCGGACGATGACCTGCGCGATCTCGCGGTCGCTCGCCTGCTCGCCGAGGTCGTCGATGAACGCCTTGTCGATCTTGAGGAAGTCGAACGGGAACTCGCGCAGGCAGTTGAGCGAGGAGTAGCCGGTGCCGAAGTCGTCGACGGCGAGCCTCACGCCGAGGTCCTTGAGCTCCCGGACGGCGCTGAGCATGCCCGCCATATCGCGCATGACGGCGCTTTCCGTAAGTTCGAGGATGAGCGCGTCGGGCGGAAGGCCGGTCTCCCGGAGCACGCGGGCCACGTCCCCCACGAAGCCCGCGTGGTGGAGCTGACGGGCCGAGACGTTGACGCTCATGGCCCAGGGCCCGCTGTCGGGGTACGCTTGCCGCCACCGCGCCGCCTGGGCGCACGCCTCGGATAGCACCCAGTGGCCCAGCGGTACGATGAGCCCGCTCTCTTCGGCCAACGGGATGAACTCGAGTGGGGGCACCATCCCACGGTCGGGGTGTCGCCAGCGCACCAGCGCTTCGAAGCCGAAGAGGCCGCCCTTCTTGAGGGACATGATGGGCTGGTAGTGCACCACGAATTCGCCGCGCTCGACGGCGCGCCGCAGGTCAGCCAGCAGCTCGAGCCGGTGCAACATCGACGCCTGCATCGCCTCCTCGAACACTTGGAAGCGGCCTTTGCCGTGCGCCTTCGCGGCGTACATCGCGGTGTCCGCTTCCTGCATCAGCGTCTCGGCGTCCGCGCGCCGCTTTCCCGCTTCCGCGTAGGCGATGCCGATGCTCGCCCGGACCAGCACTTCGTTGTCCGCCAGCGTGAACGGCGCCCGCAGAGCCTGCAGGATGCGGTCCGCGACCACCGCCGCCTCGTCGAGGTCGTGCAGGTCTTCGAGCAGGACCGCGAATTCGTCGCCTCCGAGCCGCGCGACGGTATCCACCGAACGCAGGCACCCTTGCACCCGTTCGGCGACATCGGTGAGAAGCCGGTCTCCCGCCGAATGGCCGAGGCTGTCGTTGACGCGCTTGAAGTCGTCCAGGTCCATGAAGAGCAGCGCCAGCGCTCCCCCGGCCCGTTCGAGGCGGAGGAGGGCGTGCTCCAGCCGGTCGATGAACCGGCGCCGGTTGGCAAGGCGGGTGAGCGGGTCGTGCAGGGCCTGATGCTGCAATTGCAGCTCGAGCAGCTTGCGCTCCGTGACGTCGCGCCCGTTCAGGACGATGCCGTCGATGGCGGGATTGTCGCGCAGGTCCGCTCCCGTGAACTCGATGTGCCGCCAGCTCCCGTCGATGCGGCGCAGGCGGATCTCGGCGGCGACCGCTTCCCGGGGCCGCTCCATCATCTCCTGGACGGCCGCGCGCAGACGCTCGGCGTCGTCAGGATGCACCGCCTCCATGATGGTGTGGCCGACGACGGCCTCGGGGTCGTAGCCCAGGATGCGGGCCGACGACGGGCTCTGGTACCGGACGGTGGTGTCGGGATCGATGACGGTGATGAGGTCGCACGCGTTCTGCACGAGAGAGCGGAACCACTCCTCGCGCCGGTGAATCTCCTCTCGCGACTCGAGCAGCTCCTGGTAGAGGCGCAACCCTTTGATCACGGTCGCGGCCTGCGAGACCAACGCCTGGAGGAACTCGACCTCGCTCTTGTCGAAGGCGTGCGGCGTGCACGCCGAGAGACTGACGGCCCCGAGCACCTCGTTCTGGAAGACGATGGGGAAGACGCCCGTCGAGACGATGTGCGCCCGCTCGTAGAACTTGCGCAGGGCGCTGGGGTCGCCCGCGGTCACGAACATCGACCGCTCGCTCCAGGCGGCGTCGTCGTTGACGTCAGGCATGAGCAGGGGCCGGCCCGAGCGCGCCAGGGCGACGCCCAGCCGCGGCGTGCCGGGCGGCGGCTGGTCGAACCGCTGCTCTTTGATGCTGGCTGCGACGGCCGTGTCGGAGTACCGCGCCAGGTTGATGGCGCGTTCGACGACCTCGTCGCCCGCGGCGTTGTACAGGTCGACCATGGCCCAGTCGAAGCCCGCCGCTTTGGCCAGCGCCGTCGCCAGGGCCGTGAGCACGTCGTCGCCTTCGTGCGAGCGGCTGAAGACGTCGGCGACGTTGGCGAGCGCCTCGAGCTGCCGGCGGTGACGCGCGCGGCGCTGTTCGTCGTAGACGTTGTTCACCAGGTGGGCGAGGGTGGGCCGCGCCGCCTCCACGAAGGCGATCTGCGTCCGGGTCAGGCCGCGAGGCCACGGTCCGCGTGCCACCAGCAGGTCCGAGTTGCTCTCCTCTCCGGGGAGGATCGCCGTGAGATGGGTCGTGGGCCTCCCGGGCGCGGCGGGACCGCCCCGCACGACGATGCGGTCGACGGCGTCGAATGTCCCGACGGCGACGTCGGGATGGGTCGCCAGGTCGCGCCAGAGGAGCCAGTAGCCCTTTTGCTTGATCTCGTAGGTCTTGGGATCACAATCGCAGCCCACGCGGATGAACGCGGGGTCGCCCGCACGGAGGACGTAGGTATCGCTCGCGTTCAGCGCCTCGCCGACCAGCGCGCAGGCCGCGAGGATATCGTCCTCGGTAGGCCGCGGACGGGTGCAGATGCGGCTGAGCTCTTGCAGTGTTCGGAGCATGCGTGTCGACCGGAGGTTCCGCCTCCGCGTAAGTGTCGGCGCCGGGCGCCGGTGCGAGAGCCCGCGGGCCCGCCGCCGGGCGCGAAATCGGTCGAATCCCTGATGCGAGCGCATCAGGAGTCGACGGGGCGTTGTCGCTGGAGACGCGCAGAAGGCTCGAGGAAACGAAGACGCCGGCCCTGGGGCCGGCGGAGTGGTCGTGGTTGGTAGCGCATGCGGGATTCGAACCCGCGATCTCCGCCTTGAGAGGGCGGTGTCCTGGGCCACTAGACGAATGCGCCACCTGCAGACCCCCGAAGGGGCCGGATGCACACGCTGAGTTGGCTGGGGAAGGAGGATTCGAACCCCCGCATACGGATCCAGAGTCCGCTGTCCTACCGCTAGACGATTCCCCAGCGAGCCGCGAACAGCGCAGGCCGTCCGCGAGCGTCACGGGGATTCTAGCAAAGCTCTCATGCCGCCGCAACGAACTTCCCCGGCGACGGAGGACGCCCCCCGCGGGTCCGCCGTTCCCCTGTGGGACCGGGCCGGCCACGGCGGCGCGGCTCCCCCTCTGCTGAAGGGCAGGCTTCAGCCTGCCCGTGGGGTCGTGTCCGTCTCGCCGGCCACGCTGAAGCGTGGCCTTCATGCTTGCCCCCAATCCCCTGAAGGGCAGGCTTCAGCCTGCCCGTGGCGTCGTGGTGTTTCGCCGGCCACGCTGCCTTGCTCCCAATCCCCCGAAGGGCAGGCTTTAGCCTGCCCGCGGGGTCGTGTCCGTCTCGCCGGCCACGCTGAAGCGTGGCCTTCATCGGAACAGGGACGGGGTGCGTTCGTGGCGGGACGGGCGTCAGCGCCCCATCGCCCGGCGCAGGGCGTCGCGAAGCCGCCGCTCGCTGATGAGCGACGCGATGACCTCGCGGTACCCGTAGGCGATGACCGGCACGCGGTCGCCGTAGCGCGCCGCCAGCGCGGGATCGCGATCCACGTCGACTTCGCGAATCTGGAAGTCGAGCTCGGCCTGGAGCCGGCGGAGCATGGCGAGGGCTTCCTCACACAGGTGACAGCCCTGACGGGTGTACAGGGTGACCGTGCGCCGGGGCGGCTCCACGGCTCAGGCGCGCGCCTTCTCCGGGGCGCGGACCGCTCCCGCCGGCGCCGCCGCGCCCGCCACCCAGTCGCGGGGCGCCATCCGGGCGAAGAGCGCGGCCGTGACGAGGCCCAGAAAGATGACGCCCAGCGACACGACCTGCGGCCACGTGAACGGCCCGATGCTCAGGCTGTCCTCGCGCAGATAGCTCACGAGGAACCGCATGACGCCGTAGGCCAGGAGGAAGAAGGAGAAGACCTGGCCGTCGCGGGGCAGGATGCGGCGGTTCCACAGGACGTACATGCAGCCCAGAATCACCAGGTCGCCCAGCATCTCGTACGCCACGGCGGGATGCTGCGGCGGGAGCATGAAACTGGGACTGTTGATGTGCGTGTACTTCACCGCCCACGGGAGGCTGCTCTCGGAGGCGAAGTGCTCGCCGTTGATGATGTCGCCGATGCGGCCGATGGCCATCCCGAGGATCAGCCCCATCGAACCGATGTCCAGGCCGCGCCGGATGGGGAACCGGCGGATCCAGCCGTAGATCAGCCCGCCGAGGATGCCCCCGATGACGGCGCCGTAGATGGAGATGCCGCCCTCGTTGACCGCGAAGATGCTCCAGAGGTCGTGGGCGAACTCCTCGTCCCAGCGCTCCATGACATACAGCGCTCGCGCGCCGATGATAGCCGAGGGCACGCCGATGAGGGCGATGGTGTACGCCTCGTCGTCGTTGAGGTAGTTCACCTTGCGCGCGGCCAGCACGGCGAAGTAGACGCCCACAGCGATGCCGACGGCCGTGAAGACGCCGTGCCAGGTGAGCAGCAGGCCCCCGAACTTCGCGATCTCAGGGTCGATGCCGATGGTGATGGTTAGCAGCCTCAGCGCGTCCACGGTTCAGTACCTCTCTCCCCGGTCGTCGTCCGGCGGGGCGACGCCCAGCCGGCGCGCCAGCCGACGCATCTCGTCCTCGAAGCCGCCGCTCTTTTCGGCTAGCGACGCGATTCTAATGTCTTCCGCCGTTGCGCGCACCCAGAGCCGGCGCCTCGGGACGTAGAACGTGATGAGCAAGCCCGCGAGCAGCAGGCCCGTGGCGACCCAGATCAGCGTATCGCCGCGATCGCGCCGAACGGAAATGCCCGCGAACTCGCGCGGCCCCTCGAAGACGTACTCGCGTCCGTTCACCACGACGGGGCGGTCCGGGAAGAGGTACAGCGCGTCGTTCCCGGTGGCGCCGAGCACCGTGAGGAACGGCGTCCCGTCGCGGTCGCGCGCCAGCTCGACGACGGCGCCGCCTTCGCTTCCCGGCACGCCCTGGGCGATGGTCGAGGGCAACCCTTCGACGCCGGTGAACTCGAACCGGAGCCCTCCGGCCTCGAACGCTTCGCCCTGAGGCACGATGCCGCGAACGGCCGGGTCGTCCGTCGCGAATACGACGAGCTGCCAGACGCCGCCGGGGGCCGCCTGAATCCCGAGCCAGAACGAACGGCCGTCGGGCAGCGTCACAACGGTGCCGCTCGCGGTGTCGATGAAGTCGGAGGGCACGACGGTGTCGTCGAGCAGGATGGCTCCGGCGGTGTCGGTTACGCGGACCACGGGGGCCACGACGGTGTCCTGCAGGGGCAGCGTCTCGCGGTACAGCGCGCGGCCCGTCGCCGCGTCCCGCACGCGGAGCGCCGCACCGTTACCGTCGTAGGCGGCCTGGTGGAACCGGTAGCCGCCGTACGTCACGGGGTCGTTCACCGTGGCCGTGCCGCGAGCGACCTCGCGGCCGTTCTCGTAGATCACGAGGTCGGTCCGAAAGTCGAGCGGCCTTCCGCGGTCATCGAAAGCGGCGGAGGCGTCGACGACCTCGACCTGCAACTGGCGGGCGTGCTTCACCGGGAAGACGGGTTCGACCGCGCCTTCGGCGATGAACAGGTTCTCCTCGAACCCGGTGAGCCGCGAGACGAGGCCGCCCGCCAGGAAGAGGATCAGCGCCAGGTGGCTCACGAACGTCCCGAGTTGCGCCCAGGCAAACCGGTCGGCGAACAGGTACACCGCGCCGCCCTCCCGTTCTTCGACCACGCGGTAGCGCGCGCGGCGCAGCTCCGTGGCCAGCCGCTCGACGCCGACGCTCGCGGGGAACGTCTGGCGGTTCTTCGAGCGGTCGAAGAAGGCGTCGGGGACCCGGCGGGGCGGCCGCGTTACGTTGCGCCACGTGGGAAGGAAGCGGTTGAAGGTGCAGACCGTGACGGCGACGACCAAGAGCGCCAGTCCGGCGAGGAACCACGGCGCGTCGAAGACGTTGAACAGCTCGAGGTCGTACATGGTGTCCGTCAGCGGGCCGAACGTGTCCCGCTGCGCCTCGAGCCACGCTCGCACGGCGGCCGGGTTGTCTCGCATCTGCGGCGGGATCTGGGGGATGACCACGCCCGCCAGGCCGGCGAGGGCGAGGAAGGCGATGAGGCCGATGGCGAACCGCACGGACGTCAGCAGCCGCCACACGGCGAGGAAGGGGTCGAAGCCCGCGGCGAGCCTAGCCGCCTGCGCCCGCGCCATCGCGCTCCTCGAGAATCAGGTCGATGCGCTCCTGCAGGAGCTCCTCAGTGAGGGTGCCGTTGTAAATGTCGCGCACGACCCCGGTCCGGTCGATGAAGTAGGTCGATGGGATGCCGCCGAACTGGCCCCCGATCTTCCACACGTCTGCGACCTCGCCGGTGCGGTCGATGACGAGCGGGTAGGTGATTCCGAACTCCTCGGCGAACTCACGGACCTGGTCGTCGCTCTCCTGCAGGTCGACGCCGAGGACGACGAGGCCACGGTCACGGTAGCGCTCGTAGGCGTCGATGAGCTCGGGAATCTCGCGGCGGCAGGGCGGGCACCACGTCGCCCAGAAGTTGACGACGACGGCCTTGCCGTGGAGGTCGCTCAAGCGCACCTCGCCGCTCGGGCCGTCCAGGAGGAAATCGGGAGGGACGCGGCCCTTCTCGGCGTGCGGCGGCTGTCCCGTCGGATTGCGCTCGGCGGGCAGCTCGACGATGCCGTAGACGCCGTTGTCGCGCCCGCCGCCGGAATCCAGGTTCTGCCACCACCAGAGCCCCAGCACGATGGCGGCGAGCAGCGTCAGCGGAATCGCGAGGCTCGTGAGCAGCCCCGACCACTCGCGGCGCCGCTGCGGGCGCTCTTCGACCAGCTCCTCGTCTTCGCTCATCGTGTGAACGCCTGCTGGTACAGCACCCGCACCTGGTCCGGCGGCAGGCCTTCGCCGAGGAAGCCGTCGCCCACGCGGATTTCGAAGTGCAGGTGATACTCCGTTCCGGGCGCCGTCAGCGACTCTGGAGTGCCGGATTCGCCCACGTAGCCGATGACCTCTCCCTGGAGCACGCGCACGCCTGCGACGACGCCATCGGCGACGCCGCTCAGATGCGCATACCGCGTGACGATGCCGTTGTCGTGGCGGATCCAGACCTGCCGTCCCCGGAAGGCGTCCAGGACGTCGGGATCGTTGGCGCCGCCGTTCGCGACTCGCTGATTCAGGGCGTCGAGCTCCTCCCACGTCAGGTCGCGATAGTCGACGTCCGCGCGGATGACGACGCCGTCGGCCACGGCCAGCACTGGCGTGCCCTTCGTGATGGGGACGCAGTTGTCGACGCCGTAGAAATCGACCCCTTCGTGCACTCCCGCGCGGTAGTCGCGCGCCGCGTTGGGCATGAGCGCATCGCTCGACGGCAGGCACGCGCCCTCGATGGGGAAGATGAAGCCGTAGGTCCGCGGGTCGACGGACGCGGGATCCGGCGTCGGCGTCGCCGATGCGGCCGAGCCCGACAGCGTGGCCACCGGCGACGAGCCCCCGGCGGGCGCCGGTGTGGCGCTCGCGGAGCGGGTGACGATGAGAATGTCGTCGTTGCCCTGAGCGCCGCCCGAGGAACAGGCGGACGCAAGGCTCACGGCGACGAACAGAACCGCGAGCGGGAGAAACCGACAGCGAGCCGCGCGCATCGAATCAGGTCAGCATAACACGGCGCGCGCGCCGGCCCCAGCCGCTGAGGGGCGCGTCCGGGACGCGCTCCACCGAAAGACGCCGCGGCGGCGCCTTCACGACACACGAAGGCGGCGGCTCCGCGGCGCCGCCCCTATCGTTGCGCTCGGAGGCCGATCACTCGGCGAGGAACCAGGCTGACAGGCTGGCCTGGGGGTCGTACTCGCCCATGAAGCCGTCGTAGTCGGACCAGACTGCGTCCACGATGGTCCCGCGAACCTCCCAGTGGCCTCTGCCGTTGCATCGATTCGAAGGGTCGCCCACGCACTCGTAGCCTTCCAGGTACATGAGCGCCCAGCCGAGGATCGTCGATTCTTGCGGGTGGTCGATCTGGTCGACGATGGGGATCACGATGAGCCGTGGGGAGTTCTTACAGGCGATCCTCACCAGGTAGCGCGGGGACGCTCCCGCGCCTCGATCGATGAGGACCTCACCGAACTCATCGACGTCGTCCCCGTCGGTGTCGCACGACTGGCCTCCGTTCGAGCTCGGCCCGCGAGCGAGCCGGGCGTCGATCCCCTGATCGGTGGGCCCCGTCTTGTTTCCGGCGAGCGCATCGATCTCGTCGCCGATCTCGTACACCGTGTTCACCTGGCCGTCGATGATGTTCTCGCGGTACTCGTTGGACCCCCCTCCCTGGCCGTCCGCATCGAGCGCGCCGTAGTCGCCGGTCTGGCCCTGGCCGGCGCCCAGCTTGAGCTCGCAGGATGAGCCGTACTTCGGTGTCGGCGGGCTCCCGGGGTTCAAGCAGTCGCTGTTGTCCTCCGTGAGGCCCCAGGGCACAAAGTGCGAACTGGCGTCGAGGCTGCCGATGCCCGCGACCGCGCGCGCCCGCACCGTGTACGAGCCCGCAGTGGTCGCGCGAACGAGCAGGGCTTCGGGCTGGGCCTCGACGATCACTTCCACGAAGTCGCTGTCGCCCTCGTGGGCGCCGTCCTCGGGCGGGCGGTTCACCTCGATGTCCGCGATCCGATAGCCGTTCTCTTCGACGTACCACGTGGCGGTGTCGATGGCCTGGGCCGTCGAGCCGCAGAGGGGCGCGTCCGGGACGCGCTCCACCGAAAGACGCCGCGGCGGCGCCTTCACGACGCACGAAGGCGACGGCTCCGCGCCGCCGCGCGAGGGGTCGAAGGCCGGGGCCTCATGAGCACGGGCCAAATGGCTCGTTCACGAGACGCTCTCGCGTTTTCAAGTGGAGAGGACCGAGGATGGAATCGACCAAGGGAGTCGCCGCCTTGAAGTCGTACTCCACTTGCACCTCGATGGCGTCACATTGTTCGCCCGGGTCGTTCTCGGTCGGGGGGTCCGCATACGCAGGATAGTCCCAGCTTCGAACCCGCACGACGACGTTGGAGCTCGCGTTGGCGAGCGCGAGCGTGCGCTGCTTGGCCACATACAGAATGCATTGGTATCGGTCGTCAGAAGCGATGGCGCAGTCCGATCGCCCCGTGACGCCGTAGCGAGCGCCCTCCCGGGCGGCTCCCTGTAAGGTTACCCAGGCGTTGTACAGCCGCGCCATGTCGATGATGCCGAAGATCAGGAGAAAGAACACCGGCGCGACCATGGCGAATTCGACCAGCGTCTGGCCTCTTTCGCGGCTGCAGCGTGGGCTTCGAGTGAGTCTGTGCATGCTTTACCCTACTCGATGAGCCTGAACGCGATCGCTTGAGCGACGTCGCCGAAGACCTCAGGCAGGTCAGAGGCGGTGGCTACCTCAAAGTAGTGGTCGTTCGTCCCGTCCGTCGACGAGGCGATGCACTTCAGTAGCCGACGGTCGGCCGTGTTGTCGTGATCCGAATTGCCGATGCCGTTACAGTACCCGGGTTGCGAGGGGTTAGCATTGTCCGGGTTGCCGCACACGCCAAACGCCACCACATAGATTTCCACCCCCTGTGCCTTCAGGGAGTCGGCGAGAGCCTTGGTCTTGACGTCGAGCTCTCGCTCGCGTGTCTGGGCGGAGCGGCAGTTCGAGTCGACGTAGCTGTCTGAATTCCAAGGGCTCGTGCTCGGCCGACACTCGGCCGGTGGCGCCCCCTGACCGTACGAGGTCGAATTGTACGTGTTGTCGCCGTCGGAGAGGATCACGAGGAACTTGGCGACGTTCGAACTCGACTGCGCTCCTGGCCCGAACAAGATGTCCCGTCCCTGCTTCAAGGCCAAGCACACGTTGGTACCCGTTCCTCCGAGGGCGCGAACGTTCGCGATGTTGCTCTGGAGGTAACTGGCGTTGGACGACAGATTCAGAACGTTCGACCCAGGGACACACGCGCTGTACGAACGTGGCGGATTGTAGCATCCGCGGAAGGGCGCAAAGCCGACCTTCGTCAGGTAGTTGGTTCCGCCCAAAAGGGTTTGTACAAAGAGCGAGGCGGCGTCACGAGCCTCCTTGATCGGGCAGCCGGAGTTGTTCTGGTTGCTGTTGCATGGGGAAGCCCCCATGCTTCCCGTTGCGTCGATCATCAGAGCGGTGTCAACCGGGATGAGGCCGAACCCGGCGGCTGCCTCGGCCTCGACGTCCACCGCGCCGAACCCGAACAGCTTCATGAAGAGCATGTCGACGGAGACGGTGCCGCGGACGCGGAACTGCGAGTCCTGGTCGGGAGGCGGGAAGCTGATGGTGGCGTTGGGCATGTTCTCGGCCATGTACTGTGTTGCCCGAGCCTGCGCGGTGGGGATGGATGGCAGGTCCAGCACGCCCGCCAATGCAGCGGCGTCGAGCGCCCGGCTGAGCTGAGCGCGAGTGATGTATACACGGCCCAGGTCGAGGGCCAGGCCCAGCAATCCCACCAACACCACCACGAGGATCGCCATGATGGGGAGAATCTGACCCCGCTCCCGGTGTCGCGTTGGCGGAAACATGCTGTTCCTCCCTCCGAGAATCGCAGCTCACGTTCAATAGGGCTGCGGCGGAAAGATTCGCATCGTGGTCTTGCTGCACATCCTGAACGAGTCCGGCAATATCAAGGGAATCCCGAGCAGCAACGATCGGTCGTTGCACACTTCGACCGTGATGCTGTCCTCGCCTCCCAGCGACCACCGAACGACATTGACGTCGTCAGTCGGGTCCACGGGGTCGCGCAGCCGTGCCGTTTCGGTGACCACGAGGTTCCGAATTTGGTCGTCAGTGGCGAGCCCTTTGGAGCCCAGTCGTGCGCCATCCCGGGCCGCGTTCACCAGTGTGAGATACGTGTTCATCGACCCGGCCACTTCGACGATGCCGACCACGACGAGGAGAAGGACGGGCAGCAGAAAGCCCAGCTCGGCTGTGCTCTGCCCCCTCTCCGGGCCGCGACTGCGCCCGCTATGTCGTGAGCCGGCTGTCGATGCATTCAACGGCGATTCTCCCCGAAGCTTGTCCTGCTTTCATGCCGCTGGATTCGATGGCTGACTGGGCGAAGCGTCTCTCGACCTTCCCCATCCACTTCAGAATCGGATCGAGGGCTTGGAATCTGTAACCGGTCATTAACGGGTCACGCGTACCCCGCACTCCTTAGCTGCCGCGCAGGCTCCGGAAGATGGCATCGCCTGGGAGGTCCGCAAGACGTCGGCCCGCAAACTGTCACTTGCCGTCCGACGGCTGGAATCACTGCGTCAAGGAAGGTTCGGCCACAGTGGGCGAGTCTGATGCGGGCTGCGGTGAAGGTCCGGTGATGAGCCAGCGCGCTCCGGCGCACGTTACGTCGAGAAAATCGGCCCAACATGTAGTGCTGGAACGGTTGACATGCCCCATATCTTGTGCTAGCTTTTGGCCCGCGGCGTCGTCGCGTGGCCGCCGCGCGGAGGAAGAGAGAGATGCGCTGCCCCTACTGCGGCCATCCGGAATCGAGGGTGACGGACTCTCGCGAGGCGGAGGACGGCATCCGGCGCCGCCGCGAGTGTCTGTCGTGCGGCCAGCGGTTCACCACGTTCGAGCGGCTGCTCGTCTCCACGCTGTATGTGGTCAAGCGCGACGGGCGCCGCGAGCCCTTCGACCGGACGAAGCTGCTGACGGGGCTGCGGAAAGCGTGTGAAAAGCGCCCGCTGCCGACGGGCACGGTCGAAGCGGTCGCCGCCGATATCGAGAGCGCGCTCATGGCGCTGGGCGTGGCCGAGGTTCCGACCCGCGACATCGGCGAGCTCGTGATGGAGCGGCTGCGCGGGCTCGACCCCATCGCTTACATCCGGTTCGCGAGCGTGTACCGGCGCTTTCAGGACCTCGACGAGCTCCGCGACGAGGTCGAGCGGCTGTCCCGGCCGGCGCCGCGCGGGCCTTCACCCGACCAGCTTCCGCTGTTCAGCGCGGAGTCGGTGGGCGGGCTGCGCGCGCTGCCGCCCCGACGGCGCCGCGGCCGGCCGCAGCGTTCCGAAGGGGCGCCCATGGCCGCGCCACGGCGTGACGCCGATCACAGGAGAACTCACCGGTCGTCCTGAGGGACGGCCCGACGAAGGGAGAACGGACCGTTGCGGCTGCAAGGGCGTCTGCTGAATCAGGACGGCGAGCTGGTGGCGGAAGGGCTTCTCGAGCTCAACGCCGCCCGCATGGAGATCACCATGTGGCCCGACCGGGAGCGGCATCTCCTGTCGCGCCAACGCGGTGAGCTCACGCTCGAACTGGACGACGGGCGGCGGCTGCGCCTCTCCGACCGTCACATGACGTTCCGGGTCGCCACGGGCTCCAATCCGTATCAGGTGATCTACCGGCTCCGCGTCCTCCAGGAGGAAGCGGCTCCGGCGCCGAGCGGAGGGGGCGGATGAGCCTCGTCGAGCGGTTTCTGGACGTGGTGATCGCAGCGTACCGGGAGGAGCGCGACGCTGCCCCGCCTGCCACGCGGGAGGCGCTGGACGACCGCATCCGCTTCCTCACGGACTACCGGCTGTGGGGCGCGGACGCGGCGGCGTTCGAGCGGCTCATCGACGGCCTGCGCACCGGCGCGGACGCGGGCCGGCTGCTCGTCGAGTCGCCCGTGAGGTTCGGGCAGGACCTCGCCGCCCGATGGCAGGCGTTCGTCCGGGACGAGGCGCTCGCGCCGGCGTAGGGCAGAGGGAGGCATGACGATGCGCCAGTGGGAGACGGGATGGCGAGCGGTCCAGCGGCGCGCGCGGACATTGAGCCGGCGACTGTTCCGGCTGTATCTGCTCACGGTGCCCTGAGGAGGCGAGCCATGGGCCGGCGATGGTCCTTCTGGCGCCGAAGGTATCTCGAATTGAAGGCGCGCGAGCGGGAGGCGCACGCCGCCTGGCGCGCCCGCTTCCCCGATCCGGAGGCGCGCCTTCGGCTCGACCACGCGCGCTATCTGCTCGAGCGGGCCGAGGCGAAGATGAAGGAGGCCGCTTCCCGGGAGCTTGCCGGCGTACCCGGTCCGTGAGCCGTCCGCTCCGAGGCGGATGGCTCACGAACGCCCCGTATCGCCGGGGCGCTCGTATTCTCCGGAAGCCTTCGCGAGCGGCGCCGCCACGCCGTCGCGATGCATGAACGAAGCGTCGATGAACACCGCCGGCCACGAGCCCTTCGGGGCCGACGGAGTCGCCAGAACGAGAGGAGGGAGCCATGGTCCTGCAAGCGACGCCCCCGACCGGCGGGGCTGGGACGGACGCCCGCGCCGAACTTCGGAGGTTCACGGTCGAGCGGTACTTCACCAGGCCCGGCGTGCACCCGTTCGACGAGATCGAGTGGGAGCTCCGCACGGCGAGCATCACGGACGAGAGCGGCAACGCCGTCTTCGAACAGCGCGACGTCGAGATCCCGAAGTTCTGGAGCCAGACGGCGACCAACGTCGTCGTCTCGAAGTACTTCCGGGGCCCGCTGAACTCGCCGCAGCGCGAGCGTAGCGTCCGCCAGCTCATCGGACGCGTGGTCGACACCATCACCCGCTGGGGCCGCGAGGGCGGGTACTTCGACAGCGACGAACAGGCCGAGACGTTCGCGGCGGAGCTGGCGCATCTCCTCGTGTACCAGAAGATGGCCTTCAACAGCCCCGTCTGGTTCAACGTCGGCGTCGAGGAGAAGCCCCAGTGCTCCGCCTGCTTCATCCTCTCGGTCGAGGACACCATGGAGTCGATCCTGGACTGGTGCCGGACCGAGGGCATGATCTTCAAAGGCGGCTCGGGCTCCGGCGTGAACCTGTCGCCCATCCGCTCGTCGAAGGAGCCGCTGTCGTCGGGCGGGCAGGCGTCGGGCCCGGTCTCGTTCATGCGAGGGGCGGACGCCATCGCCGGGTCCATCAAGTCGGGCGGCAAGACCCGCCGCGCCGCCAAGATGGTGATCCTGAACGTCGACCATCCCGACATCGAGGAGTTCATCGACTGCAAGGTTAAGGAGGAGCGGAAGGCGTACGCCCTGGGCGCGGCGGGCTACGACATGTCGCTGAACGGCGAAGCCTGGGCGTCGATCCAGTTCCAGAACGCCAACAACTCCGTCCGGGTGACCGACGAGTTCATGCACGCGGCGTTGGAAGGGCGCGACTGGGCGCTGCGCGCCGTCACGACGGGCGAGACGTTGGCGACGGTGAAGGCGAGCGACCTCCTCCGGCGGATCGCGGCGGCGGCGTGGGAATGCGGCGACCCGGGGATGCAGTACGACACGACCATCAACGATTGGCACACCTGCCCGAACTCCGGCCGCATCAACGCATCGAACCCGTGCTCCGAGTACATGCATCTCGACAACAGCGCCTGCAACCTGGCGTCGCTCAACCTGATGAAGTTCGTCGATGAGGACGGCAACTTCCTGGTCGAGGACTTCCGGCGGGCGGTGACCATCACCATCTGGGCGCAGGAGATCATCGTCGGTAACAGCAGCTATCCCACGGAGGCCATCGAGAAGAACGCAAAGGCGTTCCGGCAGCTCGGCCTCGGGTACGCGAACCTCGGCGCGCTGCTGATGTCGCTGGGCCTGCCGTACGACTCCGACGCCGGGCGGGCCTACGCGGCCGCCGTGACGTCGCTGATGACAGGCCAGGCCTACGCCACGTCGGCGGCGATCGCGAGTCGCCCCGAACTGGGGCCGTTCGAGGGGTTCGCCATCAACCGCGAGCCGATGCTGCGGGTCATCCGCAAGCACCGCGACGCCTCGCGGGCCATCGATTCGACGCTGGCCCCCCGGGAGGTGCTGGACGCCGCGAACGAGGCGTGGGACACCGCGCTGGACCTCGGGGAGCGGTACGGCTTCCGGAATGCGCAGGCCACGGTGCTGGCGCCCACGGGCACCATCGCGTTCATGATGGACTGCGACACCACGGGCGTGGAGCCGGACATCGCGCTGGTGAAGTACAAGAAGCTCGTGGGCGGCGGCGTCATCAAGATCGTCAACACGACGGTGCCGCGCGCCTTGCGCCGGCTGGGATACGCCCCCGAGCAGATCGAGGACATCGTCCGCTACATCGACGAGCACGGGACCATCGAGGGCGCGCCGTTCCTCCGCGAGGAGCACCTGCCGGTGTTCGACTGCGCGTTCCGGGCGCCCAACGGCCAGCGCAGCATCCATCACCTGGGGCACATCAAGATGATGGGCGCCGTGCAGCCGTTCATCTCGGGCGCCATCTCCAAGACGGTGAACCTGCCGCAGGAGGCGACCGTCGAGGACGTGATGGACGCGTATGTCCAGGCGTGGAGGCATGGGCTGAAGGCGATCGCCATCTACCGCGACGGCTCCAAGAAGGTGCAGCCGCTGTCGACGGGCGCCGACGCGAAGGCCGGCGCGCAGGAGGCCCGGCCGGTCCGGCGCCGCCTGCCCGACACGCGGAACTCGCGCACCCACAAGTTCAGCATCGAGGGCCACGAGGGCTACATCACCGTCGGCATGTACGAGGACGGTACGCCCGGCGAGATCTTCGTGACGATGGCGAAGGAGGGCTCGACCATCAGCGGGATGATGGACGCGTTCGCGACGTCCATCTCGCTCACGCTGCAGTACGGCGTGCCGCTCATCGACCTCATCCAGAAGTTCTCGCACATGCGCTTCGAGCCGTCCGGCCGGACCGAGAACCCCGACATCCCGGTGGCGCAGTCGGTGGTCGACTACGTGTTCCGCTGGCTGGCGTCGCAGTTCCTGAGCCCGGAGGAGGCGTACGCCATCGGCGTGATGACGCCGGAAGTCAAGGCGCAGCTCGCGGCGGGCCAGTACCCGCTGCCGCTGACGGGCGGAGCCATCGGAACCTCCGGGAGCTCGGCGTCGGCGGCGTCCCAGCAGGCCGGGGGCGGAACCGCTGGCGTGAGGGGGAATGGAAGCGTGTACGCCGACGCGCCGGCGTGCGTGAACTGCGGGTGGATCATGATCCGGTCGGGCACCTGTTACCGGTGCGAGAACTGCGGCAGCACCAGCGGGTGCTCGTGAGGCAAACGTGGGAGGTTGAGGTGGGGAAGAAGGTGACAAGCAGGCGCGTGGCCACAGAGGCCGGAAAGCTTCTGCGCAAGAAGGAAACACCTGTGCGCATCAATACCGTGGCCGGCAGCGCGCTCAGCCAGCGGGAGAAGAAGCGTCGCTGACTCCCGGGAGGGACGGAGCCCGCACTCTACCGTACCGGCCGGTCGGGAGGTGACCGGCGCCGTCGCCCGCCGAGGAGCCACGGACGTCATCGGGGCACGGACGCCCCGCCCGCCACTGGCGGGTCACGATGACGGACCGCCTCGGCGGGCGATCGTGCTGTCTGGTGGTTAACCTCAGCGAAGGCCGGCGCGTTCTCATGGGCAATGATCGGCCGGACGATCGCGCTTCTCGGGGCTATGCTCCTCGTCGCGAGTTTCGAGGCGGTGTCCCCTCGAGCCGGCGCGCAGGAGCCGACGCCCACGTCTCCGCCGGTTCGCACTCCCCCGCCGCGCGGCACGCTGCTCGTGCGGGTCGTCAACGACCTGGATGGCGACGGAAGGCGCGACGAAGGGGAGCCGGGATTGCCGGGATGGCAGGGGCGCATCGGGTGCAGCGATGCCCTTGTGCGCATGCCCGTGACAGACGACCGGGGTGAAACCAGATTCGAAACTGCATCCGACTGCGCCAGTCTGGAATTGCAGTTCGGTTGGCTTCCCACCTCCCCGGCGTTTGTGTCCTTTACGGTGCAGGCAGGAGCGCGACTCGAGATCGAGTTCTTGGTACGCAAGGTGGGCGACCAGGTGCAGCGCTTGGCTGGAGACGCCATCGTGGACGGCTTCCCGGCCGCCGCGACCGCTCGTGTGGACGCCTTCGTACACGGGACGTCTTGCGGCGACGGACAGGTCTACGCCCATTGGTATTCTGCGCGCTACGTCCTGTACATCTTGAGCGCACAAGACCGGCCGGGCTGCGCCACGGATGGAGAACCGGTGTCCCTCGCCCTCGATGGCAGGCCAGCCGGGAACGTGGCCTTCGCTCCAGGCTCTTCGACAGAATTGCACCTTGTGGCGGGCCCGATGCCGATGTGGTTCGGCTACCCGCCGCCGCGCGGGCTCACGCCTCAGGTCTATGTGGGCGACGTGGTCTGCGGTGAGGCCCGCAAATACACGGGTGGCGGGTTCGTTCCTCAAAACCTCCATTACGTCTATGTGCTTCCAGAGGCCCTTCGTCCCGGGTGCGGGGCGCCCGGGCGCGTGGTGACGCTGCGGGCCGACGGCGAGACGCTCCGGTCGGCACCCTGGCAGCCGGGCCGGGCGGTGCTGGCGGTGGATCGCGTTCCTTCCCCCGTCCCACCGCGAGCGGGGACGGGGCGTCTCGGAGAAGAAGCGCCGGCCGCCGCGCTCGCCGGCCTGGCCGCCGCGGCGATGGGCGCCCTGGCGCTTCGAGCGGGTGCGGGCATGGCGCTCCGGCGGCGCTGACCCCTTCTCGGCGCCCACGCGTCCGTAGTACACTCGTTCTACGATGGCCGACGGTCAGCGCGGCGCTCCGTGGCTTCCCCTGGATGGCGCGGGGCGGGGCGGCGTCGTCCCCACGCGCCGCCCGGCGGAGGCCGCCCGTGGGCCCGCGCCTCGACCGGCGCCGGCCGTCGCTGAGGAGGGTACGACGGTTCGTCAACGAACGCCTCGCGGGGCGAGGACGCGCGGTCGCGTACCGCCCCCGCCCTCAGATCGCCCGGTGGAGCTCTCCCCCAACGCGCGGCTCGTCCTCGAGCGCCGGTACCTCGCGCGCGACGAGCGTGGCAACCTCATCGAGACGCCGGAGCAGCTCTTCCGGCGCGTGGCCCGCACCATCGCGCACGCCGAGGTGCGCTATGCCCCGTCGCGACGGACTGGGGAAGCGCTCGCCCGCGAATGGGAGGAGCGCTTCTACGACCTCATGACGTCCCTGCGCTTTCTGCCCAACTCACCGACGTTGGGGAATGCGGGCAGGCCGCTGCAACAGCTTTCGGCGTGCTTCGTCATCCCGGTCGAGGACTCGCTGGACAGCATCTTCGAGGCGATCAAAGAGACCGCCCTCATCCACAAGAGCGGCGGCGGCACGGGATTCTCGTTCAGCCGCCTGCGGCCGGAGGGCGACATCGTCCGAGCGACGGGCGGCGTCGCCAGCGGTCCCGTGTCGTTCATGAAGGTGTTCGACGCCGCGACCGACGCCATCAAGCAGGGGGGAGCGCGCCGCGGCGCCAACATGGCGATCCTCAACGTCGATCACCCCGACATCGAGAAGTTCATCGATGTGAAGGCGGACATGGTCACGCTGCAGAACTTCAACATCAGCGTGGCCGTCACCGACCGCTTCATGGAGGCCGTCGAGCGCGACGAGGAGTACGACCTCGTGAATCCGCGCACGGGCGAGGCCGTGGGCCGGCGCCGGGCGCGGGACATCTTCCGCCGCATCGTCGAGAACGCGTGGAAGAACGGCGACCCGGGGCTCGTGTTCCTGGACCGCATCAACCGTGATAACCCGACGCCTCAGCTCGGGCGCATCGAGGCGACGAATCCCTGCGGCGAGCAGCCGCTCCTGCCGTACGAATCGTGCAACCTGGGGTCCATCAACGTCGCGAAGTTCGTCCGTCCGGCGCCCGCGCGCGGCCGCCGCGCCGCGAGGAACGCCGCACCGGCGTGGGAGGTGGACTGGGACGCACTGGCCGAGACGATCCCTGTGTGCGTGCGCTTCCTCGACAACGTCATCGACGAAAACGTCTATCCCGTGCCCCAGATCGACGAGATGACGAAGAAAACCCGCAAGATCGGGCTGGGCATCATGGGATGGGCCGACCTCCTGCTCCGGCTCGGCATCCCGTACGACTCGGAGGAGGCCATCGCGCTCGCAGAGAAGCTGATGGCGTTCGTGCAGGAGCGGGCCGACGCCGCCAGCGAGGCGCTGGCGCGCGAGCGGGGCGTCTTCCCCGCGTGGGAAGGATCGATCTTCGACCCGGCGTCGCCGCACGCCCGGCCCGACCGTGCGGGGCGGCGCTTCCGCAACAGCACCCGCACGACCATCGCCCCCACGGGCACGCTGAGCATCATCGCCGACTGCTCCGGCGGCATCGAGCCGCTGTTCGCGCTCGCCTTCTACCGGCAGCACCGGCTCGACCGGAAGCACCCGGATCGCGTCACCCGGCTCGTCTCGGTGAACCACGAGTTCGAACGCGTCGCGAAGGAGCGCGGGTTCTACTCCGAGGAGCTCATGGAGTATCTGGCGGCGGGAGGGCGGCTCTCGCGGCGGGACGACGTGCCCGACGATGTGAAGCGGCTGTTCGTGACGTCGCACGACATCGACGCGTCGTGGCACGTGCGGATGCAGGCCGCGTTCCAGCGGCACACCGACAACGCCGTCTCGAAGACCATCAACTTCCCGCGCGAGGCCACCGTCGAGGACGTCGAGCGGGCGTATCTGCTGGCGTACCGCGAAGGCTGCAAGGGCATCACCATCTACCGCGACGAATCGCGGCCGATGCAGGTGCTCACACATGCGACGGCGAAAGGCCCCGAGCAGGCCGAGGCCGCGGAGGCCGAGCGCGAGCTCGGGGTGCAGCCGCCGGGCGCGCCGGCGCCGGTCGAATCGCTCGCGCCCCGGCCCCCCGGCGCGCCGTACCGCCGTCACCTTCCGGACGAACGCCGGTCCATCACCCACAAGTTCCGCGTCGGCGAGCAGGAAGGCTACGTCACCGTCGGCCTGTACGACGACGGCACGCCGGGCGAGGTGTTCGTCACCATTTCGAAGGAGGGCTCGACCATCCGCGGCCTCATGGACAGTGTCGCTGTCCTCACGTCGGTGGCGCTGCAGTACGGCGTGCCCCTCGAGGACCTCGTCCGGAAGTTCCGCGGCGTCCATTTCGAGCCGTCGGGGTTGACCTCGAACCCGGACATCCCTATTGCGAGCTCGATCGTGGACTACATCTTCCGGTGGCTCGAGAAGCGCTTCCTCCAGACAGAGTCGCGCGAGGGCGAGATGTCCCGCGTCGAGGGGGGCAGCCAGGCTCCCGCGCTTCCCGAGCCCGAGGAGCCGCCGAAGCGGGAGCGGAAACGGCGCGAGCCCGGCGCCCGCTCGCAGGCGGCGGAGCCGGCGCCGGGACGGGACTTGACGGGCGCCGTCTCGACGGGGCTCGCCTGCCCGGAATGCGGCAGCATTCTGGTGTACCAGGAGAGCTGTCTCATCTGTCCGAACTGCGGCTACACCAAGTGCGGGTGAGGGCGCCTCACGCGCTCAAATGGAGCCCGCTGGGGATGGCTCCGGCGGGAGCGGCCGACGTCCGTTCTCGGGGCCGGGCCAGCGCCAGGTAGGCGAGCGACGCCAGGAGCAGGACCGCCGCTTCGGCGAGCGTCATGGCGCCGATGAGCATGGTGGCGTCGAACCAGAACCCCTCGGGGAACATCTGGATCAGGCGGTCGGCCGTGGGGTCGAGCAGCCAGAAGTCGTTGGTGAACACGATCTGGTGGAACTGAGTCCAGGCGTCTTCGAATCCGGTGAGGGCGAAGGCGCCGATCCCTCCGACGACGCCCGCGCCGATGAGCACCGACGTCATCACGTGGCGCGCCAGCGCCCGCAGGCTGAGCTCCCGCGCCCAGATGAAGACGCAGACGACGTAGGCGATGACGTACGCCACCGAGAGCTCCTGCGCGCGGAACGTCCACTGGAACAACCGCTTGACGTCGCGCAGGTGGCTCACCTCGCGGGGCGTGTAGAGCGGGGTCTCCTGGCCGCTGGAATCGGTGACGAGCGTGGCGATGACCTCGCGGTCGTCGTTGAAGTACGCGCGCAGGTCGGCCGCCGCGTCGTCGAGCTGCGCGCGGTCGATGCCCGTGACGAACTCGACGTCGTACGTATCGAAGCCGTAGTCGTACAGCGCGGGGCTGTTGACCGCGAGCCTGACGTTGGTCGTGACGAGAGCGACCGGCAGCGCGACGAGGAAGAACAGCGTGGCAAGGGCTCGAAGGATTCCCATCGGGTGTCCCCCCGCTCTCCGCCCCGCCACGGCGTATCGCTATCGTAGATGCGCAGTTCCGCGAAGTCAAGCCGAACCTGCGTTCCTGAGAAGCTACCGGAGGCGCAGGGCGGCCTCGTGCGCCCGCAGCTCCGCCCGGTCGTCGAGCGGCGCCAGCGTGACGTCTCCGTACCGCCGCGAGAGGGCGAGGCGGAGCAGATGGTCGGCGAACGCCGGATTCTTGGGCAGCAGCGCGCCGTGCAGGTACGTCCCGAACGCGTTCCGGTACACGGCCCCTTCCGTGCGGTCCCGTCCGTTGTTCCCGTGCCCGCGGACGACGGTCGCCAGGGGGCGCGCGCCGGGGCCGAGCTCCGTCCGCCCGCCGTGATTCTCGAATCCGACGAGCGTTCCGCCCGCCCATCGCGCGACGACGTTGCCGATGAGCCGCCAGGCGCGCGGACCGGGATGCACCGTCCACGCGTCGAAGACGGCCAGCCCGGTGAGCTCCTCTCCGGACGCGGCGCGATAGAACCGCTGGAGGAGCTGATAACCGCCGCATACGGCCAGCACCGGCAGGCCGTCCTCGACGGCGCGGCGAAGCGCATCGCCCTTGACCTCGCGCAGGTCCTCGGCGACGCGGCGCTGCTCGCTGTCCTGGGCGCCGCCGATGAGCGCGAGGTCGCAGGCGCCGGGGTCGAACGGCTCGCCGAGGTCGAGCGGGACCACGCGGAACGCGATGCCGCGACGCTCGCAGCGCCAGCGCAGGGCGATCACGTTGCCGCGGTCGCCGTAGATGTTCATCAGGTCCGGGTACAGATGGGCCAGGCGGAGCTCGAGGGGCACCGTCACGGTCGAGCCTCCCAGAAGGGGCGGCGGCCCGCCCTGGCGGCCAGCAGCTCGCGCACCTCGAGCATGGCCGTGTAGGTGGGCAGGACGACGAGTGTCTCGCCCGGCGGCGTCGCCGCGATGGCCGCGTCGAGGGCGGCCGCCGGCCGCTTGATGACGGGCAGGTCGTCCCCCAGGCCCGCGTACTTCAGCCGGAGCGCGAGGTCTTCGGCGCGCCGGCCCGCCGCCATGAGCAGCGCGATCTCCTGACCAGCCAGCAGCTCGAAGTCGGCGTCCCAGATCCAGGAGACGTCCCGGCCGTCGGCTTCGCCGTCGTTGAGGAAGAAGAGCGCGCGAAGCGGGCGCGCGCCCGTCAGGACGACGCGCAACGCCTGATTCAGCCCCGTGGGGTTCTTCGCCAGCAGCATGACGACCTGACGGCCGTCGATCTCGAACCGCTCCTGGCGTCCGAACGCCGCGGCGAACCCCTGCATCGCGCAGGGCAGGGCATCGATGCCGATGCCGCACGCGAGCGCCGCCGACGTGGCCGCGAGCAGGTTGTAGACGTTGTACAGCCCGGCGAGCGGGAGGTCGACGACGAGGTCGCCGTGCGGGGTCGCCATGCGCACGGCCGCGCCGTCCGCCGCGAGCCGGACCTCCTCCGCGCGGACATCGGGCGAAGGCCGCGCGGCCCCGCAGGCGGCGTCGGGGCAGCGTCAGTGCCCCACGTGCCCGTAGAACACGGCGTCGTACGCGAGCCGCGCGCCGCACCGGGGACACGAGCGGACATCGGCGGCATGCTGGGGCTCGTCGGTGGCGGCTGCACGGTCGTCCACGCCGAAGAAGATGACGCGGCCTCGCGCCGCAGGCGCCAGCGACGCCACGAGAGGGTCGTCGGCGTTCAGGGCGACGGTCGTCCGGGGGTCGGCCTCTTCGAGCGTCCGGCGCCAGAGGCCCGCCACGTGGTCGACCTCGCCGTAGCGGTCGAGCTGGTCGCGAAAGAGGTTGCCGAGCACGACGACACGCGGGCGCAGCGCCCGGACGGCGTGCGGCAGGGTGGCCTCGTCGACCTCGAACAGGCCGATGCGCCGGCCTGTGTCGGGGGCGCGGCCGAACGGCCCGACGGCGGCAAGCAGGGCGGCCGTGATGCCGCGCATCATGTTCGAGCCGCTGGCGTTGACGACGGGATCGAGGCCATTCTCCCGCGCGAGCGCGGCCAGCATGGCGGTGGTGGTGGTCTTGCCGTTAGTCGCGCTGACGAGGACGGCGCCGTTGGACAGCGTTCGGCTCAGATCCTTCGCGACATCGGGGTCCAGCCATCCGGCGACGAGCCCGGCGATGGCCGTGCCACCGCCCAGCCCCAGGAGGCGGCTCGCGGCGCCGGCCGCCTTGCCCGCCATCACGGCCGCCGTCGTCCGGACTGCCGTCACGCCCTCACTCTAGCCGAAGGCGGGCGGCCCGGGCACGGAGGGTCAGGCCCGGGCCGCGACGATGCGTTTGAAGATGCCCCGGCCCGGCCCCGGCAGGAGGCCACGCTCCTCGACGATGCTGAAGCCGGCCCGCCGGACGTTCTCGACCGTGCGGCGGTTCAGATTCGCGCCCGTCAGACGCACGAAGAGCGGGTTCAGGAGGTCCATCGCCCGGCCCAGCAGCGGGGCCTCGCTGCGCACGTGCTCGAGGAGGTACAGGCGTCCTCCCGGCTTCAGGACGCGCCGCGCCTCCGAGAGGCCCAAAACGGGGTCCGGGACGGAGCAGAAGACGAAGGTCGCGACCGCGGCGTCGAACGAACCGTCGGGGAACCCGAGCGCCTGCGCGTCCATCAGGTGCAGGGACACGGGCGCCCCGAGGCGCAGCGCCCGACGCTCGGCCCGCTCGAGCATCTTCGGGCTGAAGTCGATGGCGACGACCTCGGCCCCCGCTGGATAGTACGGCATGTTCTTCCCCGTCCCGACGCCGATTTCGAGAATGCGTCCGGCGGGGACGCTCGCCCAGAGCTCCCGGCGCCAGCGACGGAACAGGAGCTCCATCAACCCCTCGCGGAGGTCGTAGGTTGCGGCGCCGCGGTCGTACCGGCGCCGCGCGCGTTCCGTCTCGAGCGCGAGGTCCCGCGGCAGGCTTCTGGACGGGGTTTCGTGGACGGTGGTCATCACCCAACTCCTGAACCTCAGCGCTCACCGCCGTGAGGCGCTGGCTCCTCCCCCTGATCATTGGCGCTTCCCAGCAGACGGCGGACGACTCCCGGCACCGTGGGCATCAGTACGATCATGGACAGCAGGAACACCCAGGCGGCCCCGCCGAAGCGGGCGGTAGTGTCGTAGTCGCCTGTGAACGTCGTCACCGCCAGGAACGTGAGCGCGGCAGCGGCGGCGATGACCGTGTAGACGACAGCGCTGATGAGCGGGACGTTTCGGGACATGAGTGATCGCACCTACCTTCCGGCTGCGCCTGCGCGGTCCAGAGCGGGCGTGAGTTCACGGGCGGGGACGACCTCCCCGCCGCCCCGCTTCGTGCGCGGTCGGAAGCCCCGCAGGAGCAGCGTGTTCAAAGTCACGGACACGGAGCTGGTGGCCATGAAGAAGGCGGCCAGTTCGGGGCTCACGACGAGGGACGTGAGAGGGTACAGGACGCCGGCGGCGATGGGTACCCCGAGGGTGTTGTAGATGAAGGCCCAGAACAGGTTCTGTCGGACCTTCCGCATCGTAGCGCGGGCCACTTCGATGGCGGCGACGACGTCTCGCACGTCGTCCCGGATGAGGATGACATGACCGGTTTCCTTCGCGACATCGGTGCCGCTCCCGATCGCCATGCCGACGTCCGCGGCGGCGAGGGCTGGCGCATCATTAATGCCATCGCCGACCATGGCGACGCGCAGCCCCTCTCGCTGCAGGGTCTCGACCTGACGAGCCTTCTCCTGAGGCAGCACTTCGGCCAGCACCCGGTCGATCCCGAGTTGCCGTGCCACGGCCTCCGCAGTGCGACGGTTGTCTCCCGTGATCATGAGCACTTGGATGCCCAGGGCGTGAAGGCGGCGCACCGCCTCCGCGGCCCCTTCCTTCAACGTGTCGGCCACCCCGATGACGCCTGCTGGCCGCCCGTCCACGGCGAGGAACATGGCCGTCATCCCCTCCTTCTCGAGGCGTTCAGCCATCGTGTCCAGGCCTTCGAAGGGGACACCCCGCTCGGCCAGCAATCGGCGGTTGCCCAGCACGATCTGATGTCCGTCGCATGTCGCTTCGACACCGAGACCCGGGATCGCTTGGAAGTCGTGAGCGGCGCTGACGTCGATCCCTCGATCAGTCGCGCCCCGGACGATGGCCTCGCCCAGGGGATGTTCCGAACCCTTCTCAGCGGTCGCGGCGAGATACAACACCTCATGCTCGGTGAACGGAGGAAGCGGCAACACCGCCGTGAGCGACGGTTGGCCGCGCGTGAGCGTCCCCGTCTTGTCGAAGACGACGGCGCGAATCTTTGCGGTCATTTCGATGGCGTCTGCGCCTTTGAAGAGGATGCCGTTTTCGGCGCCGAGCCCGGAGCCAGCCATCATGGCGCTGGGCGTGGCCAGCCCCACAGCGCAAGGACACGAGATCACTAGGACGGTCACGCTGAGTAGCAGAGAGAAGCCGAACACGCTAAGGCCGCTCAGCTCCACGGGCGAGAGGATGAAACGCGTGTCCTCGCTGAAGAAGCGGTCGTACCCGAAGAAGAACCAGAACAGGAACACCGCCAGCGCCAGCGCATGAATGGCGAGGATGAAATGTCCGGCGACCACGTCAGCCAGGCGCTGGATAGGCGCCTTGGATGATTGCGCGCGTTCCACGAACTCGATGATCTGGGCAAGGGCGGTGTCCTTCCCGACGCGCGTGGCCTCAAAAATGAACGTGCCGGTCTTATTGATCGTGCCCCCGATGACCTCGTCTCCCGCCCGCTTCTCCACGGGGATGCTCTCGCCGGTGATCATCGATTGGTCGACTGCCGAGTACCCCTCACGCACCACGCCGTCCACCGGGATGCTTTCGCCCGGTCGGACGACTACGAGGTCGCCGACCTCGAGTTCGTCTGCGGGAATCTCCATCTCCGCCCCGTTCCGGAGCACGCGCGCGCGTTTGGGCTGGAGCTTCATCAGCTTGCGGATGGCTTCCGACGTGCGGCCTCGGGTGACCGCCTCCAGGTACCTGCCCAGGATGATAAACGCGGTGAGCAGGGCAGCAGACTCGTAAAATGTCGCGCGCTCGCCCCCAAACCCTGCGTCTGGCCAGAGGGTGTTGATGACCGCGATAAAGTACGCCGCGCCGATGCCCGTGGCGTACAGGAGGTTCATGTCGGTCGAGCCGCGCCTCAGCCCGTTCCAGCTCTTGATGAAAAACTGGCGGCCCGGACCCAACACGACGGGCGTCGTTAGGGCCCACAGCACATACGTGTTTCCGAGGAAAGCGGGGACGAAACGGTCCAGTATCCAGTAGTCCCGGAAGGTGCCCGCCATGATGACGAGGCCGAGGGGCCACGCGAGCAGCATGTTGATCGCCTGCCGTCGGATCTCGCGCTGCCTCGCCTCGCGCTCTCGGTCGAGGGCGTCCTTCCCCTCATCTGCCTCCATCACCTGGAATCCGCGGTCCCTCAGACGGCGCTTGATGTGCCCCGCGGTGGTCATGGCGGACGAAAACTCGACGGTGAGGCGGGCGCGGTCCACACGGACCTCGGCCACGCCGGGGATACCGTACAGTTCGTCGCTGATGACCGCCAGGTCCGCGTCCGTCGGGGGTGTCGGGAGCGCGAGCTCGAGGGTGTCCCACGGAACGTCGTACCCGATGGAGCGAACGGCGCGGGCCATGTCCTTCAACGTCACGCGGGTGGGGTCATATTCGACGCTGGCCTTGGCGGCCACTAGGTTGACGCTCGCCGCCTCGACACCTTCTAGTCCGGACAAAGCCCGCTCGACGTGCTTCACACAACTCGCGCACGTCATGCCCCCCACGGGAAGGATCGCTTGCCTCGGTCGTGCGTTGGCCATCTTGTCCTCCTTTTCGAGACCCATACCGCGACGCACGAGGCGCCCGAAGCACATGGGGCTGCCGCGCTCCGCCCGTGTGGCTGCGGGGGTGCGGCAGATCAGCCCTCCGTAGCGAGGACTGGCTCCGGGAGCGCTTCGTCGGGCAGCCGCCGGGGCGCGAGGCCGTAGAGCTCGAGCAGCTCGCTGGTCACTTCGTCGGCGCGTCCCGCGCGGATGCCCTCGACGACGCAGGTGTGCAGATGGCCGTCGAGCAGGAGCGCCTCGATCTTCTCGATGGCGCGGCGGACGGCGTACGTCTGCTTGAGGATGTCGACGCAATACTTCTCGTCCTCCACCATCTTGCGGACGCCGGCGAGGTGCCCCTCGACGAAGCTGAGCCGCTTGAGCACGTCGCGTTTGATGTCCGGGCGCATCGTTGGTTCCGCCTTCTACCATACCCCCATGGGTGGGGTCTCGAATTACGATACCGCAGGCCGCGGGCCGCGGTCAAGTCGAGCGACCTTCCTCGGAGCGCGCGGCGAACGAGGGCGCCGTCTGGCGGAGGGGGTGGGATTCGAACCCACGGTGGTGTGACCCACACCCGTTTTCAAGACGGGCTCCTTAAACCGCTCGGACACCCCTCCGGCGCATTCGCATTCTACCAGTCCGGCCGTGCCCCCGTTCCCCGCTTGACCCTGCCGCCGCGACGCCGTACGTTCTCGCCATCCCACCGACGAAGGAGTCCCACCATGGCCTACGACCCTATCGCTGTGGTCCGCGCCTTCTGCGACGCCTGGTCGCGTCGCGACCCGGAGGAGATCGCCGGCTGGTTCACCGACGACGCCGTCTACCACAACATCCCCATGGAGCCGGCGAAGGGACGGGACAACATCCTGAACCTCCTGCGGTTCATCCTCGCCCCGGCGCAGAAGGTCGAATTCGAGATTCGCGGCGTCGCCGCCGCCGGCGACACCGTCTTCACCGAGCGGATCGATCGGTTCGAGATGAACGGCAAGCAGGTCGAGCTCCCCGTCGCCGGCGTGTTCGAAGTGGAGGGCGACAAGATCCGCGCGTGGCGCGACTACTTCGATCTGGCGACGTGGACGAAACAGGCGACATAACGGAGGGGCGCGCCGATGGCTGAACGCTGGCCCCGGCCCACGTCCGACGCCGACGTCATCGCCTACTTCCAGTCGCTGAGCAACTGGGGACGCTGGGGCGCCGACGACGAGCGCGGGGCGCTGAATCTCATCACGCCCGAGAAGACGGCCCGGGCGGTCGCCCTCGCGCGCGAGGGCGTCACGGTGTCGGCCGCGCGCCCGCTCGACACCGTGGCGGCCGCCGACAACGCCTGGCCGCTGGTCCACCTGATGACCGGCGCGGGCACGGACCCCGGCGCCACCGGCAGCGGGGATTACCTTGCGCTCCGGTTCCACGGGTACGCTCACACCCATCTCGACGCCCTCTGCCACATGTTCTGGGACGGGAAGCTGTACAACGGCCGCGATCAGAGCGCCGTCACCTCGCAGGGCGCGGGGGCAGGCTCCGTGGCGGCGGCGGAAGCGGGCATCGTGACGCGCGGCGTGCTCATCGACGCGCCCCGGCTCCGTGGCCGGCCGCGGCTCGAGCCAGGTGAGGCCCTGTACCCGGAAGACCTCGAAGCCGCGGAAGCGGCCCAGAACGTCCGCGTCGCGGAAGGCGACGCGCTCCTCGTGTATACGGGCCGCTGGCGGCGCCGGCAGGAGGCAGGCCCGTGGGACGTCAACAGCGAAGGGCTGGCGGGACTCCACGCCGCGTGTCTGCCGTGGCTCCACGAGCGTGGCGTCGCGGTGTTGGGCTGCGACGGCGTCAGCGACGTCATGCCGAGCGGCTTTCCCGGCGTCGGGCTGCCCATCCACCGCGTCGGCATCGTGGCCATGGGCTTGCATCTGCTCGACAACTGCGACCTCGAGGCCCTGGCGGAGGCGTGCGCGGCGCGGTCGCGGTGGGAGTTCCTGTTCGTGGTCGCGCCGCTGCGGGTGGCGGGAGGCACAGGCTCGCCGGTCAACCCCATCGCCGTGTTCTAGCGCCGGCTCCACACCGGCGCGTGGAGCCCGTCGCGCGGGACGATAGTCTCGATGGCTTCGGGGGCGATGTCCACCAGCGCGGGCGTCTCGCCCAGGTACTCCCCGTCGACCTGCACCGCGAGCCCGGGGGTCTCGACCTCGAACGAGCGCACCTGCCGCACGACAGCGGTGGGCGAGCGGTCCAGCGTGCCCAGGAAGGCACGGGCGAGATACGAGGCCACGCTCACCGGTCCCCCGCGGGTCATCAGCGTGAGGTCCAGCGCGCCATCGTCCACCCGAGCGTCCGGGGAGAGGGTGACGGCTCCCCCGTACGACCGGGTGTTGCTCACGGTGGCCCAGAAGAGGTCGGTGGCGAGCGCCTGCCCGTTCACGCGCACGCGCGCGGGCCGCGCGCGGAGCGAGAAGGCGTCCCATGCCCCGTGCAGCACATACGACGCCGCGCCCAGGCGCGCCTTCCAGAGGGGCGAGACGTGGTTGACCACCGTCCCGTCGAAGCCGACGCCCGCCACGAGGATGAAGTAGCGCGGCGTCCCGCCGGCCAGCGTCGCCCGGCCGAGGTCGATCCGCCGCCGCTCGCCGCGGGCGAGCTCGCGAAAGGCGCGGCGCAGGTTCCGGGGGATACGCGCTTCCTTCGCCCAGACGTTGGCCGTGCCGGCGGGGACCACGGCGAGGGTCGCCTCCGCGCCGACGAGCCCGTTGATGACCTCGTTGAGTGTGCCGTCGCCGCCGCACGCCACGACCACGTCGACGCCCGCCGTGGCGGCCTCGCGCGCCAGCTCGACAGCGTGCAGCGGCGCGTCCGTGGCGACGACGTCGCCTTCCCAACCCTCGCTGGCGACGCCGGCCAGCGCCTCGCGCACGTCCGTGAGGGACGGCGCGCCGCGCGCCGCCGGGTTGTAGATGACGCGGACCCGCGTGGTCACGCCGGCATCATGGCAGCGGCTCAGCCGCCGGGCAACTCCCGCGGCCCCGCTCCCATGCGCCGGGCGACGCTCGCGAACACGGGGTAGTCCTGCGCGCCGACGATGGGCAGCCGTCCGTCGAACACGAAGGTCGGCGTGCCGCTAACGCCTTGCGAGCGAGCCTCGTCCGTGGCGTCGTCTACGGCGCGCTCGTACCGCCGGTCCTCCAGCGCCGCGCGGAGGGCCTCCGCGGGCGCGCCGGCTTCCCCGGCCACGGCAACCAGCGTCTCGATGTCGCCGATGCCAACGCCGCGTTGGAAATAGGCGGCGAAGAGCCCTCGATGGAAGGCGTCGAAGCGGTCCGGGGCGCGCTCGCGGACGAACTCGGCCGCCTCGAGGGCGAGGTGCGAGTTCGGGAGGAGGCGCGGGCGCCGCAGCGTGACGCCGAAGTCCTTCGCCATAGCCACGAGCCGCTCCCAGTAGGCGAGGGCCCGCGGGCTCGGCTGTTCGAGGGGGATGCCGCCGGGGGGCGTCTCGGGATGCAGCTCGAAGGGGCGCCACTCCAGCGCGACGTCGAAGTCGCGGGCCAGCCGTTCGGCCTGCACGAGGCCGAGGAAGCACCAGGGTCAGACGTAGTCGGAGTAGACGATGACGCGCAGAGGGTTCGCTGCCTCGCTCACGGCGCCATGGTAACAGGGTCCGCGACCTCCGGCCTACGGTCCCGCGAGGTCGATCACGCAGTGGATGCGCCGGCCGTCGGGGTCGTCGCGCACGGCGCAGCCGGCGCCCGCCAGCGAGAACGCGGGGCTGAGGATCACCTGGCTGTGGGGCGGGCTCTCGAGCCAGCTCCGGAGGATGTCGCGCGGGCTCCAGCCGCCCCAGCCCCAGCCCATCACCTCGCCCAGGTAGGCGTTCGCTGTGAGGCCCGCGGCCCGGATCCGGTCGGCGAACGTCCGGCCGTCGGGCCCGGTGTGGTCGTGCCAATCGAGCCGCAACGCGAGGAGCGCGTACGACGTGGACGACGTCACCAGTGCGGGGTGGACGCTCAGCGGGACGAGCCCTCGAGCGCTCCGTTCGGCGTTGACCAGCGCGAGAAGCTCCGCGGCGAGCCCGGCGTCGAGAGCCGGCTCCGGCGCCGGGGGTGGCGCGGGAGGTGGAGGAGCCGAGGATGGGCGGGAGGACGGCGGACTCGTCACGCCGGCGACTTGCGCGGCGGGCGTGGGCGGGGGCGGTGGGGGAGGCGTCGGCGTCGGCTCCGACGTCGGTGTGGGCGCCGCGGCGGTGGCGGCGCGCGCGAGCGCGTCGCCCAGGCGGACGTCGTCGGCCCGCGAGAGCCCCGGCAGGACACCGGCCGGCTCGGCCGGCGCCGGGTCCGTCCGGAGAGAGGTGGCGATCAGGGCCGCGGCGATGGCGACCGCCGCCAGCAGGGCGCCGACGGAGAGGGCAGACCTGGCGGCGTCGGGCCTGGCGCCGCGGGGGCTCACCCGGGCTCCTTAGAACCAGCGCCGCGCG
>JBBING010000006.1:0-62807 GCA_037444005.1 Chloroflexota bacterium
CCGGCATACTCCACCACACCAAGCCTTCCCTACCATGAATCTTTGAGACGCCGTCGCCGCCAGCGCCGGCGGGCCGCCCGCGTGCTATGATGCGCACGGGGGAGAAACCTCTCGACTGTTGATGGATCCTTCGTCCCTCGCGCAGACCCTCCCTCTCCTGCAAGAGCGCGTCGACATCGGCGTGAGCGTGCCCGCAGCCGTGGCGCTGTTGCTCGTCGGGCTGGCCGGATACGCCGTGGTGAATGCCGTCGAGATCGCGGTCGTGGCCATGAGCCGTATCCGCGTCCGGCACCTCGTCGAGCAGGGGAGCCGCGGCGCCCAAGCGCTCGACCGCCTGCGGAGCGACGAAGAGCGGTTTTTCTCGCTCATCATTCTGCTGCAGAACGTGTTCATCGTGCTCGCGTCCATCATGGGCGGCGTCGTCTCGGCGGACATCGCGCCGGGGCCGGCCTGGCTGCGCGTCGCCGTCGGCACCGTCCTCACGGCGTTCGTGACGGCGGAGCTCGGCGAGGCGACGCCCAAGGTGCTGGCGGCCCGTTTGAGCGAGCGCATCGCGCTGGCCGCCGCCATCCCCATGCGCATGCTGATGCGTGCGCTCGCCCCGCTCGTCACCGTCGTCGCCGTCACGCCCACCGTCGTGAGCCGGCTGCTCATCGGCGAGCGCGCCCGCGTGACGCCGACGGTCACCGAGGCGGAGCTGCGCATGCTCATCGACATCGCCGCCGAAGAGCGCGCCGTCGGCGAAGCCGAGGCCGAGCTCCTCGACCGCGTCTTCCACTTCCACGACCGGCGCGTGAACGAGGTCATGATCCCGCGCACGGAGGTGGTCTGGCTCGAAAGCGGGGCGACGCTCGCCGACTTCTTCCGCGTGTTCGACGAGACGCCGCATTCCCGCTTCCCCGTGTATCACGAGACGGTCGACAACGTGGTGGGCGTCGTCGGCATCAAGGACGTGCTGCGCGCGCTCGCCCGCAAGGAGGCCGACGAATCGACGCCCGTCGACCGGCTCATGCGTCCGGCGTTCTTCGTGCCCGAGACGAAGCCGGTGAGTACGCTGTTCTGGCAGATGCAGCAGGAGCGGAATCAGCTCGCCATCGTCGTCGACGAATACGGCGGCGTCGCGGGCATCGTGACGCTGGAGCTTCTGCTCGAGGAGATGGTCGGCCGAGTGGTGGACGAGCTCGGCCAGCCCGCCGAGACCGAGTTCCAGACCATCGACGAGCGCACGGTGGAGGTCGACGGCGGGATGTCGATCTTCGACCTCCGGGAGGAGCTCGAGATCGAGCTGCCGGAAGGCGACTACGAGACCATCGCGGGGTACGTGCTGGAACGCCTCGGCCACATCCCGAAGGTCGGCGAGTCGTTCATCAGCGATGGCTTCGTGATCACCGTGACCGAGATGGACGGCGTGAAGATCGAGAAGGTGCGCCTGGTCCGCCAGCCCGCCGGGGCGCCGTCGGAGGAGAGCGAGTGAAGGTCCAGCGCCTCAGAGTGACGTTCCGTCGAGGCGAGGAGCTGAAGTACATCACGCACCTCGACCTCATGCGTGCGTGGGAGCGGATGCTGCGCCGGGCGGAGCTTCCCCTCGCGTACAGCGAGGGCTTCACACCCCATCCGCAGATCTCGTTCGCCGCCGCGCTTCCCGTCGGGGTCATCGGCGAACGTGAGGTGGTGGACGTGTACCTGAGCGAGCGTGTGGCGCCGGAACGGTTCCTCGAGGCCGCGAGGACGCAGGCGCCGCCGGGCCTCGAGCTTCTCGCGGCGGAAGAGGTCGGCCTCGGGCTCCCGTCGCTGCAGTCGGAGATGCGCTGGGCGGAGTACGAGGTCGAGACGCCGGCGGATGGCTGGACGCCGGAGCGGGCGCGCGAGGCCGTCGAGCGCTTCCTCGCCGCGGAGACCATCCCGTGGGAGCACCAGCGCGAGAAGGAGACGAAACGCTACGATATCCGTGCGATGGTGCAGGACTTGCGGGTTCTCGAGAGCCCGCCAGGGCGCATCCGGATCTGGATGCGGCTACGTCACGACCAGGAGGTCGCCGGCCGGGCGGAGCAGGTCGCGGCGGCGCTCGGGCTTCCGGAGCCGGAGCGCATCGTCCGCACCCGCCTGATGCTCGCCGAGACGTCGCCCGCGAGGGAGCGGTGGCGGCGCGCCGGCCAGTACGTCGAGTCATGAAACTGGCGCTGGTCCGCCACGCCGAAGCCACGGCGAACGCTTCGGGCCTCGCCCTCGGCCGGAACGACGTCCCCCTCACCGATCGGGGCCGCCTGCAGGCCGAGGCGCTGGCATCGGCGTTCGACGGCTGGCCCGTCGCCGCGGTCGTGTCGAGCCCGCTCCGCCGCGCGCTGGACACGGCGAGCCCCATCGCCGCGCGGCTCGGGCTCGACATTGAGATCGCCCCGGGGCTCATCGAGATGGACGTCGGCGAGACCGACGGCATGACGTTCGCCGAACTCCGGGCGCGCTACCCGGAGTTCTTGCAGCGGTGGCTCTCGGAAGACTGCGCTGACGTCCCGATGCCGGGCGGCGAAACGCTGCGACAGGTGCAGGAGCGCGCGTGGGCCGAGGTCGAACGGCTGCGGCAGCGCTTCCCCGACGGCGCCGTCATCGCGGTCACGCACAACTTCGTCATCGGCGCGCTCCTGTGCGCGGTTACCGGCGCGCCGCTGGCCCGCTTCCGCCGCTTCCGGCAGGGGCTCGCCTCGCGATCGCTCGTCGACGTGCGAGACGACGGCGCGACGCTCCTCGCGCTGAACGACACCGCCCATCTGCGCGCAGCCGCTCTGGGGAGCGACCCGTGGTAGACGGCGCTCGCGAGGCCGCCGCTTCGCGGCCCCCCCAGGCAGCGGTGGCCGGCCGGCGCCGCGCGTGGCCCGCCGTTTCGGGCGTGACCGCAGCGGTGGTTGCTGTCGTCGCGTTCGCGCTCGCCTTGCGCCTCACGTGGGTCGCGTACAGCGACTGGCGACCGCTTCCCGATGACGACGCCTTCCGGTACGACTGGTTCGCCCGCAAGCTGGCCGAAGGCGCGGGCTTCGTGCACCTCAACGGCAAGCCGACGGCCTTCTGGCCGCCGGGCTACGCCCTGCTGCTGGCGCCGCTGTACCGGCTCTTCGGTCCCGACCCTCTGTGGGGACAGCTCCTGAACGCGGTCCTCGGCGCCGGCGCCGTGGCGCTTACGTTCGCCATCGCCCGCCGAGCCTTCGGTCAGCGCGCCGGCGTCGCGGCCGCAGCCATCGTCGCCGCGTTCCCGAGCCTCGTGCTCTTTGCCGGGGTTACGCTCTCCGAGACCGCGTTCACGTTTTTTGCGCTGCTCGTCCTGTGGTTGCTCCTCCTCGAGGGCGGCGCCGGGCGCCCGGGACTCCCGGCTTTGATGGCGGCGGGCGCGGTGACGGGTTTCGCTGCCCTCGTTCGCGGGCAGGCGCTGCTGTTCCCTCTGGTGGCGCTCCCCTTCTGGTTCGCGGCGTCGCGCGACATCCGGGCGTCGGCCGCGAGGCTGGCCGTCGTGGCGGCGTTCACGGTAGCGGCCGTGGCTCCATGGACCATCCGGAACGCCATCAGGATGAACGCGTTCGTCCCTATCAGCACCAACGCCGGCGTCGATCTCTGGATCGGCCATCACGACGGCGCGTCGGGCCGAGGACAGATGGCGGACGCGCTCATCTACAGCCGGCCCGACCTCGATTCCGTCGCGGGCGAGGTCGCGGTCAACGCGGAGGGATTCCGGGAGGCCGTTCGGTTCGCGCTCGACCAGCCGCTCACCGAGCTGCAACTGCTGCCGCGAAAGCTGTTCTACCTGTACTACCACGACGAGGAAGGGCTGCGCTGGAACGACGGCCACGGTGGCCAGCCGTGGATCGATCCGGGCATCTGGAACGCGCTGCGCTGGACGTCGAACGCGTACTACTACGCCGTACTGGGGCTGTTCGGAGCCGGCGTGATCCTCGCGAGGAGACGCCTCCTCGCGCCGGACCCCCTCCTCATCGTGTCGTTCATCGGGTACTGGACCGCGGTGCATCTCGTATTCTTCGGCGACCCCCGGTTCCACGCGCCGGCGATGCCGCTCTTCGCCGCGCTGGCCGCGGTCACGATCGATAGGGCCTTCCGAAGATGAGGCGGCCGCTCCGGGTGCTGTTCCTTTGCACGGCCAACTCGGCCCGCGGCCAGATGGCGGAGGGCCTCCTTCGGGCGCTGGGCGGCGAGAGGTTCGAGGTCGCGAGCGCCGGCGTCGAGCCCGGCACGCTTCATCCGCTCGCAGTGAAGGCGATGGCGGAGGTCGGGATCGACATCTCGACGCACGAAGCCAAGAGCGTCGACCGCTTCGTGGACAAGGCGTTCGACTACGTTATCACCGTTTGCGACGCCGCGGCCGAGCGGTGCCCGGTGTTCCCGGGCGCGGCGAAGCGCGTGCACTGGAGCGTCGAAGATCCGGCGAAGGCGCGCGGCTCAGAGGAAGAACGGCTGGCCGCGTTCCGCGCGGCCCGGGACGCATTGCGCGCACACATCGAGGCGTTCGTGGCGTCGATCTGAGCTACCCCGCGAGCGCGAACCGCTGGCGCACCCAGGCCCACAGGCCGACGACGAGAGCTCCCGCCGCGAGCGGCGCGAGAAGCGTGGCCGTGAGCCACGTCTCCATCATCCACATGCCCCACCGCCGGTGCCAGTCCCACCAGTACATGAGCCAACCCCACGCGCCGAAGACAGGATTCAAGAAAGGTCCGATGCTCCAGGCCAGCGCAACGGCCAGCGCCGGTCCGCCCAGAGCCGCGCCGAACATCAGGGGCCACGTGATGTACCAGCCCTTGAACCAGAACGAAACGGTGACCAGATACAGGCTGAGGATCGCGAAGGTCTGAGCGACCACGCCCCGCACGCGCAACACGGTATACGCGTACCCTGACGCGAACGCCCCGACCATGATCGCCCGCGCCAGGCCCTTGTCGTCGAGCGCGAACGTTAGAAGCGACGCGAGCGACGACGTCTGCCGCGACCCCTGATCGCGCACGCCGTCGAAGGTGTCGACTCCGGCCCACTGAGGCGCGAACGCCGCCACGGTGAGCGCGACCGAAGCCGCGACGCCGATGACCGCCTTTCGCGGCGACCTTCTGGCCGCGAGCACGTAGACGGGGAAGAGGATGACCGGGACGAACTTCGTGAGCGCGGCTGTGGCGATCAGTGGCAGCGCCGCGTCGTGACGGCTCCGGAGCGACGCGAGCGCCGCCAGCCCCACCAGGAGCGCGAGCAGCGCGTCGTTATGGCCGTCAACCCCGAAAAAGACGACGGGCAGCGGATTCCATCCGTAGGCCAACGCGGCAAAGGCCGGCCGCCGGGCCCTCAGTTCGGACGCCAGCCGGAACACCACCCACGTGTTCGCTCCGTGCACGGCGATCATGAGGGCCTTGAAGATCAGGAGCGCCGCCATCGTGTTCCCGCCTGCCAGCAGCACGGGGATGGCCATGAGCCCGTTGAAAAGCGGCCCGTAGACCGAACGCAGGTCCGGCCACCCGACGGGCGGGTAATAGGGGTCCGAGGGAAACTCGTCGGCGACGTGCACGTACGGATTAACGTGATAGTGCTCGACGAGCCGGCCGATCATCAGGTAGTCGAACACGTCGGCGGCGAGGATCGGATACGCAAGCCACAGCGTCGCCGCGAGTCCGAGCGCGCCCGCGACTACCCATCGGGCGTCCAGACGCTCCCCCAGGCGCCACGCCACCGCCAGCGCGATGCCGTACGCCGCGGACGGCAAAACGAAGCCGGCGATGTAGTGCGCGAGGCCTGCGTAGTCGAGCCCCAGCGTGCCCGTGGGGTCGAGCGCCGTCGTGTCGAGCGGCCACTTCGGCAGCCAGAGCGGCCGCGTCCAGAACCATACGTAGAAGGCGACAGAGACGGCCCAGCACGCCGCGATCGCCGCGCAGAGCCGGCGCGCCCGGATAGCTTCGGACGCGAGCGCGGGTCTCGGTATCGATGGCGCGGCCATGTCCCCAAAGGGTACGGCGGAACGCCGGGCCGCGAAACCCGCCCCGCGTCGGGCGCTTCCCCCTTCGACGCTACGCTGAGCTCGAGAAGGTTTCGAGCCGGCGCACGCCTTCTTCCAGACGGTCGTCAGGGATGGTCAGTGAAAGACGGATGTAGCCTTCCCCGGCGGCGCCGTATCCGACGCCCGGCGTCACGACGACGCCCGTCTCATCGAGGAGGCGCTCAGCGTACTCGATGGAGCGCACGCCCTCCGGCAGACCGGCCCAGACGTACAGGGTCGCCTTCGGAGGCGTCACCCGGAGCCCCAACCGTTGCAACGCCGGAACGAGCCGGTCGCGCCGCCGCTGATAGATGCGATTGTGCTGTTCGACGGCGTCCTGCGGGCCCATCAGCGCCGCGATGGCCATGCGCTGGATCGCCTGCGGCGCCCCCGAATCCAGGTTCGACTTCACCCGCATGATGGCGTCGACCAGCGTCGCGTTCCCCACCACCATGCCGATGCGCCAGCCGGTCATGTTGTACGTCTTCGAAAGCGAGTTGAATTCGACCCCGACGTCCTTCGCGCCCGGGGCTTCGAGAAAGCTCGAGGGCCGGTAGCCGTCGTACGTCACGTCCGAGTACGCCATGTCATGGCACACCCACAGGTCGTGCCGTCGCGCAAAGGCCACCACCCGCTCGAAGAACGCGAGGTCCGCGCACGCGCCGGTCGGATTGTTGGGGTAGTTCAGCCACAGGACTCGCGCCCGCCGCGCCACCTCCGCGGGCACGACGTCGAGGTCCGGAAGAAATCCGTTCCGTTCGTCGAGCGGCAGGGCATACGCTTCGCCACCGGCGAACATCGTCCCGATGGCGTAGACGGGGTACGCGGGATCCGGCACCAGCGCGATATCGCCCGGATCGATGAAGCAGAGCGCGGCGTGCCCGATTCCCTCCTTCGATCCGATGAGCGAACAGACCTCCCTCGCGGGGTCGAGGCGCACGCCGAAGCGGCGCTCGTACCAGGAGGCGACCGCCTCCCGAAACTCGGGAAGGCCTTCGGTCTCGGGATAGCGGTGGTTAGTCGGGTCGCGCGCGGCCTCGCAGAGCGCATCGATCACATGCGGTGGCGTCGGCAGATCGGGGTCGCCGATGCCGAAGGAGATGACATCGACGCCCTGCGCGCGCTTCTCGGCGATTTTCTTCGAAATGCTCGCGAACAGATACGGCGGAAGCTGTTCGATCCGGCGCGCGAGGCGCATTACCGCCAGTCTCCGAATTTCACCGCGTGCCCCCGTTTCGCCTCCAGCCGGCGGCGGACCTCCTCCTCGTCCGCGGGGCGCCGGTACGTCACGCCGGCGTCGCCGGGCCGGAACCCCGCGGCCCGCAGCGCGCCGATGGCGTCAGCGTCGCCGACATCGACTCGCGTCGACGCTTCGACGGCGCCCAGGGCGCGGAGTTGTCCCAGGGCCGCCGCGAGTAGCGCAGCCATGCCTTCAGCGTCCCGGTGTTCTGGCGCGGCCGCCAGATCGCGCACCTCCGCGGCGCGGCCGTCGGGTCGCATCCACAGCCGCACGAATCCGATCCGGTCGCCGTCAGCCCGCTCGGCCCACCAGGCGCGCTCTCCCAGCGCCAGCGCCGCCGACGCGCCATCCGGCGTGAGCTTCTCGCTTCCGTACGCTTGCGCCGCCTCGGCCAGCGCGCCGGCGTCATCGAAGCGCACCTCGGTCATGCGAAGGTCGCTCGCGCCCGGCAGCGCCGCCAGGTCGAGGTCGACGAGGGTGAACTCGAGCCACTCGCGGTCGACGTCGAAGCCTTGCTGCTTGAGCACGGGCTCCACATAGCCGCGATTGGGCCGGTCGGTGAACTCCACCACAAATCCTTCCCGCACCTCCGCCCGGTCCGGCGTCGCCTCGAGAAGGCGATGGAACATCGGTCCGAACCGCTCCTCGCACGCCCGGCGGTCTGCGAACGCCAAGTGGACCAGCATCTCGGGCCGAAGGCTGAGCGCCTCACCGACCACGACGCCCGACGGCTCCTCGATGACCCGCGCGGGGCATGTGCTTCGCAGGCGCTCGAAGCGCTCGCGATCGAGCCAGAAGGCGCGAATAGTCGCCTTTCGGACCGCCCACTCCCAGCGGTCCTGTGGCGCGGGTTCCAGGCGGCGAATCTGACGGACCGCCATGGTCAGTCAGGCCACGTGCCCGTGAACACCTCCTCTACAGGCCCGCTCAAAAACACCTCGCCCTCGCCGTCCCATTCGACGGTGAGGACGCCTCCGGGGAGCGCCACTTCCACCCGATCATCCACGAGATGCAGGATGTGCGCGGCCACGGCGACGGCGCAGGCGCCGCTCCCGCAGGCCAGGGTCTCGCCGACGCCCCGCTCCCACACGCGCGCCTCGATGCGTCCCCGGTCTACCACGCGCGCCACCTCGTAGTTCGTCCGGTTCGGGAAGACAGGATGATGCTCCATCTTCGGGCCGACCTGCGCGAGAGGGTACGCCGACACCGGGCGCGCCCAGAAATGCACGGCGTGAGGGTTGCCCATCGACAGGATGGTGACGGCGACGGTTTGCCCGTCCACCACGAGCGAGACATTACGAAGGGGAGGCTCCGCCTCGAGCGAGACGGGGACTTCCTCCGCACGAAACCGAGGCCGGCCCATGGACGCCCGGGCTCGGGTGACGACGCCCCCCGCATCTCGATAGGCCTCGACGGCGAGGACGCCGGCCGCGGTCTCGAGCCGGAACCGCTCCGAGCGTACGAGACCACGTTCCACAGCGTACCGGGCGACGCACCGGACGCCGTTCCCGCACATCTCCGCCTCCGACCCGTCGGGGTTGAAGATACGCATCCGCAAATCGGCCGAATCCGACGGCAGCGCGAGGAGCAGGCCGTCCGCGCCGACGCCGAAGTGCCGGTCGCACATGCGCCGAGCGAGCGCCGCCCAGTCGCGGTCGCGCCCATCCGGCTCGACGACAACGAAGTCGTTCCCCGCGCCGTGCAGCTTCGTAAACGGAAGCATCGCGCCGCCATGATATCGACGCACACGACGGTGATCGAGGTTCGGGCTTTCGGAGCGGGACGCTCGCCACACCCGAGACATGCCGTTGGTCATGTGATCGCGAGCCAGGGGTCTGGCTGCATAAGGAGACAGGAACGGCCGACAACTCTGCAGGAAGGGACGATCGGTCCCTGGCACGGCGGGATGGCCTCCGCTAAGCTATTCGTGAGCGTTGGAACAAACGGAGGGAAGCGTCGGTTGACGACCATATCGACGAGCGCGAAGGCGCCACCTACCATCGACCGGAAGGCCCGGCTCAAGCTCCCCCCGCAGCCAATGCCCGCGCAGGACCCGAAGGAGCGGGTCCGTAATTTCGACGAAGTCTACCTCCCGCTCACCCTCGAGACCGCGAAAGCCGAGGCAATGCGCTGCATCCAGTGCCCGGCCGCGCCGTGCCAGAAGGCCTGCCCGGTGCACAACGACATCCCCGGCGCGCTCTTGCGCCTCGAGAACGGCGATGTCATCGGCGGAGCGGAGGTCTTTTTCCAGACGAGCAACCTGCCCGACATGTGCGGCAGACTCTGTCCTCAGGAGCGGCTGTGCGAAGGCCACTGCGTCGTGGGGAAGCATGCGCGTCCTGTGGCCATCGGCCGACTCGAGGCGTTCCTCGCCGACCAGCTCGCGGAAACGGTCGGCTATCCTGCGCCCGACACCATCGAGCCGACCGGCTTCCGCGTCGCGGTGGTGGGCGCGGGCCCGGCGGGCCTCGCGGTGGCCGAGGAGCTGGCGAAGAAGGGCCACGCAGTGACGATCTTTGACGCCTGGCCCCAGCCCGGCGGCCTGCTCACGTACGGAATTCCCAGCTTCAAGCTCGACAAGCGCGTCGTAGACCGCAAGGTGAACTTTCTGCTCGAGCGGCTGGGCGTCCGCTTCGTGGGCGAGGTGTATATCGGGCGCGACAAGACGTTGGACGACCTCTTCGCCGAGGGGTATGACGCCGTCTTCCTCGCGCACGGCGCCAGCGTGAATAACCGGCTCGACGTGCCGGGAGCGGACCTGCCCGGCGTGATGCAGGCCACTGAGTTCCTGGTCCGCGGGAACCTTCCGCCTGAACGGCTACCCGAACGGCTCCGCGCGCCCCTTCCGAAACCGCGCCACGTCGTCGTTATCGGTGGCGGGGACACCTCCATGGACTGCGTGCGCACCGCCGTGCGGCTCGGCGCCGAGCGGGTCACCCTCGTCTACCGGCGCACCGAAGCCGAGATGGTCGGCCGCGCCGAGGAGCGGAAGCACGCCCGGGAGGAAGGCGTCGTTTTCGAGTACCTCACGTCGCCCCTCCGCTTCGAGGCCGGCCCCGACGGGCGCGTCGCCGCCGTCGTCTGCCAACGCATGGAGCTGGGCGCGCCCGACGCCTCCGGACGGCGCCGCCCGGTGCCGATCGAAGGCTCGGAGTTCACGATTCCGGCCGACCTCGTTGTGATCGCCGTGGGCTACACGGCCGATCCGGATGTCGTTGAGTCGCAAGGCGTCGAGCACCGCCCCGACGGCCTCGTGATCGCCGACGAGGAGACGGGCGAGACGACGCGCCCCGGAGTCTTCGCGGCGGGCGACTGCGTCCACGGCGCCGACCTCGTGGTGACGGCGCTGGCGGCGGCTCGCAAAGCCGCAGCCGCCATCGACGCGTACCTGGCCCGAAAGGCAGAGGCGGCCGCCTGACCCTTCGCCCCTGTTCACACGACCAAGCGCCCGTTACAGACCGCCGCCGCTGGGCTATCCTACGGCCGTGGAACCGGACTACGCGGCCGCCCGGCAGCGCATGGTCGACTTCCTGCGGCTCGAGATCCGCGACGAGCGGGTGCTCGCCGCCATGGCCAAGATTCCCCGCGAGCGATTCGTTCCGGAGCCTCTGCGGCCTTACGCCTACGAAGATCGCCCCCTGCCTATCGGCTTCGAACAGACCATCTCCCAGCCGCTCATTCAGGCGATGATGACCGAACTGCTGGAGCTCACGGGATCCGAGCGTGTGCTCGAGGTGGGCACAGGCTCGGGCTACCAGGCGGCGCTCCTGGCGGAGCTCGCGGCGCACGTGGTCACCGTCGAGCGGGTGCCCGAGCTCGCGAGGCGGGCCGAGGCCGTCCTGCGGGAGCTCGGGTACACGAACATCGAGGTCCACCTGGCGCTGGACACGCTGGGTTGGCCCGAGGGGGCGCCGTACGACGCCATTATCGTCACGGCCGCCGCTCCCCGCGTACCGCACGTGCTCGTCGACCAGCTCCGGTCGCCGGGCGGGCGTATGGTGATCCCTGTGGGCTCCCGCCGCATTCAGCAGCTCGTGCGCGTGACGCAGCTCCCCAAAGGCACGATGCTCCAGCGCTTCGGCGAATGCCGCTTCGTCCCCCTCATCGGCGTCGAGGCCTGGCGGGAGAACGAATGGGAGCCCCTCACGCCCTCGTCTCCGTCCGGCGACGGCCTGACGAGCGCCCAGGGGGACTGACCGCCCGCAACAGGTCTGCGCTCCTCCCGCCGACACTATTGGGGTCAGCACTGTGCCTTCGAAGGGGGATACGCCTCATGGAGGACCTGGCGCCTGCCCTGGCCGCAGCGTTGGGCCGCCTGGTCCGGTCGCCCGGGGCGAACCTGAACTGGGTCGGCCCCCTCTTCCGTCGATTCGAGCGCGACTTTCCTGACGCGTACGACCGCTTCCGGCGGCTGTACGGCCTGAGTCTCAAGATCGCTGCGCTGGCCTCGCTCTCGCCCCAGGACTCCGCGGCCGTCGGTCTCGCGGCCCTGTTTGCGGCGGTTCTCGATATTCCGTCTCGAAACGCCGCGTCAGCGGCCTGGCTGCGATATCTGCATGACCGCCCGTGGGCGCACCACGCGATGCAGGCTGCGCGGAGCGCTGGAGAGCTCTCGGGCGCGAGCGCGGAGTCCCGCGTCGCGGCGGCGGTGACGGCGGCCGCCATCATCGACCACGAGACGGTCATCCGCTCCGCCAACATGCTGCGGGCGCTCCGCGCTGTCCGGGCGCTGGCCGACACGCCGGAGATGAGCCGCATCGCCGAGCTTCTCTGGACCGAGCGGGGGCAGTCCATCTGCGACCTGCATGCGCGCCATGGCGGCAGGACCTATGTCATCGACGCCGCCGAATTTCGGGAACGCCTGCGTCTGCTGGACGGTGAACGCGACGCGACCACGCGCTCCGAGCGAGCGGTCGGCGCCCGCGCTGCGCACCCGCCGATGCCATCCACTGCACGGGATGGGTCACACAAGCCGCCGTCATCGCCGCCGGCGACATCGGAGGCTTTCGAGCGCCGGAAGCGCGCCGTCGCCGGGGCCCACAGCCTGCGGGAGGCGTTCGGCGTCCCGGTCGCCGAGCGACCGGGCGAATCTGAACCACCCGTGACGGCCCGGACGCCAGCGCCAGAACCGCCTCCCGCGGCGCCACCGTCCCGTCGTTCTCCCGCTGAGACGTCTCTGCCGGCCATCGACATCCGGCCGGCGCCATCGCCCGAGCGGCCGGCGCCGGAGATCGCGCCCGCACCAACGCAGGAGGAGCGAGTTATGAACGACGCCACGACCACATCCTCTCCCGGGGAGCTCGACGCGCACCTCACCGCTTCGGTCGAGGAGCTGCGGCAGCGGCTCGCCGAGATCGAGCGGCTCGCGGCCGAATGTCAGCAGACGCTGGCCAGACTCGGACCGACCATTGCCGGATTCGCCGCCATGGTGGCCGAGTTCGAGTCGGTCCTCAGCCGCTGGCGCGGGCGCTCAGAGGCCGCGTGACGCGCTCGGCCCCGTATCGGCTGCTCGTAGCCCCGCAAGCCACGACGCGACTGGCGTGAGCTTGACCAGCTCCGTCGCCACCAACGGCGCCAGCGAGAGGCCGGCCACCCCGAGCCACTGGTCCCACCCGAGCGCCCGCGTCTCGAACGCGGGCTGCAGCGGAGGCGCGTAGAACACCAGCAAGAGCAGCGACGCCGAGCTCGCGACGGCCGTCCACAGCCAGACGTTCGCGCCCAACCGGAACAGCGGTTGCACCGGGCTGCGGAACTCGAAGGCGGCGGCGAGCTGCGAGCCCACCAGCGTCGCGAACGCGAGGTCGCGCGCCAGGTCATCGCCTTCGGCCATGCGGCCCCACTCGTACGCCAGGACCGTCGGCGCCGAGATGAAGAGCCCGATGCCCAGCATCGGCGCCAGCGAACGCACGGAAAGGATGCCCGCCTTGGGCGGCCGCGGTGGACGGCGCATCACGTCCGGACTCGCCGGCTCGACGCCCAGCGCCAGCGCAGGCAGTCCATCCGTGAGCAGGTTGACGAACAGGATCTGCAGCGGCAGGAGGGGGGTATCGCCCCTCACGGCCAGGACCAGGAACACAACCACCACTTCGGACAGGTTGCACGTCAGCAGGAAGTGCACGAAATTCCGGATGTTGTCGTAGATCCGCCGTCCCTCCTCGATGGCGGCCACGATGGAGCGAATGTTGTTGTCCACGAGGACGATGTCGGACGCTTCGCGCGCGACGTCGGTCCCGCCCTGGCCCATGGCCACGCCGATGTCCGCCGCGCGCAGGGCCGGCGCATCGTTCACGCCGTCGCCGGTCATTGCGATGATGGCGCCCGAGCGGCGGAGCGCCTCGACGATGCGAAGCTTGTGCTCGCTCGACACGCGGGCGAACACGGCGGCGCCCTCGATGGCGCGTTGGAGCTCGTCGTCCGGCAGCTCCTCGATCTCGCGCCCCAGGACGACCCGCTCCACGGGCAGGCCGACTTCCTTCGCGATGGCGCGCGCGGTCACCGGGTGATCGCCGGTGAGCATGAGGACCCGCACCCCGGCCTCCATCGCCTCCTCGATGGAGGGAGCGGCCTCCGGACGGAGCACGTCAGCCATTCCCACCAGCGCCACGAAGGTGAAGGCGCGTTCTAGCGTGTCGGGCGGCTCCAGCGCGGTGAGTTCGCGTCGCGCCAGCGCCAGTACCCGCATCCCGCGCGCGGCCATGTCCGACGCGACCGCCAGCGCGCGCTCGCGCTCTTCATCGTCCAACGGCCGCACGCCGTCGCGCCCCCGCACGAACGTACAGAGTGGCAGCGTCACTTCGGGGGCGCCTTTCATATACGCGACCAGCGACCCGCCTTCGCGGCAGACGACCGTCATGCGCGCACGGCGCGCCTCGAACGGGATCTCGAGCTCCCGCGACGCGGCGCGACGCTCCGCCGCGACGTCGAGCCCGTACCGCGCCGCGAGATCCAGCAGCGCCACCTCCGTGGGATCGCCCACGGCGTCGCGCCCATCTGCCGCCGGCGTCGCGTCGTTGCACAGGATCGCGGTGCGCAGGGCCTCCCTGAGAAGGCGGCCGTCCGACGGCCGTTCGCCTGACCGCACGGCGTAGGAGCGGCCGTCCATCCATAGCTCGAGCGCCTCCATGCGGTTCTGCGTGAGTGTCCCGGTCTTGTCGGCGCAGATCGTGGTCACCGAGCCCAGCGTCTCCACGGCGGCGAGTCGCCGCACGATGGCGTTGCACCGCGCCATGCGCTGGACGCCCAGCGCCAGCACGATGGTCGTGGCCGCGGGCAGGCCCTCGGGAATCGCCGCGACGGCGAGGCTCGTGGCGGTGAGAAACATGTCGCCCGGCGGCAACCCGCGGATCACCCCGATGACGAACACGAGCGCGCACAGCGAGCCCGCGCCCCAGACCAGCCATCGCCCCATGTCGGCGAGCCGCCGCTGCAAGGGCGTCCCCCGCTCGGGTTGGCGTCGCATCGACGCCGCGACGCGCCCCATCTCGGTCTCCAGCCCCGTGGCCACCACGACCGCGACACCCCGCCCGCGCACCACGAGCCCGCCCTGGTAGACCATGCAGCTCCGTTCGGCGAGATCGGTGTCTTCCGGGAGCGGGTCCGCGACCTTATCCACCGGCGCCGACTCCCCGGTGAGCACGGCCTCATTGAGGCGCAGCCCCCGGGCTTCGATGAGCCGGCCGTCGGCGGCGACGACATCGCCGTCGGCGAGATACAGGATGTCCCCGGGCACGACGCGCACGGCCGGAATCCGCGCGAGACTGCCATCCCGGAGGACGGTGGCGACCGGCGCCGCCATCGACCGCAGCGCTTCCAGCGCCCGTTCGGCGCGGAACTCCTGCACGAATCCGAACGCGCCGTTGAGCGCGACGATGGCCAGAATCGCGATGGCGTCGAGCCGCTCTCCCAGCGCGAGCGAGACCCCTGCAGCGATGAGGAGAACGATCACGAGGAATTGCGTGAACTGCTCGAGGAGGTGGCGGTACCAGGGCGCGGGCTGCGCCTCGGGCAGAACGTTCGGGCCCCAGCGTTCGAACCGGCGCTCAGCCTCCTCGGACGTCAGGCCGCGCTCGGGATCGACGCCGAGCCGCTGGACGACGTCGCTCGCAGGCAACGCGTGCCAGGCCGGCCGGGTCGCTTCCGGGGCGTCCGCGGGCCGTCTCGAGGCCATCGCGGACACGATAACAGAGGCCGGTGAGTCCGAACGGACCGTTTCGCCAGGAGCGGTGTCCGCCTACACTCGAAACGCCTGGAGCCGAACGTGAACCTTCGTCGCGCCTTCGAAGACCGAACGGACGGCGAACCGCTGTGAACGCGACGCTCGCAGTGGTGATCGCGGTCGCCGCCCTCGCCAGCTTCGCGCAGGGAATCACCGGTTTCGGCTTCGCGCTCATCGCCGTGCCCTTCCTCGTGCTGGTGGTCGACGTGCGCGAGGCGGTCGTCATGTCCACGCTGCTCGGCCTCGTGAACGTGGCGCTGCTGGCCATGCGCCTCTGGCGGGCCACACCCTGGAAGACGGTCGCCTGGCTGCTCCTCGGGAGCTTCGCCGGGATGCCCCTGGGACTGGCGGTGCTCATCTTCACCCCGGAAGACGGCCTCCGCCTGACCGTGGGCGTGGTCACGGTCGTTTTCGCGGCGGCGCTGGCCAGCGGCAAGCGGGTGCCCTTCACGGGCGCGATATCCGAGCTCGTCGTGGGAGTCGTCTCGGGCGTCCTGCGCACCAGCACCAGCATGTCCGGCCCGCCCGTGGTCATCTATCTCCAGGGGCGCGGCCAGTCGCCAGACGCCTTCCGGGCGGCGATGACGACCTTTTTCCTAGTAGGCGGCCTTCTTTCGGTGGGAGCGTTCGCTGGCGCTCACGTCGTCACCCGACGCGCCATCGCGCTCTCGGCGGCGGCGCTGCCCTGCGTGTATCTGGCGAACCTGGCCGGAGACCGGCTGGCCCGGCGATTCGACCCCGTCGCGTTCCGTCGTCTGGTGCTGGCCCTGCTCGTGGCGACGGCGCTCTCGGGCGCCGGCTCGTCGCTCCAGCGTCTTCTCGCGGGGTGAGCTTTCGGCGATACGCCGTTTTCGCTATCGTAAGGGCCGCCGGTCGAGGTCGGACGTCAACGCTCGAAGGAGATGAGAACGATGGCTTCGCTCCCGATTCCTGCTGGCCCCGGTGACGTCACCGCGTCGTGGCTCACCTCAGCGTTGCGCGAGACTGGCGTCTTGCGGGACGCGACGGTCGCCGGATTCGACACCGAGATCATCGGAGAGGGAGCGGGGCTCATCGGGCAGCTCGCGCGGCTGCGCTTGCGGTACGACCGGCCCGAGGCGGGAGCCCCCGCATCGCTCATCGCGAAGTTCCCCGCGGCCACTCCCGAAAACCGCGAAATCGGCAACATTTTCCGGTTCTACGAGCGGGAAATCCGGTTCTACGAAGAGCTCGCGCATCGTGTGCCGGTTCGGGTCCCCCGGCGCTACTACAGCGCCATGGACCTCGAGCGGGGTGATTTCGTACTGCTGCTCGAGGACCTGGGCGGTCTTCGGCTCGGCGACCAGCTTGCGTCGTGCACCGTCGAAGAAGCGGCCACAGCGGTACGTGCGCTCGGGAAGCTCCACGCCGCGTTCTGGCAGAACGCCGAGCTCGAGCGCCTCGACTGGATGCCCTACACCAACGACCCCGTGCAGAAGTCGGCGCAGGATTCGTACGCGAAGGCATGGCAGCCGTTCGTCGACACGTTCGGGCCGCAGGTGCCCCCCGAGGTGTTGCGGACGGCCGAGCGGCTCGGCAGCCGCATCTGCGACATCCTGGACCGCTTCGTCGACCCGCCGCGGACCATCATCCACGGCGACTTCCGGCTCGACAACCTCTTCTTCGGGCACGGAGGCGACGGAGAGCCACTGGCCATCATCGACTGGCAGATCGCGTCGCGGGGCCGGGGCGCATTCGACGTCGCGTACTTCCTCAGCGGGAGCCTGTCGACCGAGGCGCGGCGCGCCTGCGAGCAGACGGTCCTGCGTGAGTACCACGAGATTCTCCAGCGGGACGGCGGCGCCACGGACTACGGCTGGGACGAATTCTTCCGCGACTACCGAATGGGCGCGCTGTTCTGCATGGTGTACTCGGTCATCACGTGCGGCTCGCTCGACCTCGCGAACGAGCGCGGGATGGCCCTCGGGTCGACCATCCTGAAGCGGAACGTCGACGCCATTGTCGACCTGAGCTGCGACGAGCTGCTGTCGCAAGTCTGATCGCCCGAGCGTCACCCCGTGCCGAAGACGACCCTCAGCGCGTGCCGTCGCGCCGGGTGATGGCGTCGACTTCGGCGAGCTCCTGCGGTGAGAGCTTCCACGCCGCCGCTGCGACGTTCTGGTCGACCTGCTCCGGTTTCGTCGCCCCCGCGATCACGCTGCCGACGTGACGCTGCGACGCCAGCCAGCCGATGGCCAGCTCGACCATCGTGTGGCCGCGCTCCGTGGCGAAGGCCTCGAGGCGCTCGAGCGTGTCGAAATTGCTGTCGGTCAGCACGCGCTCCGCCATGGGCCCGCCGCCGGCCAGGCGCGCGCCTTCAGGCGGCGGCTCGCCGCGGCGATACTTGCCGGTCAAGAACCCGCTCGCGAGAGGGAAGTAAGGCAGGATGCTGAGCCCGTAGGCGTCGCACGCAGGAACCAGTTCGCGCTCGATACGCCGATCGAGCAGGTTGTACTGGTTCTGCGCAGTAATGAACGGCGTCAAGCGCTGCGAGCGCGCAATCCACTGGGCCTCCACGACCTGCCACGCCGCAAAGTTCGAGCACCCGATGTAGCGCACCTTCCCCGCCCGGACGAGGTCGTCGAGCGCCCGCATCGTCTCCTCGATGGGCGTCCGCATGTCCGGGAAGTGCAACTGATACAGGTCGATGTAGTCGGTGCCCAGCCGGCGGAAGCTCGCCTCTACGGCCTCGAAGATGTACCGCCGGGACGCTCCGCTCCAGAGTGGCCCCTCGCCCATCGGCCCGCCGAACTTCGTCGCGATGACCACGTTTCTCCGATGGCCCTTGAGTGCCTCGCCGAGGTACTCCTCCGAGAGCCCCGCCGGGCCGTAGATGTCCGCGGTGTCGAAAAACGTGACGCCCAGCTCCAGCGCGCGGCTCACCACCGCTTTCGTTTGCTCACGATCGCATCGCCTCCCGAAGTTGTTGCATCCGAGCCCCACCACCGACACCTGAAGCCCGGACCGTCCCAGCGTTCGATATTCCACAGTGACGACCTCCTGTGAGTGGTCCCTCAACGCTACGGGACGGCGTCCCTACCGTCAACGTAAAGGTCAATGTCCCCCGATGCGCTACCATGCGCCCGTGCGCGGTCGTTCCGAACTCATACGCCCGAGCGCGGCGATGCTCGTGGTGGTCGCCTCGTTCCTGTTCGTGGCTTCCTGCGGCGAGGAGCGAGAGCGGCCGACGGCCGGGTTCTCGCTCGGCGTCGCATCGGGCGAGGTCACGTCCACCTCAGCGATTTTGTGGACGCGGGCCGACACCGCCGGGCCGGTCCGCGCCATCGTCGCCTCGGACCCCTATCTTCGCGACGTCACCGCCCGGATCGACGCCGAAGCGACGCCAGAGCGCGACCTCACCGTGCAGGTGGAGGCGTCGGGCCTGCAGCCCGGAACGCGGTACTTCTTCCGGTTCGAGAGCTCGACCGGCGTGAGCGAAACGGGGACGTTCCGGACGGCGCCGCCCGCCGACGCCCCCGAGTCCGTGGCGTTCGTGTTTTCGGGCGACAGCGACGGCACGCGCGTCGACGGCCGCCCCGCGCACAACGAATTCGAAGCGCTCGACCGCGCGCGGGAGGAGGGCGCGGACTTCTTCCTGTACTTCGGAGACACCATCTACGCCGACGCCGGCGAGCCGGCGACGACTCTCGACGAGTACCGGGCGAAGTACCGGGAGAATCGGGGCTACCGCGCGTTGCGCGACATCCTGGCCGCGATGGCCGTGTTCGTGTCGTGGGACGACCACGAAGTCGTCAACGATTTCGACGGCCAGACGGTCGACCCGGAGCGCATGCGCGCAGGACGGAGGGCGTTCGGCGAGTACTTCCCACTGCGCGAGGCCGAGGACCACATGCGGCTGTACCGCTCGTTCCGCTGGGGAGCCATGGCGGAGTTCTTCGTCCTCGACGGCAGGCAGTATCGCAGCGGCGACGTCGCCGACGTGTGCCGGGGCGACGTCGTACCCACGTTGGGGGCGCCCGGCGTCGAGCAGAGCGGGCTCCGCGCGCTGGCCGGGCTACCTGAGCGGACGGACGCCGCCTGTCTCGCCGCCATCGAGGACCCTTCCCGGACGATGCTGGGCGCCGAGCAGCTCGCCTGGCTGGAGGACGGTCTGCGCAGCTCCGACGCCACCTGGAAGTTCGTGGTCAACTCGACGCCCATCATGGAGCTCTTCGTCCAGCCGTACGACCGGTGGGAGGGCTACGCGGCGGAGCGGCGCGCCCTCCTGACGTTCATCGCGGAACACGACATCCGTAACGTCGTATTCCTCACGACCGACTGGCACGCCACCATCTTCGGCGAGGTGCGGGTCGACTTGTTCGCCGGCCCGAGGACGGTCGCGTACGAGTTCATCGTCGGGCCCATCGCCACGACGCCGCTTCAGCGCGAGATCGAGCGCACGGTGGGCGAGGCTGGCATCGCCGGCATCGTCGCGGTGGTCGCCGGCCTCGCGCGGCCCGACTGCTACGACCTCGACTCCTACAGCTACGCCGTCGCCCGGATCGACCCGGCGACCCGCGCGCTCACCGTGCTCGCGAAGGACGACACGGGTGCGGTCCTGTGCGAGAAGCGGCTCGAGGCCCGCTGACGGAGGGGGTGCTCACAGGGCGCGCAGAAAGTCGATCAGGAGCCGATTGACCTCGTCGGGCCGCTCCTGCTGCGTCCAGTGCCCGCAGCCCGGAAGGATGTGCACGCCCCGAAGGCCGGGTACGAGCGACCGCATCGCGTCGAGCCCGCCCCGCATGAACGAGATCACGGGGTCCCGGTCTCCGGCGATGAACATGGCAGGCTGCGAGATCTTCGCCCCGGCGAGCTCGGGCGTGAGCTCCCAGTTGCGGTCGAGGTTCCGGTACCAGTTCAGGCCTCCGCGGAAGCCGGTCCGCCCGAACTCGGACGCGAAGTAGTCCAGATCGGCCTCGGTGAGCCACGGGGGCAGCGTTTCGGGGTCGATCATCTGATCCAGAAACCGGGCGTTCTCGGGAAGCGGCACGAACGCGCTCTCGCGGGGCGCATCGCCCGAGGCCGAATACAGAGTGAGCCGCAGCGTTCGCCGCGGGTCGGCCTCCAGCTCCCGCTCGGCGACACCGGGCTCCTGGAAGTACAGCATGTAGAAGAACCGCCCCGCGAAGATCTGCCGGAAGATCTGCGTCGGGGGCGCGGGCGCCCGGCCCGTGTACGGCACGCTCATCCCCACGACTGCCCGGAACCGATCAGGGTGCAGCAGGGCGCAGTGCCACGCCACAGGAGCGCCCCAGTCGTGTCCGACGACCACCGCGGTCCGCTCGCCGAGGGCGTCGAGCACCCCCACGGCGTCGGCGGTCAGCTCGCGGATGTGGTACGCCTCGATGGGCTCCGGCGCGTCGGTCCCCCCGTAGCCGCGCTGATCCGGGGCGACGGCGCGGAATCCTGCCTCGGCCAGCGCCCGAAGCTGATGCCGCCACGAATACCAGCATTCGGGGAATCCGTGCAGCAGCAGGACCAGCGGGCCCTGTCCCTCCTCGGCGATGCGCATGCGGATGCCGTTGCTCTCGATGGTGCGCAGGGTCGGTCCTGCCATGGCGTCTCCCTTTCCCCATGCCTGCGCGGCGCGGCGCCGCGCGTCGCACGCTTCTTTCGTACCACGGTCGCGGCGCTGTGGCTACCGCCGCCATGCTCGCTGCGCCCGGTAGACTGACGGTATGGCCGAACGTAATCCGCTCGAGACGGGACGGGAGCTGGCTCAGAAGGCGTATCTGCACGCCGACCGAGTGCTCGACGAGGGCCAGCGTCGCGTCATCCGCCTGTTCTGGCTGTTCCTGCCCGAATCGTCCATCGCGCGGGATCTGCGATTCGAGCACGTGCTCGTCTCGCGCTTTCTGTCCGATGCGGGGCAGCAGGCGCTGGCGTACGGGGCGCTCATCGCCGTCATGCGGCGGGGCGGGTCGGCCCTGGACGCGGCTATGCTCGGGGTCGCGGCCTTAGCGCCCGCGGCCGCCCTCGGCCTGTACGGTGGCGCCGTCGCCGACGCCCTGCCCAAGCGGGTCGCCCTCGCCGCCGTCTACAACCTCCAGGCGCTCCTGTGCTTCCTCGTCCCCATCCTGGCGGGCGTCGACCTCCCGGCCATGATCTTCCTCCTGTTCGCCGTCAACGCTCTCGGGCAGGTCTCCGGGCCCTCGGAGTCGGCGGTGCTGCCGCTCATCGCGTCCCGCGAGCAGCTCGCGACGGCGGCGTCGCTCGTCAACCTGGCTTCGTCCGCAGGCACGGCGTTCGGCACGGCCCTGCTGGCGCCTGTCATCGTGCGCGTGTTCGGCGTCACCGCCATGCTCTACGTCTCCGGCGCGCTGTTACTCCTGGCAGCGACGCGGGTGTTCGACCTCCCGACCCACGAGCGGCCAGGGCCCATCCCGCGGCGCATCTCCGTCGCCGGCGTCCGCAGCGCGCTCTCGTGGCTCATCCGCGAGCCCGCCGTCGGGACGATGATCCTCGTGGCCGTGCTCGCCGGCACCGCGAATGTCGTCATCCAGACACTCGCGCCACGTTATGTCCAGTCCGCCCTCCATGTCGACGCCGCAGACGCCGTCTACGTCTTCGGGCCCTCGGTCGCCGGTCTGCTTCTCGCCCTCGCCGCCGGCCCCGCGCTTATTCGCCGCCACGGCGAGCGCCTGGCCGCCATCGCCGGCGTTTCTGTCACTGCCTCCTCTCTTGTGCTCCTGGGGATGATCGGGCCGGTGGCGAGCGTCGTCGATCCGCTGAATCCGCTGCGCACGCTCGACATCACCGGGTTCGCGCTGAGCGAGCGGCTGCGGACGGCGGCGCTGCTGGCGCTTCCCCTGGGATTCGGCGTCACCCTCACAACGACGTCGGTCCAGACCTACCTGAATCGGCGCGTGCCCCACGCCTACCAGGGGCGAGCCTTCGCGCTGCAGAGCACCCTCAAGAACGGCGCCGCCATCGTGCCTCTTCTCACGCTCGGCGGCGCGGCCACCGCGTTCGGCGTCGAGCGTGTCCTGCTGGCATCGCCATTCGTGCTCTTTGGCCTGGCGGTGGGACTCGTCGTGCTCAGCGCGCGGCTTTCCGGTATGCCTCCGCGCAAGGGGCTCGAGGTGCTCGCGTCGTTCTGGGAGGAGCCGGCCGAGACGCGCGGCTTCGAACCAGCGCTCGGCTAGAAGGTGTCGGGGCAGAACGGCGCGTATCGCGTGCGCCACATCGCGTCCCACAGGTCCAGCCGCGCGTCCAGCGAAGCTTCCGCCCGGCCCCACGCCACGGCCTGGCTGGGCGCGACCTGCCCGAACAGCAACTGCGCCAGCGTCGAGATCGGGACATCGAGCTCGGGCTCCTCGTCCGTGCGGACGACGCTCGCTCCCTCTGAGCCCGCGTCGAGCGCCCAACAACCCTCGTTCCACGGACACAGGGCGTCGCGCACACGGAAGACCACGCGGCCCTGCACGCCGTACGGCCGTAGCGGCAGCGCGCGCTCGACGTCGATGATACGCGCCATGAGGTGATCTCGCACCGTGAGCCCCAGCCGGCGCGGCTCGAGCAGCAGATGGAACGCCGGGTCGTCCATCGGGAGCTCGATGATGACGCGCGCCACGAGGTCGAATGACGCGAAGAAGTCCCACATCGCACGGTACGCGCTCGCGGTGACCCAGACGTAGTCTCGGACGTACAGGCGTTGGCCCGGCGGCCCTTCGTCTCGCAGCGACGGATTACCGCGCTCCTGCGCCGCGAGACTCCACACGACATACCCGGCGGATTCACCGTCCTCCTCGTAGATCGCGACGTGCGGCGCGCCCGGCGGCTGGCGGCCGAAGACGCGGTGCTCCCACATCGCGGGCGCGCGGTGCAGATAGCCGTTGCGTGGAGCCGAGAACGCACGATACAGGCGCTCCAGGAGCGGCGTCTCGTCCTTCGACGCCTTTCGAAACCTTCCCCTGGCGGAGGGCGCGTCGGGCGCGAACGCGATGTCGCGCGGGTCGATCACCGCGGTCAGGGTGGCCGAGGCGACGGCGTATCCGTAGCGCTGGTAGATGGCGGCCTGCGACGCGAGAAGGATCCCGAGGGGCTCCATTCGCTGCTCATAGCGCCGCCGAAGGTCGGCCTCCACGATGCGCCGCAGATACCCCCGACGCCGGTACGCCGGGTGAGTGCCGACGACGGTGACACCAGCGGCCGGCGCCTTGCCGCCGTTGAGCCGCACCACGAACGGAAAGGCGGCGTAGCTCGTGGCCAGCTCCCCGTCCTCGAAGCCGCAGAGGGTCCACTCCGGCTGCAGACGCTCGCTGACGCGGTCGGCCTCCGGAGGAACATCGCCGGCGAACACGGCGACCACCATGTCGTCGAGCAGGGGCAGCTCTTCCGGCGTGAGGGGACGAATCTCGAACGTCACGGCGCCTCCGCGTGACGGGAAGTATACCAGCGGCGCGCCGCTGAATCGGCCGACCGCCGAACGGCCCTATCGGAATCGCGCAAGTCATGCTATGCTCCTGCACGCCCCGCCGAGGTGATGATGGCATCAGAACCGATGACGGAATCATCCCGCGTCCGGCGGAGGCAGGAGCGCAACCGGCGCGCCTTGTTGCGAGCCGCCCGCACCCTGATGGCGCGCCACGGCTACGAGCGCACCACCATCGCCGCGATCACCCGCGCCGCCGACCTCGGCTTCGGAACCTTCTACCTGTACTTCCGCGGCAAGGAAGACATCCTGCGCGCCCTGGTCGACGACGCCGTGCAGACGCACATCGCATCCCTCAGCGAAGCGGGCCGCAGCGCGTCTTCGGCCGCCGAGGCGCTGCGCCGCATCGTCGAGCGCTATGTGGACGCGGCCATCGAACACCGCGACCTGTTCAAGATCATGTTCGAGCACGGTGGCGAACGCCGCGAGCCGCTCCGGCGCGTGCACGAGGCTCTCGTGCGCGCGCTCGAGGACGCCATCGCGCGCGGCGTACGCGACGCCGCGTTCCGCCATGTGCACCCCGCCCTCACCGCCAGAGCCATCGCCGGCATGCTTCCGGCGGCGCTGCTCTGGGCGGCGCGGTCGAGAGCCGTCTCGCGAGACACGCTGGTCGCCACGCTGGTGGACCTCGCGCTGCGAGGACTGTCGAGAGAGGAGGGGGTATCGTGAGCACCGTCGAAGAGCCGTTTCCCGCTGAGCTGAGCCTCGCAGGCGGAACATCGCTCCGCGCCCGATTGCTGCTCGCGCTGGTGTTGGCCGCGGCCGCCGCAGGCATCGGATTCGTCACCTACGCCACGTGGTTCTCGGGCGGCGGCGAGGCCCAGCGCGACCTCGAGCCGTACACGGTCGTCCGCAAGACGCTCCGGTCGACCGTGGCGGCGTCTGGGGTCGCGGTCGCGCAGGAGGTCAGCGACGTCAGCTTCGACCATCCGGGGCGCGTCAAGACCGTCGACGTGACGCTCGGACAACAGGTGAAAGCGGGCGACGTGCTCGCGACGCTCGACGAGCCCGACGCGGAGAACGCCGTGGCGGCGGCTCAGTCGAACCTGCGGACGGCCGAACTGAAGCTGCTGCAGCTCGTGAACGGCGCTTCGCTCGCTGAGATCGCCGCCGCCGAGCAGGCGGTCGCCTCCGCCCAGGCCGCGTACGACAAGGCCGTCAACGACTTCCGCACGCTCGAGGCCGGCCCGACCAGCGTCGACATCGCATCAGCGGAACAGGCCGTCCGAACCGCCGAGGCGAACCTCGCGGACGCCCGCGCCCGCCTGGCCAGCCTCGAAGCCCAGCCGAGCGACGCCGCGGTCGCGTCGGCCCGAGCCGCCGTCACTGCCGCGCAGAACGCCCTCGACCAGGCGAAGGCGGCCGTGGAAGACGCCGACGCCAACGTCGCCAACGCCGCGGGCCAGTTCCAGGACGCGCGCGCCGAGTACTGCGAGAACGAGGACGCGCTCGGCTCCATCTGCGTCCCAACGTATCCGCCACCACTGAGCGACGCCGATGTGGACGCGCTCGAATCGCAGATGAACGCCACCGACATCAACGAACACACGGCGTTCGTGGTGGACCAGGCCGCCCTCCTTTCGGCGAATGCCGCGTACGAGTCGGCGGTTGCGGCGCGCGACCAGGCGGATGACTCCATCGCCGAGCTCGAAGAGCAGCTCGAAGCGGCGCAGCTGAAGCTCCAGGAGACGCTGGCGGGCCCCGATGAAGCCAGCCTCGACGCGGCACGCGCCGCCGTCGCCGCCGCCGAGCAGTCCCTCGCAGCGGCCGAAACGGAGCTGAACGACCTGCTCGACGGAGCCGACGCGGACGATATCGCCCTGGCTCGGAGCCAGGTGGCGTCCGCCGAGGCGAGCCTGCGCGCGGCCCAGGCCAAGCTCGACGACCTGCTCGACGGAGCCGACCCCGACGAGGTAGCTCTGGCGGAAGAGAATGTCCGCTCGGCGCAGGTGGCGCTCGACAAGGCGCTCATCCAGCGCGAGAAGGGCATCCTCCGCGCGCCGTTCGACGGCGTCGTCGCCGCCATCAACGTCCACCCGGGCGAGCTCGCCTCCAGCGCTCAGCCCGCCTTCACGCTGCTGACGCCCGACGCCCTGCGGCTCGACCTCACTATCGGCGAGGTCGACCTGCCGCACGTCAAGGTCGGGCAGCCCGGCGGCATCATCTTCGACGCGATCCAGGGGCGGCCGTACTTCTTCGTCATCACGTCCATCGGGTTGGCCCCACAGGTGCAACAGGGCGTCGTGACGTACATCGTCCGGGCCAATTTGCTCGTGCCCGCGGACGCGCCGAAGCCGGCTCCCGGGATGAACGGCGCGGCCCTCATCCAGCTCGAGCAGCGCAATAACGTCCTCACCGTCCCGACGCGAGGGGTGCGGCGGCGCGGCGACCAGCAGGTCGTCGACGTTCAGAAGGAGGACGGCACCATCGAGGAACGCGTGGTCGAGACCGGCCTGAGCGACGGAACGGACATCGAGATCGTGTCGGGGCTTTCGGAAGGCGAGACGGTGCTGCTGCCGCGGCTCGCCGGCGGCGCCACCGGTGGCGGTTCGCAAGACATCCGGCTGCCCGGGGGCATCAGGTAGGGAGCCCATGATCCGGCTTCGCGGCGTCAGTAAGGTCTACCGCACGGGCGAGCACGAGGTGCACGCCCTGCGCGACATCGACCTGACCATCGAAGACGGCGAGTTCGTGGCTATTATGGGCCCTTCGGGATCGGGCAAATCGACGCTCATGAACATCATCGGTTGCCTGGACCGGCCCACCCGGGGCGTGTACGAGCTCGACGGCACGCCGGTAAGCCGCCTCGACGACGACCGCCTCGCGTTCATCCGGAATCAGCGTATCGGGTTCGTCTTCCAGAGCTTCAATCTGCTGCCGCGGCTCACCGCCATCGAGCAGGTGGAGCTGCCGCTGCTGTACCGGGGTGTGCGGAACCGGCGCAAGCTCGCGGCGCTGGCCCTCGCCGAGGTCGGGCTGGCCGATCGGCTCCACCACAGGCCGACACAGCTTTCGGGCGGACAGCAGCAGCGCGTCGCCATCGCGCGGGCGCTGGTCATGCGCCCCTCGCTCATCCTGGCCGATGAGCCGACGGGCGCGCTCGACACCCGGACGAGCCACGACATCATGGAGCTGTTCCGCGAGCTCAACGAACAGCGCGGCATCACCATCGCCTTCGTGACGCACGAACACGATGTCGCTGCGTACACCCGGCGCATCGTGTCGCTTCGCGACGGCGTCATCGTGTCCGACGGGCCGAACCCGGAAACGAGGCGCCCCGCGGTCGCGGCCTCTTCCTCGCCCGAACCGCCGTCCGAAGGAGCCGGCGCATGACGCTGCTCGACACCATCCGCACTGCACTGCTCGCCCTCGGCAGCAACAAGCTCCGAACGGGACTCACGATGCTGGGCGTGGTCATCGGCGTGGGCGCGGTGATCGCCCTCATGGCCGTAGGCCAGGGAGCGAACCGCAGCGTCACCGAGCGCATCCGGGGCCTCGGCAGCAACCTCCTCTTCGTGCGGCCGGCCGCCGCGCAGTCCACGGGCGGCGCGCGGGGCGCCACGGGCACCGCCCTCACGCTCGTCGACACCGACGCCGAGGCCATCGACGATCCTGAGCGCTTCCCCTACGTCGACGCCGTGACGGCGCAGGTGAACTTCAACGCTCAGCTGATCGCTGGCGGCAACAACGTGAATGCGCCGATCGTGGGCGTGACGCCGTCGTATCAGTACGTTCGCAACTTCTACGTCGCCCACGGCTCGTTCATCACCGACGCCGACGTCGACCGCAAAGGGCTGGTCATCGTTCTCGGCGCCAACGTGAAGAAGCAGCTCTTCGGAGACGCCGACCCTATCGGGCGCATGGTGCGGCTCGCCGCCGGGCCCGGGGGTATCGTCAGCTTCAACTTCCGGGTCATCGGCGTCATGGAGGAAAAGGGGGCGTCCAGCACGTCGAACGAAGACGACCAGGCGTTCGTGCCGCTCCCCACCATGCAGGCGCGCATCCCGTTCTTGCGGCACCCTCAGGGCCTCAGCAACGTCATGCAGATCACCGTCAAGCTGAAGGACCGCAAGCACATGGACCGTGCGAAGGAGGAGATCGCCGCCTTGCTCCGGCAGCGTCACAACGTCGCCGAAGACGACTTCACGATCACCACGCAGTCCGACCTGCTTTCGACCGTCAACGAAGTGAACCGCACCCTGACGATTCTGCTGGGGAGCATCGCGGGCATCTCGCTCCTGGTCGGCGGTATCGGCATCATGAACATTATGCTGGTGTCCGTGACCGAGCGGACACGGGAGATCGGCATCCGGAAGGCGGTAGGAGCGCGGCGGCGCGATATCCTCACGCAGTTCCTCGCGGAGGCGCTCACCGTCACCATGGCGGGTGGCGCCCTCGGAGTCGCGATCGGCGCGGGCGCGGCGGCCCTCGGCGACGGCATCCGGATCGCCGGCCGCGAGGTGAACACCGAGGTCACGCCGTTCTCGATCATCATCGCCGTAGGCGTGTCCGCCGCCATCGGCGTCTTCTTCGGCATGTACCCGGCGTACCGCGCCGCGCGGCTCGATCCCATCGAAGCGCTACGCCACGAGTAAGGCGTCGCTCAGAAGCGGTTCAGCGGCCGGCCCGCGGCCAGATATTCGCGCATCAGCCGCGCAGCGTCCTCCGAACGCATCGTCCGCCAGAACGCGTCCTGTTCCAGCCGCAACGCCTCCTCCAGCGGAAGTTCGGTCCCCTCCCACACGCAACGTTTGATGAGAGCGACGCTGAGCGCGGGCCGCTTGGCGAGCTCGGCCGCGAGCGCGAGCGCTTCCTCGAGCAGTCGCGAGGGCTCCACCGCTCGGTGGACGAGACCCAGGCGCTCGGCCGTCTCGGCGTCGACGACGTTCCCGAGCAGCATCAGCTCGAGCGCCGTCGCGACGCCGATGAGGCGCGCCATCCGCTGTGTGCCGCCCGCGCCCGGAAGAATCCCCACACGGACCTCCGGCAGGCCGATGACGCCGCCCTTCGCCATGAGGCGGAAGTCACACGCCAGGGCCAGCTCGCACCCGCCACCCATGGCGACCCCGTTGATGGCCGCGATCACCGGCTTCGACAGCCGCTGCAGCTTCAGGAGCATCCGGTGCATGGGATGCAGCTCTGGGTCCGACCCCACGGACGCGCGCTCCCTGGCGGCGTCCCCCACGCGGACGAGCTCGCCCACGTCGTAGTGCATGATGAACACGCCATCCACGCCTCCCGTCAGCACCAGCGACCGTACGCCGGCGTCGGCGTCGACCGCGTCCGCCAGGGCGTCCAGTTCGGCGACCATCGCGCCGTTCAGAAGATTCGCGGGTGGATTCGTCAGCGTCGCGATCGCGGTGGGCCCTTCGCGCTTGACCTCGATGAATCTGTACTCGCTCACGATTGGCGCTCCTCTCCGTCCCAGACAGCAGGTGAACTCAACGACGCCCGGCGGTATGCTCCGACCCGGACGGCCCATTGTCAACGCGACGTCTGGAAGGAGCCTGCATGGGGACGCCGAAGGTCCTGGTCGAACGGCGCGGTCGCACGCTGCTCGTGACCATCAATCGCCCCGAGGTCCGCAACTGCGTGGACGGCGAGACGGCGCAGGGTCTGTTCGACGCCGTCGAGCTGTTCCGGCGGGACGACGCCCTCGACACGCTGGTGCTGACCGGCGCAAGCGACGTCGCGTTCTGTGCGGGCGCCGACCTCAAGAACCTGGGCAGCCTCAACGCCAGGCCGGGCGCGGCCGCGTCGGGGCCGATGGGGATTTCGCGCATCACGGACGTGCGGAAGCCCACCATCGCCGCCGTCAACGGCTACTGCGTGGCGGGCGGGCTCGAGCTCGCCCTCTGGTGCGACTTCCGCATCGCAGCCCGCAACGCGCGCTTCGGCGTGCTGAACCGCCGCTGGGGCGTGCCCCTGGTCGACGGCGGCACGCAGCGCCTTCCGCGGGTCGTCGGTATGGGCAACGCCCTCTATCTCATCGAGACGGGGGCGCTCATCGACGCCGCGCACGCGTGGCGCATCGGGCTCGTGCAGGAGGTGGTTCCAGAAGGTGAGGCCGTCGACCGCGCGCTGGCGATCGCCGCGACGATGTCGACCTACCCTCAGCGGGCTATCCGCAACGACCGGAGAGCTGCGCTCGAAGGCGTGGCGCTGCCGCTTCCCGATGGCCTTCGGCTGGAGGTGGAGGTCCACCGCGACACGATGGCGGACCCGGCCGTCGGCGAACGGCTGCGACGATTCGCGGCCGGAGAACGGCCCCAGCCCATCGAACCGCCGCCGGCGCCGTAGTACAATGCCGCCGCCATTGGAGACGATCTCGTGACCGCTCGCGCGTCCGTCCGATCCCCGAAGCCCGCGCTGACCCGCAGCGATTTGCTCCGCCTGTACGAGACGATGGTCCTGATTCGGGCGTTCGATCAGCGGTTCGCGACCCTGGTCGCTCAGGGGAAGTTCAGCGGCGTCGGGCATCTGTACGTCGGACAGGAGGCGGTCGCCGCCGGCGTCTGCGCCGCTCTCCAGCCCGACGACTACGTGACCTCGACGCACCGTGGTCACGGGCACTGTCTGGCGAAGGGCGTCGACCCGAACGAGATGATGGCGGAGCTCTTCGGCCGGGCCACGGGCACATGCAAGGGAAAAGGCGGCTCGATGCACATCGCCGACTTCCGGAAGGGGATGCTGGGCGCGAACGGCATCGTCGGCGCAGGCCTGCCCATCGCCTGCGGCGCGGCCCTCACCGCCAAGCTCACCGGTTCGGGCAGAATCGCGGTCACCTTTTTCGGCGACGGCGCCGCCAACATTGGCGCCTTCCACGAGGCCCTGAACCTCGCGTCCATCTGGAAGCTTCCCGTGGTCTTCGTCTGCGAGAACAATCGCTACGGCGAAGCGACGCCCGTCGAGTACGCCCTCGCCGCCGACCACGTGGCCGACCGCGCCGCCGCTTACCGCATGCCCGGACTCATCGCAGACGGACAGGACGTGCTCGACGTCTACGAGAAGGCGCGCGAGGCCGTGGCGCACGCTCGCTCAGGAGCCGGCTCGGTCCTCCTCGAGTGCGAGACCTATCGATACTTCGGGCACTTCGTGGGCGACCCCGCCCGGTATCGCTCGGCCGAAGAACTCGAGTGGTTCCGGTCGCGCGACTGCATCGCCCGTTTTCGCGAGCGTCTGACGCGGGACCACCGCATCCCGAAGGAGCGCCTGGACGAGATCGACGCGGCCGTCGAGCGGCGCATCGACGACGCCGTCGCCTTCGCCGAAGCCAGCCCGCTTCCCGACGTCGCCGACATCACGACCGACGTCTACGGGCGGTATCCCTGATGGCCACGGACCGTACGCTCAGCTTCCGTGAAGCGATGACGGAGGCGCTGCGTCTGGAGATGCGGCGCGATTCCACCGTGATCCTCATGGGTGAGGACGTCGCGGGTGGCGCCGGCCGCGACGCGGAGGGCCTCTCGGAGGCCTGGGGCGGCGCCTTTGCGGAGTACAAGGGCCTCTACCGCGAGTTCGGCCCAAACCGCGTGCTGGACACCCCGATCTCGGAGATGGGGTATCTGGGCGCGGCGGTCGGAGCGGCCGCGACGGGCCTCCGTCCCGTCGTCGAGCTCATGTTCGTCGACTTCATCGGGGTGTGCCTCGACCAGCTCATGAACCAGGCGGCGTTCCTGAGGTACATGTCGGGCGGGCGCGCGTCCGCGCCGCTCACCCTCATCACCCACATCGGGGCTGGCGTGGGCATGGCGGCTCAGCACTCGAAGGTGCTGTACTCGTTCTTCGCTCACATCCCCGGGCTGAAGGTCGTGGCGCCTTCTTCCGCCCGCCAGGCGAAGGGACTGCTCACCGCCGCCATCCGGGACGACGACCCCGTCGTCTTCTGCGTGCACAAGCTCCTGCTCGGACAGTCCGAACCCGTGCCCGAGGACGCCTTCGAGGAGCCCATCGGCCGGGCGCGTGTGTTGCGAGAGGGGCGCGACGTGACCCTCGTGGGCGTGGCGCTGACCGCCCGCACGTGCCTCGACGCCGCGGCTGCGCTGGAGGCGGACGGCGTGGACGCGGAGGTCATCGACCTCCAGAGCCTGTCGCCCCTCGACGAGCGCACGATCCTGGAGTCCGTGGCGAAGACGGGCCGCGCCGTGATCGTGGACGAGGACTTCCCCCGGTGCGGCGTCGCGGCCGATGTGGCCGCCCTGATCGCCGAGAAGGCGTTCGACCACCTCGACGCCCCCGTCCGCACGGTGACAGCGCCCCATGCGCCTGTCCCCTTCAGCCGGCCCCTCGAGATGGCGTTCATCCCGTCCGCCGCCAAGGTTCGCGAGACGGCGCTCTCACTGCTGTAGCATTCGGAGCGAGGGGGAGCCGCTCGAGAACGCGCGCGGACGTTTCGCCGGCAGCGATCCAGGGCGGTAGACAGGTTGTCGGACCTCGTATAATCGCCGGTGCCATGCGTAAGGTGATGAATTCGAAGCTGATACGCCCCAGCGAGAGTGGCCGCGCCCTGGAGACCTACGAAAGGTACACCGAACCGCTACTGCTGCTCCTCGCGTTGGCGATGGTCCCTCTTACAATTCTCCCGCTCACCGTCAGCCTAGATCCCCCGACTGATAGCGCGTTTCTCGCAGCCGACTGGGCGATATGGGCGGCCTTCGCCGCCGATTTGAGCATCAGGACGTACCTGGCACCTCGCCGAGCGCACTACCTCGTGACGCATTGGTATGACGTCTTGATTGTGGCAGTCCCGTTTCTGCGTCCCTTGCGAATCCTCCGGTCGGCTCGAACTCTGAGACTGCTCCGTCTTTCCCGCATGGGGGCGTTCGCTGTGAGGGCCACGGCGATAGCCCGCGACCTCGGCCAACGGCACGGCCTCGCCTACGTCCTCGCCGTAGCCATCATTGTTCTCGTGGCGTCGACCTTTTTGGTACTAGCGTTCGAGCGGAACGCTGGGGGGCCCATCGACGACTTCCCGACAGCGCTCTGGTGGACTCTGGCAACAGTAACGACCGTCGGTTATGGCGATACATTCCCCGTCACAGCCGAAGGACGAGGCATCGCCGCATTTGTCATGATTCTCGGCATCAGTCTGTTCGGTTTTCTCACGGCGAACATCTCGGCCTTCCTCGTTTCTCGCGATGCGTCACACTCAGACGCCACGCTGGAGAACATCGCCGCCAAGGTTGAGGCCCTAGAGCGTTCCATCGAATCGTTGAGGCATGAGCTCGCCCGTGAAAGGGGGCGAGCTCAGACGGCCGGTGAGGGCGACGGCACCGCGTCGCGAGGCGACCGCTAGCCCAGCCCCAGGCGCGCGAAGGCGTCGTCCACGTAGCGGACGAAGTAGCCGTAGTCGAACAGCTCGTCGAGATCGCGCGCGGTCAGACGCGAAGCGACCTCGGGGTCGCGCTCGAGCAGGCCGCGGAACGGCGTCCGCTCCTTCCAGGCGCGCATGGCGTTGCGCTGCACCACAGCGTAGGCGTCAGTGCGCGACATCCCCTTCTCGACCAGCGCGAGGAGCACTCGCTGCGAGAACACCAGGCCCTGCGTCAGCTCGAGGTTCTCCCGCATCCGCTCGGGATACACCAGCAGGCCGGCCACCACCTCCGTGAACAGCGCGAGCATATAGTCCAGCGCGAGACAGGCGTCCGGCAGCACGATGCGCTCCGTCGACGAGTGCGAGATGTCGCGCTCGTGCCAGAGGGCGACGTTCTCGTACGCTGTGAGGGCGTACCCGCGGAGCACGCGCGCCAGTCCGCAGATGCGCTCGCACTTCTCCGGGTTGCGTTTGTGGGGCATCGCGCTCGACCCGGTCTGTCCCTCGCCGAACGGTTCCTCCGCTTCGAGCACCTCCGTGCGCTGCAGGTGGCGGATCTCCGTCGCGAAGCGCTCCAGCGACGCGCCGATGAGCGCGAGCGTGGCCACGAAGGCGGCGTGGCGGTCCCGTGGCACCACCTGTGTGCTGATGGGTTCCACCGCGAGCCCGAGGCTTCGCAGCGCGGTCTCCTCCACGTCGGGCGGCATCGTGGCGTGGGTGCCCACGGCGCCGCTCAGCTTGCCGACGGCGACGTCGGCCTTGGCGTCCGCGAGCCGCCGCTGCTGCCGGCGCACCTCGCTCACCCAGCCCGCCAGCTTCAGGCCGAAGGTGGTGGGCTCCGCATGCACGCCGTGCGTCCGCCCGATGCACAGGGTGTCCTTGAACTCCATCGCGCGGCGTTCCAGCGTCCCCCGCAGGGCCGCAAGGTCGCGCTCCAGCAGCTCCGCCGCTTCCCGCAGTTGCAGCGCTGTCGCCGTGTCCCACACATCCGACGACGTGGCCCCCAGATGGACCCAGCGCCCCTCTGGGCCCAGACTATCGGCCACCGACCGCAGGAACGCGGTCACGTCGTGCTGGGTCGTCTTCCAGTAGCGCCAGATGGCGTCGATGTCGAAGCGAGCCTTGCGGCGGATGGCCTCGGCGTCTTCGCGCGGGACGACGCCTTTCTCGGCCCACGCATCGACGATGGCGAGCTCGACGTCCAGCCACTTCTGGAACTTCGTCTCCTCCGACCAGATGCGGGCCATCTCCGGCCGGCTGTACCGCTCGATCACAGGAACTCCTCCCGCACGGGCGAGAAGATGTCGACGCAGACGGCGTCCTCGAGCGCCTCGACGACGTGAGGGACGCCGCCCGGCGCCAGGTACGAGTCGCCTGCCAGGAGCTCGCGGGTTTCGTCGCCGATGCGGCAGCGGATGCGGCCGCTGACCACGTAGCCGACCTGCTCGTGAGGGTGCGTGTGCTCGGGAACGACCGCGCCTCTGGACAGCGTGACCTCGACGAGCGTGGTGCGCTCGCCGCTGCTGAGCGTGCGTCGTGTCACGCCCGGGAACATGGCGACCGCTCGGGCGTCGTCACGCGCGGTGAACATGGCTTCGCTCTCCGCCGCCACTGTACTTTACCGCCGGGCTGCGAAACAGCGTCCTTATGCCGACGCGAGCTCCTCTCGATACGCCTGGTAGCGCCGGCGGATGTCCTCGTGCTTGAGCGACAGGATGGACGCGGCGAGCACGGCGGCGTTCCGCGCGCCCCAGGCGCCCACCGCCACCGTGGCCACCGGCACGCCCGGCGGCATCTGAGCGATCGAGTACAGCGCGTCCACGCCCTTCAGGTCCGACGACGCCAGGGGGACGCCGATGACGGGAAGCCAGGTGTAGGCCTTGACCACGCCAGGCAGCGCAGCCGCGCCGCCGGCCGCCGCGATGATCACCTCGACGCCAGCGTCGGCGGCTCCTCGGGCGAACGCCGCCACCTTGTCGGGCGTGCGGTGCGCCGACATCACGTGCACTTCGTGAGGAATCTCGAGCTTCGAGAGCAGGTCGACGCACCCCTGCATGACCTCCATGTCGGAACGGGAGCCCGTCACGATGGCCACCAGTGCGCTCACGCTCGCGCTCCTTCCGGAATCACACCGATGTCTCTCCGATAGTGCATCCCCTGGAAGCGGATGCGCTCGATATTGCGGTACACCTTCTCCCGGGCCTCCGCGATGGTCGCGCCCGTCGCCGTCACGGCGAGCACGCGCCCGCCGCCGGTGACGAGCGCGCCGTCGTCGCGGCGCCGCGTCCCGGCGTGGAAGACCAGCACGTCGGAGTCGACGTCGTCCAGTCCCTCGATGGGGAATCCCGTCTCGTACGGCCCGGGATAGCCGCCCGAGGCGAGCATGACGCACACAGAGGCGCCGTCATCCCAGTCCACGGGCGTTTCGGCGAGCCGGTTCTCCACGACGGCAAGGCACACCTCGAGGAGATCGGACCTGAGACGGGGCAGCAGCGCCTCCGCCTCGGGGTCGCCGAACCGGCAGTTGAATTCGAGCGTGCGAGGCCCGTCTGCCGTGACCATGAGGCCGGGGTACAGCACGCCGCGGAACGGGCGTCCTTCCGCCGCCATGGCGGCGACCGTCCGTTCGGTCACCTCGCGCCGGATACGCTCGGCGGTCGCCTCGTCGAGCCACCAGGCGGGGCTGTACACGCCCATCCCGCCGGTGTTGGGCCCGCGGTCGCCGTCGAACACCGCCTTGTGGTCGCACGAGAACGGCATGTGACGCACCATGACGCCGTCGGTGAAAGCGTGAGCCGACGTCTCGCGGCCCGCGAGGCGCTCCTCGATCACCACGCGACGCCCGGCGTCCCCCAGCTCGCGGTCCACCATAAGACGCCGCAGCGCCTCGATGGCTTCGTCGGCCGTCGACGTCACGATGGCGCCCTTGCCCGCCGCGAGCCCGTCCGCCTTCACGACGACCGGCCCCGGTTGCGCCCGGACGTAGTCGCACGCGGCCGCGAAGTCGTCGAAGGTGGCCGTACGATGCGAGGGGATGCCGTGACGGGCCATGAGGTTGCGTGCGAACGCCTTCGAGCCCTCGATGGCGGCGGCCGCGCGCGACGGACCGAACGTCGGGATCCCCTCGACGGTCAGGCGGTCGACGACGCCGAAGGCGAGCGGATCCTCCGGGCCGACGATGACGAGCTCCGCGCGGACGTCCCTCGCGAGCGAGGCGACGGCGTCGAGAAACGCCTCGATGGCCTCCCGCGGGGCGTCCGGCTTGGGGATGACGAGCGGCCTCGTGTCCGCGATGGCGGCGATACCGGGGTTCCCGGGCGCCACGACGAGCTCGGTTAGACGCGGCGACTGGCGCAGCTTCCACGCGATCGCGTGCTCCCGCGCCCCCTGCCCAATGAGAAGGACTCTCGTCACGATGCCAGTTTCGCCCCCGGATTCGGGCCGATGCGCTTCACTCCCACTCGATGGTCCCCGGCGGCTTCGAGGTGATGTCGTACACGACCCGGTTCACGCCCGGCACTTCATTCACGATCCGGGACGAGATTCGCGCCAGGAGATCGTACGGAAGACGGGCCCAGTCCGCGGTCATGGCGTCCTGCGCCTGCACCGCCCGAATCGCCACCACGTACCCGTAGGTGCGGTAGTCGCCCTGCACGCCGACGGACTTCGTGTCGGTGAGCACAGCGAACGCCTGCCACAGGTCGTAGTAGAGCTTCGCCCGCTTGATCTCGTTCATCACGATCCAGTCGGCGGCCCGCAGGATCTCCAGCTTTTCCCGCGTGACCTCGCCCACGACACGGATGGCCAGCCCCGGGCCCGGGAAGGGCTGGCGATACACGATCTCTTCCGGGAGGCCCAGCGCCAGGCCCGCCTGGCGCACCTCGTCCTTGAACAGGTAGCGGAGCGGCTCCACCAACTGGAACGTCAGCTCCTTGGGAAGCCCGCCCACGTTGTGGTGCGTCTTGATCTTGGCGGCGGCGCCGTTTCGCGTCGCGCTCTCGATCACGTCGGGATACGTCGTCCCCTGCGCGATGAAGTCCACCCGGCCGATCTTGTCCGCTTCCTCCTCGAATACCCGGATGAACGTCTCCCCGACGATCTTCCGCTTCTCCTCCGGGTCGGTCACGCCGGCGAGATTCGACAGGAAGCGCTCCGACGCGTCTACGGTGATCAGGTTCATCCGCATGTTGCGCCGGAAGGTGTCGATGACCCGCTCGGCCTCCTGCCGGCGGAGCAGCCCGTTGTCGACGAAGATGCAGGTGAGCTGGTCGCCCACCGCGCGATGGACCAGCGTCGCCGCCACCGCAGAGTCGACCCCGCCGGAGAGCGCGCAGATCACCCGCCCGTCGCCGACCTGCGCCCGGATCGCGTTGATGGTGTCCGCGATGAAGTTGCCCGGCGTCCAGTCGCCGCGAAGGCCGCAGATGCCCTTGAGGAAGTTGTCGATTATCTGCCTGCCCTGCGGGGTGTGCACGACCTCCGGGTGGAACTGAATCCCGACGATGCCGCGGTCGTTCGCCATCGCCGCAACCGGCGAGTTGTCCGAGTACGCGATGGACCGGAAGCCGGGCGGAAGCTCCACGATACGATCGCCGTGGCTCATCCACACCGGCATGGAGGCCGGGAGACCCTCGAACAGCGGCGACGGCGGATCGCCTTGGTGAACGACCGCGTGGCCGTACTCCCGGCGGTCGGAGGGGGCCACGCGGCCTCCGAGCTGGTGCGCGAGGAGCTGCATCCCGTAGCAAATGCCGAGGACCGGCAATCCGCTCTCGAAGACGTAGGAAGGCGCCATCGGGGCGCCTTCCTCATAGACGCTGGCGGGCCCGCCGGACAGGATGAACGCCCGCGGACGCAAGCGCATGACCTCGTCTTCAGGCGCGTCCCACGGGACCAGCTCGCAGTAGACGTTGCACTCGCGCACGCGCCGCGCGATGAGCATGCTGTACTGGGACCCGAAGTCCAGGATGACCACGGTCTCGGGCTTCGTCGGAACCGCAGCGGGCTCGACGGGCGCTTCGCCCACCCGCTCGCGCGCGATCTCGAGGTAGGTCCCGACCTCGACGTCGCCCGTCGTCGGGACGCGATGCGTCTCGGCGGCGCTGACAGGAGTACCCGAACTCTCGTCCATCGTGTACTGTCTGAGAAACGTTCCCACCAGAACGGATAGCTCAGCCTAGCAACGGCCTCGCGCGGCCGTCAAGGCAATCGCTCGACCGAGTATGCAGATGGGCGCTTTGCGGGTGAGGGACGACGCCGAAGGGTTGCTTCGCGCCGCCGCCGCGCTCCGCGACGGAAAGGTGGTCGTTTTCCCCACCGACACGGTGTACGGCATCGGCGCCGCCGCCGAACATGACGACGCCTGCCAGCGGCTGTTCGACCTCAAGGGCCGCGCGACCACGAAGGCCATCCCCATCCTCATCGCCGCCGCCACCGACCTCGACCGGGTCGTCGAGTCGGTACCGGAGACAGCCCGGAAGCTCATGCGGCGCTTCTGGCCCGGCGGGCTCACCATCGTATTCCGCCGTCATCCGTCCTTCCGTTCAGCCGCCCTCGCCGGAGGCGACACGGTCGCCGTTCGCATCCCCGACGATCTGCGATCCCGGGCGCTCATCAACGCTGCGGGAGGCCTCCTCGCCGCGACGAGCGCGAACGCCTCCGGGCGCCCGAGTCCCGTGACGGCCGACGAGGCCGCCGCGCAATTGCCGGACGCCGACCTCGTCGTGGACGGCGGGCCCTGTCCGGGCGGCGTCGAATCCACAGTCGTCGACGTCACCGTGGACCCGCCCCGCATCCTGCGCGAAGGCGCCATCCCGGCGAGCGCTATCGAAGCGGCGCTGGCCGACCCTTAGGAGCGCAGCGATGGCAGTCGGACTGTGGGTGCTCGAGCGATGCGCGAACGAGCGCTTCCCGTACCGCCTCACCATCGAGCGCGGAGAGCGGCGCCTCGTGCTGCGCGTCCAGGACCGCTGGCCCGGCGCGAATCGCAACGTCTTCTGTCTGCGCGAGACGGAGCTGTCGGACGACGTCCTCGAGGAGATCGAGCGCGTGCCGATCACGGCCCTGCAACGGCGGGGCGTCCGCTTGTCCATCGTCCTGGACCGGCCCCGGAACAAGCGATGCGACTTCCTGATCCTGAAGCGTCCGTACCGCGACGGCCGGCCGGGGACATATGAGCAGATCTTCTGGCAGACCCAGTCGTCGATGCGCCAGCGGCGGCCACGTGTGCGGCTCACCCATCCTCGGCGCCGGGACACGTACGTGGTCCGCATCGCCCACGATGAGAAATACCCGTGGCGCTTCCCGGCCGCCGTCACCGAGCGCGGCCGCCTCCCGGCCGGTGACTACGCGCTCATGGAGGGCGAGCGCGTCCTGGCGGTGGTGGAACGGAAGACCTTCGAGAACTTCCAGCACGACTTGACCGTGCTGCCGCTCCTGCACCAGAAGCTGATGGAGCTCAGTTCGTTCGAGCGGCACGCGCTGGTCATCGAAGCGCCCTACGAGGACTTCCTTTCGCGCGCGAAGTCGCCGTACTTGAGCCCATCGTTCGCCGCCGAGGCCATCGCGGAGCTCTTCGCGTCGCACCCGCGCCTGCGGATCGTCTTCTGCGCGAACCGCAAGACGGCGAACGAGTGGACCCGCCGCTACTTCGACGCCGTCTGGGCCGCGGTCCACGACCGCCCCGCGACGAGTGGCGAGGCGTGAGCGCTCAACGGAAGGTCGGCAGGTACGGGGCGTGCAACCGGAGTACGTCGTCCAGAAAGGCCTCGGCCGCCCGGGCGCTGTGCACCACCGGGTCGAGGAGCAACGCCTCCAACGCCAGCGCTCGCGAGCCGTTGACCGCGGCGTCCACCGCTAGCATCTGAATCTCGACCTCCCGGCGCACCATGGCCTCGATCGGGCCCGGCAGCGCTCCCACAGGCTCGCCGCGTGCAACCCCGTCCGCGACCCTGCCGGGAACCTCGACCACGGCGTCGTGCGGGAGGCCGTCGATGTAACCGTCGTTAGGCACGATGAACGAGGGCTTCCGGGCGTCGCGGCGCGCGACCACGTCGGCGATGATCCGCCCTGCCGAGAGGTTGACTCGCGCTTCGTGCGACGGCTTGGCCAGCAGCGGCTCGACCGATTTCTCGCCGGCGCCCCACGCGAGCACATTCGCCCATCCCAGCTCGCGCCGCCGGGCAAATCCTTCGAAGTCGTAGCCCTCCGTTCCGACGATCTCGGCCGCCCAGGGGAAGAACTCACCGACATGATCGTCCCCGGTCGTGGGGAACACCCCGAAGCGGTCGTAGATGAACCGGCACAGCGGCCACTGGTCGTCCGGCAACGCCCGCAGCCGCTCGCGGAAGGCTGGTTCCAGGTCGGCGCCGGTCCGCGCGTCTCGCAGGCTCATCGTCCACGCGAAGTGGTTCACCCCGGCGGCGCGGAGATCGACCTCCTGCGGGTCCATCCCGAGCACCCATGCCACCCAGGGAACCGTGTTGGCGACGCCGTGGCACAGCCCGACGGCTCGCACGGACGTGTAGCGCCGGATGGCGAGGCAAACGCGGTTCTCCGGATTCGTGTAGTTCAAGAGGAGGGCGTTCGGGGCCAGCCGCTCGACATCGCGGGCGATGTCGAGCATCAGCGGGACGGACCGGAGGGTGTGCGAGAGCCCGCCCGGGCCCGCGTTCTCGCTCAACACCGAGGGGAATCCATGGCGGAGCGCCAACTCGTGGTCGAGCTTCCACGTGCGTTCCCGGTCGACCGCCACGGACGTCACGACGAAGTCGGCGCCAGGCAGGGCTTCGCGGCGGTCCGTCGTCGCGCGGACGCGCATGCCGAGACCCGAGGCTTCGTTCAGTCGTTCGGCCAGGCGCCCCATGCCTGCGAGCCGCTCGCCGTCGAGGTCGACGAGCCAGAGGTCGGCGCCTGCGAGCTCCGGCTGCTGGAACACATCGCGCAGGAACTCGACGCCGAACACCGTGCTGCCGACGCCGATGACGACGATGCGCGTCACGAGCGTCCTCGCGGCCTGATCTCCCAGCGGATCTCCCAGTCGGGGTTGAGGTTCAGCAGCTCGAGCATGTGCTCGAGGTGTTCCCGGTTCCAGCGAACGCCCTGAAACGTCGCCGGGGAGATGCAGAATCGCTGCCCGCCCACGCCGACGGTGTCGATTTTGGCGCCGCGCAGGTCCGCTCCCGTGAGGTCGGCGCGGTGGAAGGAGGCGCCCCGCAAATCGGCGTCGCGCAGGTCGCAGCCTCGGAGGTCGGAGGAGTTGAACCTCGCGTCTCGCAGATCGCAGCCCCTGAAGCTCGCACCGGCCAGACGCGCCGACTGCAGCCGGACGCGACGCAGGTCGCGCCCCGACAGGTCCGCGCCCTCGAGATCGATGGCGACGTCTTCGTGCTCCCGAACGAAGGCGTTGAGGGCGTCGACACCCTGGTTCAGCAGGGCCAGATGCTCGGGGTTCGCCATCGTGCGTCTCCTCGCGATCCTACGGGCGTCAAGCCTCGCGGTCCAGCAGCGCCGCGACGCCCGGCAACTCCCGTCCTTCGAGGAACTCGAGCGACGCGCCGCCGCCGGTGGAGACGTGGGAGAAGCGGCCGGCGAGCCCGCTCTGCTCCACCAGCGCCACCGTCTCTCCGCCGCCCACGATGGTCGTCGCCCCTGATTCCGCCACGGCCCGCGCGATGCCGAGCGATCCCCCGGCGAACGCCTCCCACTCGGCCACGCCCATAGGGCCGTTCCAGACGATGGTCCGCATCCCCTGCAGCACTTCCGCGTAGCCGCGCACCGTCTCGGGGCCGATGTCCATGATGCGCCATCCCGGCTCGACGTCGTTGACCGAAACCACCCGATGGTTCGCGCCCGCGTCGAAGGCGTCCGCGACGACGACGTCCACCGGCAACAGGAGGCGGACACCGCGCTCCGCGGCCTCCGAGACGATCTGGCGGGCGGTATCGAGCTGGTCGTCCTCGACCAGCGAGTCGCCGACCTCGAGTCCCTGCGCCTTCAGGAACGTGCTCGCCATCCCCCCACCGATGAGGATGACGTCGACCTTCGACAGCAAGTGGCGCAGCACGCCGATTTTGGAGCTGATCTTGGCGCCGCCGATGATGGCGGCCACCGGGCGCTCGGGATGCGTCACCACCCGGTCGAGATAGTCGATCTCCTTCTCCATCAAGAAGCCCGCGACCGCCGGCAGGTAGGCGGCGACGCCCGCGGTGGACGCGTGAGCGCGATGGGCGGCGCCGAAGGCGTCGTTCACGAACACGTCAGCGAGGGCCGCCAGCTTCCGCGCGAACTCGGGGTCGTTGGCCTCTTCCTCGGGGTGGAAGCGCAGGTTCTCCAGCAGCAAGACCTCGCCCGGCGCCAGCGCGGCGACGGCGGCTTCGACGTCGGGCCCCACGCAATCGGGCGCCGTCTTCACGGGCGCGCCCAACAGCTCACTCAGCCGCTGCGCCACGGGTGCAAGCCGCAGCTCTTCCTTCACCTGCCCGTCTGGCCGGCCGAGATGGGAGCACACGATCACCCGCGCGTTCCGCTCGCGCAGGTACTGGATGGTCGGAAGCGCCGCCCGGATCCGTGTGTCGTCGAGCACGGCGCGCGTCGTCTTGTCCAGAGGCACGTTGAAATCGACCCGGACGAGGACACGCTTGCCAGCCACGTCGACATCCCGCACCGTCTTCTTGCGCATGGATCCCTCCTCGACCAATGAGCGTATGGTGTGGCGCGACGCGGTCAGCGGCTCCGCCGGGCGAAGTACATCGCCAGCGTCGCGAGCCCCTCACGCGCTTCCGGACGCAAGTCGAGCCCCTCGATCGCCGCCAGGGCGGCTTCGGCGTGCCGGAGGGCCGCTTCGTCGCTGGCCACGCGGGCGCCGGACCGCTCGAGGATGGCGCTCACTTCATCGAACGCCTCCTGCTTGAAGCGCGGCGCCCCGTACAGCGCCTTCAGGCGCGCCCTGTCCTCGTCAGCGGCGTGCTCCATCGCGTAGACGACGGGGTACGTCTTCTTGCGCGACCAGATGTCCTCGCCCGTGACCTTCCCCGTGTCGGCGGGGTCACCCCAGACGCCCAGCACGTCGTCGCGGATCTGGAACGCGAGCCCCAGCCGCCTCCCCGCCTCCCGGAACGAGCGCACGACCGCTTCGTCCGCTTCGCCGATCAGCGCCCCGATGGCCATCGACGCGGCCATAAGCGCCGCCGTCTTCCCCTCGATCATCGCGAGGTACTCGTCGCAGGAGACGAGATCGCGCTCCTCGAACGTGAGGTCGTAGAACTGCCCCTCGCACAGCCGGAGCGACGCCTCGTCGAGCTCGGCCACGGCCCGCAACGTACGATCTGGCGAAACGCCGGCGTCGGCGAGGGCTAGCATGGCGCGATGGGCGAGCGCGTGGAGACCGTCGCCGACGTTGATGGCGAGCGCCTGTCCCCAGAGGCTCCACACCGTATCCCGCCCGTGCCGCTTGGGACTCGCGTCTTCGATGTCGTCATGTACGAGGGTGAAGTTATGCAGGAATTCGAGGGACGCGGCCGCGGGCAGCGCCTTCGCGACATCCCCGCCGACCGCCTCGCAGCTCACGAGACAGAGGACGGGGCGCAGGAGCTTCCCCGTGCGCCCGTCGACACGATTCCCGCGCGCATCCTCCCACCCGAGGTGATAGCGCATGAAGGCGTAGTGCCGAAGGGGCTTTTCCTCGAGGAACGCGCCCATCGCGCGCCGGATGGACGGCCGGTAACGGTCGACGAGGGCGTCGACCCGCGCTTCGAGATCGGCCGAGGACGAGACGGAGGGAACGGTCATGAAGCCGGGGCCGCTTTTCCTGCCGGGGGCGTGGCCCGAGCCCGTTCTTCGTCCATCGCGCTGATTTTGGCGACCCGCCGGGCATGCCGGCCGCCCTGGAACGTGGCGCCGAAGTATGCGTCGAGGATCTCGGCGGCGACGCCCTGACCGATGCACCAGCCGCCCAGACAGATGACGTTGGCGTCGTTGTGCTCGCGCGCCCGGCGGGCGTCGAAGGTGTCGTGGCAGAGCGCCGCGCGCACGCCGGCGACCTTGTTCGCCGTGATGCTCATCCCGACTCCGTTGCTGCACACCAGGACCCCTACGTCGTGACGCCCGGCGGCGACGCTTTCGGCCACGGGCCGCGCGTAGTCCGGGTAGTCCACCGACGCTTCGCTGTCGGTCCCGAAGTCGTCGACCTCGTGGCCGCGCTCGCGGAGATACTGCTTCACGAACTCTTTGAGCCGGAATCCTGCGTGGTCCGAGCCGACAGCGATGCGCATCGCGACCTCCCGCCCCGACGAGACCGCTTCGAGTGTACCATCGGCCGCCACCGTCGGCATCCGCGCCGTTCCCGTCGCGTGCCCGGTCACGTACAATGCCGCCGTGGACCTCGCGCTCCTGCGGGAACTGGCAGTCCCGAACGACACGAAGATCGTCCTCTGCGTCGTCGACGGCCTCGGCGGCATGCCGCATCCCGACACGGGCCGCTCGGAGCTTGAGGCCGCGAACATCCCCCACCTCGACCTGCTCGCCAAACAGTCGCTCTGCGGGCTCACCATCCCCGTCGGATACGGCGTCACCCCCGGCTCGGGGCCCGGGCATCTGGCGTTGTTCGGCTTCGATCCCCTCGTGTACACGGTGGGCCGGGGCGTTCTCGAGGCGCTGGGCGTCGACTTCGACCTCGGCCCCGAGGATGTGGCGGCCCGTGGCAACTTCTGCACATTGGACGCGGAAGGCCGCATCGTCGACCGGCGCGCCGGCCGCCTGCCGACGGACGAGACCGCCCGCCGCTGCGACCTGCTCCGCGACATCCGCCTGCCGGGCGTCGAGCTGTTCGTCCAGCCGGTGCGAGAACACCGGTTTCTGCTGGTGCTGCGGGGCGAGGGGCTGGGCGACAGCATCCCCGACACGGACCCGCAGCGAGAAGGAGTTCCGCCATTACCCGCGCAGGGCCGCGACCCCGCATCCGAGCGTACGGCGGCGCTGGTGAACCGCTTCGTCGAGGAGGCGCGCGCCCGGCTTTCCGGCTTCGAGCACGGCAATGGTCTCACGCTGCGCGGATTCGCCAAGCGGCCGGCGATGCCGGCCATCGGCGATGTGTGCAAGTTCCGGCCGGCAGCCATCGCCGTTTACCCCATGTACCGGGGCCTGGCGAAGCTCGTAGGTATGAAGGTCCTGGCGACCGGCTCCACCTTCGAAGACGAGGTCGCCACCCTGCACGAACATCGCGACGCGTTCGACTTCTTCTTCGTGCACTACAAGTACGCCGACAGCGCCGGGGAAGACGGCAACTTCGAAGCCAAGATGGCGGCGCTCGAGCGGTTCGACGAACGCGTCCCCGACCTGCTGGACTTCGAGCCCGACGTGCTCATGATCGCGGGCGACCACGCGACGCCGTCGGTGCTCGCGAGCCATTCCTGGCACCCCGTTCCATTCCTCATGTGGGTCAAGCGATTCGCGGGCGCGGGCGCGGACGGAGCCGACGCCTTCAACGAGAAGGCGTGCCGCCACGGCGCGCTCGGCGTCTTCCCCGCAAAAGAGGCGCTCCCGCTGGCCATGGCCTACGCAGGCCGCCTCACCAAATATGGAGCGTGACCGCCGTGACGCGCGTACCCTTCATCGCCGGCAACTGGAAGATGAACCCCACGACCGGGATGGAAGCGGCCCGCCTCCTCTCCGACATCCGCGACCGCATCGAAGCGATCGACGGCGTCCAGAAGGGCGTCTTTCCGCCCGCCATCTACCTCAAGACGGCGCTGGAGATCCTCGACGGAAGCGGCATCGTCGTGGGGGCCCAGAACTGCCACTGGGAGGCGAAAGGCGCGTTTACCGGCGAGCTGAGCCCTGTCATGCTGCGCGAGCTCGTCGACTGGGTGATCATCGGCCACTCGGAGCGGCGGCAGTATTTCGGTGAGACCGACGAGACCGTGAACAGGCGCGTGAAGGGCGCCCTCGCCGCGGGGCTCCGGGTCATCATGTGCATCGGCGAGACCCGCGAGGAGCGCGCCCAGGGACGCACCAACGAGGTGCTCATTCGCCAGTTGCGGAAGGGTCTCGAAGGCGTCGACCTGCCCAACGACTTCGTCATCGCCTACGAACCGGTCTGGGCCATCGGGACCGGCGACGCCGCGACGGGCGAGCAAGCGAACGAAGCCATCGCCCTCATCCGCGAAGACGTGGCGTACCTGTACGGGGCGGAGAAGGCCGCGTCGGTGCGCATCCAGTACGGCGGCTCGGTGACCGACGAGAACGTCGCGGAATTCCTGGAGCAGCCGGAGGTGGACGGAGCGTTGGTCGGCGGCGCGTCCCTCAAGCCCGACGTCTTCGCTCGCATCGTCGAGACCGCCGCCGAGATCGCCAGCGCCCGCGCCCGATGACGGACGGCCGGCGGCTCGTCGCCATCGTGGGCCCGACCGCCACCGGCAAGAGCGACCTCGCGGTCGGGCTGGCGCTCCGCTTCGGCGGCGAGATCGTGAACGCCGACCCCCAGCTCGTCTACCGCGGGTTGGACATCGGCACCGCGAAGCCCTCGCTCGAGACGCGGCGCCGCGTGCCGCATCACCTCATCGACATCGTCGACCCCGACGAGCCGTTCACGCTCGGGATGTTTCTCGACCTCGCACAGACGGCGATGGAGGACATCTGGTCCCGCGGTGGCATCGTCTGGCTGACGGGCGGCACGGGACAGTACGTCTGGTCGGTCATCGAAGGCTGGCGGGTTCCCCGGGTGCCGCCACAGCCGGCGCTCCGGCGGGAGCTCGAAGCGCTCGGACCCGAGACGCTGGCGGCCGAGCTGCGACGCGTCGACCCCGTCTCCGCCGCCAGAATCGACCCGCGCAACGTCCGGCGGGTCATTCGCGCGTTGGAGGTGTACCGCGTCACCGGACGCCCCTTGAGCGCCTGGGCGACGAAATCGCCCCCCGGGATGGACTCACTGGTGCTGGGGCTGTGGTGCGAGCGCGACGAACTGTACCGGCGGATCGACGCGCGGGTCGACGCGATGATCCAGCGCGGCCTCGAGCGCGAGGTCCGGTCGCTTCTGGCGCGCGGCTATTCGTGCGACCTCCCCGCCCTGCGCAGCATCGGCTACAAGGAGATGTGCGCATACCTCCGGGGCGAGCTGACGCTGGACCAGGCCGTCGCCCGGATCAAGACCGAAACGCACCGGCTGTCGCGGCACCAGCGGAACTGGTTCCGCCGGTCCGACCCCCGCATCGTGTGGATCGACGTGACCCGGGAGGACCCGCTCGAAGAGGCGGCCACGGTGGTGGCGTCGCGGTTCTCCATAAACACTGTCAATCGTTCCGATTGACAACGTACAGGACCTGTCGTAGGCTATCCTGAAGCGTTCTCAGGGGGATGGCCGCGGCCCGCCGTTAACGTTTCTCCCTGCCACAGCGTTGTAACCAAAACACGTTCGCCCGAGCGTTGTCGAGAGGTGGCGCGGAGGGGCGGAAGGGATGGACGAGATGGACACCGAGACAGTCAAACGAGTGACGGGCGCGCTGTGGTCCGAGCCGGGGCTTCCCCGGGAGCTGGCCTGGGTCCGGCGGCTGAGCGATGTGAGCCAGCGACGGTTTTATGTCGAGCTCTTCGACGCCTGCCGTCAGGCCAGAGCCACCGGCGACTGGAACCCCGTGGTCGACCTCTTGCGCACATGGGAACGCCGCGCCCGCGAGGAGGCCAGGGCACGCCTGCCCTACCGCCTCCGGTTCGGCGCGGGCGAAGAGCAGCCCATCTAGTCGTCGCCTGCGTTCGACCCACTGACGAGGCGAGCGCGACCCCGCGGCGCGGTTGCCGAGCTTTCGCGCATTTCGTTATCCTTTTCTTCCGAAATCCCTGTCCGGAGGCGCGATGAGCTCGCTGCGCAACCTCGACGCCCTCTTGTCCCGTGTCCAGAAGCCCGCCCGGTACACCGGCGGCGAATGGAACAGCGTCGTCCGCGACTGGGACGCCGCCGAGGTCCGCTTCGCCCTCGCGTACCCGGACCTCTACGACATCGGGATGTCGAACCTCGGGCTGGGCATCCTCTACGACATCCTCAACCGGAGCGAACGCTTCCTCGCCGAGCGCGTCTTCGCGCCGTGGGTCGACTTCGAGCAGGTGTTGCGGACCGAAGGCGTCCCGCTCTTCAGCCTCGAATCGCGGCGTCCGCTCGCCGAGTTCGACGTCATCGGCTTCAGCCTGAGCTACGAGGGGACCTACACGAACATCCTGAACATGCTCGACCTCGCCGGCCTGCCCGTGCGGAGCGCCGAGCGCGACGAGCGCCACCCGCTGGTGATCGCGGGCGGCTCCGGCGCCCTCAACCCGGACGCGCTGGCCGACTTCATCGACGCCTTCGCCCTCGGGGACGGCGAGGAGCTCGTCCTGCAGATCGCGGAGACCATCGCCGACTGGAAGCGGCAGGGCGGCGGGCCGAAGCGGGAGCTCCTGCGGCGGCTCGCGAGCCTCCGGGGGATCTATGTGCCGTCGTTTTACGACGTCACCTACCACCCTGACGGCACGGTCGCGCGGATCGCTCCGAACGAGCCCGGCATCCCGCCGAAGGTGAAGAAGGCGTTCGTCCAGCGGCTGCCCGAGCCGCTGACCTGGCCCATCGTGCCGTTCCTGCAGACGGTCCACGACCGCGCGGCCATCGAGATCCAGCGGGGGTGCACGCAGGGCTGCCGCTTCTGCCAGGCCGGCATCATCTACCGGCCGCGGCTCGAGCGCTCGCCCGAGGAGGTCGTCTCGGCGGCCCGCGAGCTGTTCCGCAACACGGGGTACGACGAGCTGTCGCTCGTCTCCCTGAGCACCACCGACCATTCGCAGATCGTCGAGATCGTGGACGGACTGCGGGAGGCGTTCGGCGACAGCATCACCATCTCGCTGCCGTCGATGCGGGTCGACAGCTTCTCCGTGCGCATCGCCGAGGCGGTCGCCAGCCGCGGCCGGCACAGCATCACCTTCGCGCCGGAGGCGGGCACAGAGCGGCTGCGTTACCGCATCAACAAGCTCGTAAAGGACGAGGACCTGTACCACGCCGTCGAGCGCGCCTTCGCCCAGGGCTGGACCAGCGTGAAGATGTACTTCATGGTCGGGCTGCCCACCGAGACCATGGAGGACATCGACGGTATCGCCGAACTCGCGAAGAACGTCCGCGACATCGGCCGGCGATACCACGGGGGTCGCGCGCGTGTGCGCGTGTCGACGTCGAACTTCATCCCGAAGGCGCACACGCCGTTCCAGTGGGGCGTCCAGATGCGGCCCGAGGAGCTGCGCGAGCGGCATCGTCGCCTCGCGTCGGTGCTCAAGAAGATCGGCGTCGCCTTCTCCTACGAGGAGCCCGAGCACAGCCTGCTCGAGGCCGTGCTCTCGCGAGCGGACCGCCGCTTCGGACGCGTCATCGAACGGGCGTGGCGCGCCGGGGCCAAGTTCGACGCCTGGTCCGAGTTCTACGACTGGTCTCGCTGGGAACGGGCAATGGCCGACGAGGGGTTGGACCCGTCGTTTTACGCCCACCGCGAGCGCGGCCTCTGGGAGACGTTCCCCTGGTCCCACATCGACATCGGCGTGACGGAGGCGTACCTGCGTGGCGAGTGGCTGAAGACCCTGCGGGGCGAGACGACGCCCGACTGCCACAAGGCGCCCTGCAACGTCTGCGGAGTGCAGAACTGGGACGCCGAGGATTGCCTCCCGCGCTTCGAGGAGCGTGCGCGGGTCAACCGCGAGCGCCGGGCCGCCTCGGGCGGCCGCGGCGAGCCGGTGCAGATCATTCTGTAGTCCCGCAGCCTCCGTCCAACGCCTTCTCCTGACGAACACAACCTACCGATAGACGTGGCGAGCCGCAGGAGCCGTTGCATTTCCGAGCAGAGGAGGTCAGAGAGGGCGAACGAAGTACTCGCGGACTATTCCGCTTGACGTTGCATCCTCCCGGGGCCGGGAAGCATCCACCAGGAAGGGGGTGATTCCCCATGTGGAAACGTGTGCTTTCGGGTCGCTGTCAGCGGCCGCCCTATCCCTTGCCGGCTGGATGGTCGTCAGCCGGCTGGTGGAAAGCGGCGAGTCGCCCCTCGCAAAGTATGAGCGGATCGCCGAGGAAGACGTCGCCAAGCCGAGGTTCACCGGCCAGATCGGCGATTTCCTCGTCCTGCCGCTCACGAACGGCGAGCTGCCGAAGGAAGCGAGGATATTGAGTTGCGGGGACATGGGCAGCACGCCGGTCCCAGCGGACGCGAACCTACGGAACCATGAACTATGGTCTCCGGCCTTCGACCGAATAGGCATCGGATGGTCTTGTCCTGGGCAAGGTGTGGTAGCGGTCAACAACGAGACTGAGGAAGCGTACAAAGCACAGGAGGTTACAGGCGACGGCTCCCAGCTCATCCGCGGCTATATTCGCGCTGTCCCGGTTCCCGTGGCCCGGGACGCGCCACGAGACAGATTGGAGCTGGTAACAGTGGAAGGCCACCCCGGGCTTCTTGAGCATCCGGTACCAGGTCTTCCCTTTGGCCTGGCAAGCCTAGTTGTCATCGAAAAGTACCCAGAAGGAGACAGGCCCGGGATCCTCGTGGCTGTCTACTCGGCCCCATCAGCAGAAGCGGCGATCGAACACGCTGAGGAGATCATGCCATGAGGAGGCTGCTCTCACTCGATCGTTGGAGGCTTCCCATTCGGCGGGCCCAGCGTCACTACACCGCGTAAGGGGCAGAACGCGAGCGTGCCTGAGGCGCAACGAGCTCCGGGCGCAGGCCTGGCATGGTTCGGTCGTCCCCTCACCCGTGTCCGTTCCGCGCCCCTGCTCGACCGCCGTGACCACCCGCCTCGGGGAACTCCCCGATACCCTCCAGCCGGTCGCCGCGCGACCATTCCCGTGTGAGGCTCGCACGAGTTCCCGCGTTCCGCCGTTGGTTTGTCATTCTCGCCGCCGCTGCGCTCGCGGGCGCCGCGCTGGTGGCCTCGCCGCGCGCCGCCTTCGGACAGGACACGCCCACGCCGACGCCTACGGACACGGCCACGCCTACCGACACGCCGACGCCGACAGCGACAGCCACGCCCACGGCGACCGCCACCGCGACCGGCACATCCACCCACACCCCGACGGCGACGGCCACGAGCACGGCAACAGCGACGCCGACGCTCACGTCCACGCTCACGGCCACACGCACGCCCACGGCGACGAACACGCCCCCGCCGGCGGCGCCGCCGCAGTCGCCCGTCGAGCGACCGCCGTCGAGCGAGACGGCGAACGCCGGCGCGCTGCCCAACGCGGGCGGCGGCTGGGGTCCCCCCGCGCGCATCACCTACGGCCTGCTCGCTGGCCTCACGGGATGCCTCTTCCTCGCGGCCGGCGGCGGATACCTGCTCGGCAAAGGAAGTCGGCCGCCGCTGCGGCGTCCCCCTCCGTGGCCGAAGTGACGAACATCGTCGCGCGGCGCGTGCTACGATGCCTCTCGCCGACCTTGCGGAGCAAGCCGTGCCTGTCCTCCATGTCATCCTCTTGGAGTTGAAGCCCGGTTGCGACCCCGCGCCCCTGCTCGAGGCGTCGCGAGCGCTGAAGGGCGCGCCGGGCGTGCTCGACGGCGGGGCCGTGCGCGCCGACGCCCCCGAATCGACGCACGACGCCGCGCTCTGGGTTCTGCTTTCCGACCGCGCGGCGCTAGACGCGTTCGGCGCCAGCGAAGCCCTCATGCGCTTCCTGCGTGACGCCCTGGCGCCCGCCCTGGCGCGCATGGATTCGGGGGACTTCGAGGTCGCGGGGCCCCCGCCCCCGGGCGAGGCCGCGCTGGTCTTCGCCGCTGAGGCGCGCCACGGCGTCTTCGCGTGGGAGTGGGAGCGCGCCGCCGGTACGCTCCCGCCGGGCGCGGCCGCCGGCCCTTCGGCGGGCGATCGGTCGCGGTTCGACTTCGGGGGCGCCGTCACCTTCCCGGCGCGACTTGACCTCGACGACTGGCTGGTCGGCTGGCCGGGCGAACTCGGACCGCTGGCGTCTTCGCTCGCCTGGGTCGCGGGACGCGCCGGGCGCTGGGAGACGACTCCATGATCCGCTTTCGGCGCCCCCGCCGGTACAACGTCGCGGTGATCCTGGCGGCGCTCGCCACGGCCCTGATCATTGCCATCATCGCTGGCGTGCAGGGAGAGGGCGAACCGTCGTCGCCGACTCCCACACGGGCGCTTGCGTCGCCCACAGCGACGCCCCCGCCCCCTCCGCTAGACACGCCGACCGCGCCCAGTTCGGACCCGCCCATCGCCCCGACGGCGACGCCCTCGCCCACGGACCGCGCATTCCGTCCCGCCTTCGTCCACCCGGACCCGTCGTCCCTCACCCGGGCGAACGTAGTCGACGTGGTGGACGGCGACACTATCGACGCGATCGTGGGCGGCGTCGAGGAACGGGTGCGGCTGTACGGCGTGGACACGCCCGAGCGAGGAGACCGCTGCTTCTTCGAGGCCGCGGCCCGCACCGAGACGCTCACCCGCGACGGCGTCCTGCTGGAGCCGGGCCCGCGGGCGCGCGACCGGTACGGCCGATTGCTGGCGTACGTATACACCGCCGACGGCGTCTCGGTCGACGCGCAGCTCATCGCCGAAGGTCTGGGCATGGCGTGGCGCGAGGACGGACAACACCGCGACGCCTTCGTGGCGCTCGAAGACTCCGCCCGGGCCGCGGGGGCCGGATGCCTGTGGAAGTGAGGCCTGGCCTCACGCGCCTCCCCTCTGACCTCGGCGGCGTCAGCGGACCCATACGCGCGCGCCGTCCGTCTCGATGGTGACGCGCCCGTCCTCGTCGGTGCGGTAGACCCGCGCCCCCGACGCCTCCAGGCGCTCCACCACCTCCGGCGCGGGATGCCCGAAGCGATTCCCTTCGCCGACCGAGATGATCGCGACGGATGGCCGGACGGCGTCAAGAAACGGCTGCGTCGTCGACGTGCGGCTCCCGTGATGCGCCACCTTGAGGACGTCGGCGCGCAGATCGAGGCCGGATGCGAGCAGCGCCGCCTCCGTCTCCGCCTGGATGTCGCCGGTGAGGAGCATCGTGACGTCGCCGTACCGAACGCGGACGACCAGCGACGTGGCGTTCAGGTCGTCGCCCTCGATGTCGGGCGGTGGCCACAGGACGTCCAGCCGTACTCCGTCGAGGGAGATGCTGGACGGCGCCGTCAACCGGCGAACGTCTGCGCCCTTGGCTCGCACGGCTCGCCGCCACGCCCGAGCCGCGCCGGTATCGGCGCTTCCTGGCCCGAAGACGATCGTCCTCACCTCGTAGCGGTCGAGCGTCTCGATGAGCCCTGCGACGTGGTCCTCCTGCGGGTGCGTGAGCGCAACGAGGTCGATGCCCCGGTCGCCCGGTCCCAGGATGCGCCCCAGCTCCGCGAGGACGGCGCTGTCGGGTCCGCCGTCGATGAGCGCCTGCGCGCCGGACGGCGTCTCGATGAGGAGGGCGTCGCCCTGTCCCACGTCCAGCGCTGTCAGGACCAATGTCGGCGGCGGGTCGGCCCGGACGGCCGGCCATCCCACGGCCAGCGCCCCGAAGGCGAGCGTCGCGGTCGCCCACGGGGCGGGCGATGGCGCGAACGTCCGTCTCGCGAGCCGCCAGACCAGGGGGGCCAGGCCGGGGCCGTCGCCGCCCGCGCCCGAGGGCGTCCTGGCCCCGATCCACCGGGCAGCCGCCGCGACCAACGCGAGAGCGACGCCAGCGTGCCACGCGCCGAAGCCCGACACGCCTGCGGTCGCTCCGGGGGTCCGCGCCAGCGTCTCCACCGCGAGGGTCATCGCCCGCAAGGGGGTCCACGTGGGCCAGGCGAGCGCGGGCGCAGCGCCCGGAATCAAGCCGCCGACCGCGGCTACGAACGAGGCGCCCAGCGCGATGGGGAAGAGGGGCAACACGAGGATGTTGGCGGGGATCGAAATCAGCGAGAACCGATCGAAGTGAAGCGCGATCAACGGCGCCGTCGCGACCGTGGCCGCGGTGGTGACCGCAGCGGGCTCGATCACGAAGAGCCGCGTCGCATCCGAGCCGCGCAGGGGCCCGCCCAGCCGCGCGCACGCCAGCCGCTCGAGCGCCGGCGCGAGCCATATCACCGCCGCCGTCGCCGCGAAGCTGAGCTGGTACGAGGGGTCGTGGACAACCGAGGGCTCGGCGCCGGCCATGCCTGCGGCGGCCGCAGCGATGGCGGGGCCGGCGCTCCCCGGACGCCCCAGCAGTCCCGCCGCCACGTACAGTCCGCCCATGATCGCCGCCCGCACGACCGACGGCGACGCTCCGGTGAGCATCGCGTAGGCCGCGATCACGCCGAGCGTGGCCATGCCGGCGGGACGCCGCCCGATGAGCCACGCCATCGCGCCGATGGCGAGCCCAGCGACCAGGGTGACGTTGTATCCGCTGATGGCGATGAGGTGCGACGTCCCGGTGTCGTTGAAGGCCTGCGCCAGGCCATCAGTCAGGCCGGAGCGGCGCCCGAGCAGGAGACCTTCGGCGAGCGCAGCCTCGGGCTCCGGCAGCGTGCGCTCGATACCCCGCCCGAGCGCGCCGCGAACCTGGACGAATGTCCGTACGACGCGATTGCCGCCCCCGGAGCCCACCCGCCGCACGCGGGGGAAGTCCATCACCGACACGACTCCCTGCCGCTGGAGGTACGAGCGGTAGTCGAACGCCTCCAGAACCGGTGGCGTCTCGAGCTCGCCCGTCGCCTCCACGACGTCGCCGTATGCGAACCGGGGGTACAGCGGCGCGCGCACCAGCGCGCGGCCGGACGACGCCCGCCAGCTCCCGGCGCCCCGCACGTCCGTCACCTCGACCCGGAACCGCTGCGCCCCGTTCCGCACCGCCGGCTCGTCGATGACCACGCCGCGGATGGTCACGGCCCGCCCGTCGTTCAGCCGCGCGATGTCGGCGTCGCCGGGCCGCGTCGCCGCCTCGTACCGCCAGACGCCGCCCCAGAAGAGGACCGCGCACGCCGCGCCCACGACCGCGGGCCGAGGCGAGCGCGCCATCGCGGCCGCAGCCATCGCACCCGCTGCGAGGCTCGATGCGGGCAGCGTCGCTTCGTTCCCGCCGGCCGCGGCGTACGCGACTCCCGCAAGCCACGCGCAGGCCACGATGACCAGCGTCATGGCCTAGCGCCCCACGGAGCCAACGGTGACGTAGGGCCGGATGCGCTCCAGCGTCGACGCCGGCACGAGCTTGCGCGCCACGAGATCGTCGGGGCTGCCGAAGGGACCGTCGGACGCCCGGCTCTCGACGATGCGGGCGGCGTAGACCTCCCCGATGCCAGGCAGCGCCTCGAGTTGGTCCGCCGTCGCCAGATTCAGGTCCAGGGGCGCCGTCGCGCCAGCCGCCTCGTCCACGGCCGGAGCCGGCTGGCCGAGCCGCGGCACGGTGACCTGATCTTCGTCGCGAAGCCGCCGCGCCAGGTTGATCCGTTCGGGGTCGGCGTCCCCGGCGAAGCCGCCGGCGGCCGCGACGGCCTGCTCGACGCGGTCCCCGTCGCGAAGGGTGTACACGCCCGGCGAGGCGACCGCCCCCGTCACGTACACCACGATGGGCCGCCCAGTGTCCGGGGCCTCTCCCGCTCGGATGATGGGAGCGCCCGGATCGCGATGGCGCGACCATCCGACCAGAGTGGCCGCGCTCAGCCCGAGGAACGGCGACGCGTTGGGTAACCGGGGTTCTGAGGCATCGCCTCCCCTTGGGTAACCATCACTTTTGAGGCACTACGCCGCCGCGCGCTCGACGACACCGTGAACGTGGCTGCGCAGCCGCTTTGCTATACTTCGGCCGGATTCAAGGAGTGCCCCCGTGCGCGGCCGCGACCTCCTCTCCATCGGGGACCTGAGCCCCGATGAGCTTCGCCTGATCCTCGACACGGCGCTGCGGCTGAAGCGCGACCGACGGGGCGCGCTCCTGGCTGGACGCACCCTCGCGCTCATCTTCGAGAAGCCGTCGCTGCGCACCCGCGTCAGCTTCGAAGTCGCCATGCGGCAGCTCGGAGGCGACTCCCTGTACCTGTCGCAGGCGGAAGTCGGCCTGGGCCAACGCGAGCCCGTCGCCGACGTCGCCCGGGTGTTGAGCCGGTACGTCGATGTCATCGCCGCGCGCACGTATGCGCACGAGACCGTGGTCGAGCTCGCTCGCCACGCCACCGTCCCCGTCATCAACGCGCTGTCCGACCAGGAACATCCCTGTCAGGCGCTCGCCGACCTGCTCACCATCTACGAGAAGAAGGGCGACCTGCGCGGCGTCCGGCTCGCGTACGTCGGCGATGGATTCAACGTCGCCACGTCGCTGGCGATGGCCGCGGCCATGGCGGGCATGAGCATGGCGATCGCGTCTCCGAAGGGATACGAAATCGCCGAGCCGGCCATGCGGCACATCAGGTCGCTCGCCGCCGCCACTGGAGCGCGGATCGATACGACGGACGACCCGCGGCAGGCCGTGGACGGCGCCGACGTCGTCTACACCGACGTGTGGACGAGCATGGGACAGGAAGACAGCTATCTGGAACGCAAAGAAGCCTTCGCCGGCTTCACGGTCAACGCGGAGCTCATGGCTCGCGCAAAGCCCGACGCCATCTTCATGCACGACCTGCCCGCCCACCGCAACGAAGAAGTGACGGACGACGTCATCGAAGGTCCGCAATCGGTCGTCTTCGACCAAGCGGAGAACCGCCTCCACGCACAGAAGGCCGTTCTGGCGCTGACGCTGGCGGACGAGGCGCCGTAGCGTTCACTCCCGGAGGTCGCGGATCGCCCATGCCGGAGTTTTTCGACGCCATCCGCGACGACTTCGACCGCTTCAACGCCACAGCCGCGGTCGACGTGCTCCTGGTCGCCGCCGCGCTCTACTGGCTGCTGCTGCTCCTCCGCGGCACCACGGCGATGACGCTGCTCCGGGGCGGCGCCATCCTGCTGCTCGTCACCGTCGTGCTCGCGCGCGCCTTCGACCTCCAGGTCCTGAACTTCATCGTCCGCAATTCCGTGGCCGGAATCCTCATCGCGGTCGTCGTCATCTTCCAGCCCGAGATCCGGCGCGCGCTCGAGCGGGTCGGCCGGACGGGCCTCGCGCTGGGACGGCACGTCTATTCCGAGACCATCGACGCCGTCGCGAAAGCCGCGTTCGATCTCTCCCGCCGACGGCACGGAGCGCTCATCGTCCTCGAGCGCGACACCGGGCTTCAGGACTACATGGACACCGGCGTGACCGTCGACGCCGCCATTACACCCGAGCTCCTGGAGGGCATCTTCTTTCCGAATTCGCCCCTGCACGACGGAGCGGCGATCATTCGGGGCGACCGCATCGCCGCGGCGGCCTGCACCCTGCCGCTCTCGGAGAACCGCCTGCCGGAGGAGCTGGGCACCCGCCATCGCGCGGCTGTCGGCGTGACCGAGCGAACCGACGCCATCTCCGTCGTCGTGTCCGAGGAGACCGGGCGGGTGTCCATCGCCGCCGACGGCAAGCTGGTGTACCGCGCCCGCGACGAGAACGACCTGCGCGACGAGCTGCTGCGTCTGCTCGGTTCGAGGAACGGCGTACGATGACGACGAGATCGCCCCGCGAGCCGATGTCGGGCTGGCGTCAGGCCGCGCAGATCCTCCGCTACCTGACCGTCGGCGCCGCACAGTCCATCCTCCGGAACTGGACCCTCGCGGGCCTCGCGCTGATCCTGTCGCTGAGCCTCTGGGTCTTCGTGAGCGAGGCCGAAAACCCGACGCGCACCGATTTCTTCCCCGGCGTCATCCCCATCGAGATCGTGAACGTACCCCCCAATCTCGCGGTGGCCTCCGTGTCCGAAACGCTGGTCTCGGTCCGCATCTCGGCGCCCGAGAACGTGTTCGACCGGCTCTCGGTCGACGACTTCCACGCGCGCGTCGACCTGTCGTCCGCCACCGCCCGTGAGGTACGCGTGCCCGTCATCGTGACCACCGACAACCGCCGCGTCGAGATCATCGAGCCGTCGCCGCGGGAAGTCACGGTCACCCTCGAGCCCGTGACGAGCCGGACGGTCCCGGTGGACGTCGACCTCGTGGGGGCACCGCCCGTCGGCTTCGAGGTGGGCGATGTCGCGCCCGCGCTCACGGAGGTGCGCGCGAGCGGTCCGGAGACGCTCATCAACCAGTTGCGTTCGGCCTGCGCCGAGGTCAATCTAGCGACGGGCGTCAAGGTGTCGTTCACGCAGACCGTCATTCTCAAAGGGAAGAACCTGCGCTGCGGCGACATCCAGGGGCTCACCTTCGAGCCCGGCGACGTCACGGTTGACGTCGAGCTGCGCCAGGTCATCTTCTCGTCGGGGTTCGTCGTGGCGCCGGTCGTGCGGGGGACACCGGCGGAAGGCTTCCGCATCGCGTCCGTCTCGGCCGATCCCGCCATCGTCAGGATCAGCGGGCCCGTGGACGTGCTGCAGAGCATCAACGCTATCGCCGGCATCCCCACCGAAGACGTGAGCGTCGACGGGGCGACGGCCGGCGTCATTACCCAGCGTGTGGGGCTCCGTGTGCCACCGGGAGCGCAGGTGCAGGGCGCCTCGCAGGTCACCGTCCGCGTGACCATCGCGGCCATCACCGGCGAGCGTCCGTTCGAGGTCGTGCCTGAGGTGAGGAACGCGCGCGCCGGGCTGCGCAGCACTCTGGCGACGCCTGTGGTGCGTCTGGTGCTACAGGGCGAAGTGAACACCTTGAACGCCCTGTCGCCCGCGGACATCCCTGTCTTCGTCGACGCCGCCGGGCTCGATGCGGGACTCCATCTGCTGGAGGTGCGCGTCCAGCCTCCCGCGGGCACATCCATCATCAGCATCGATCCTCCGCTCATCGGGGTAGCGCTGTCGCCATGAGCGCGACGTCAGGGGTGAAGCGGCGCCGTTCCTCCGCCGGCAAAGCCGCGGAGGCCATCGACCTGAGCCTGCCGGTCGTGGCCATCGTTGGCCGGCCGAACGTGGGGAAGTCGGCGCTGTTCAATCGCATCGCCGGCGGCCGCATCGCCCTGGTCGAGGACATCCCCGGTACCACGCGCGACCGCGTGTACGCGCAGACCGAGTGGCGGGGCCGGGCGTTCCGCCTCGTCGACACGGGCGGCCTCGAGGCCGAAGGGCGCTTCTCGGACCTGGTGCGCCGGCAGGTGGAAGCCGCCATCGCCGAGGCGAGCGTCATCCTGTTCGTCGTCGACGCCAAAGAAGGCCTTACCGCGGCCGACCTCGAAGTGGCCGAGCTCCTCCGGCGCACGGACCGCCCCGTGCTCCTGCTCGCCAACAAGGTGGAGAACGTCGAGCGGGAGCAGAGCGCGGTGCAGTTTTACGAGCTCGGCCTCGGCGAGCCCATCCCCGTTTCCGCGCACCACGGCCGGGGCGTCGCCGACGTGCTCGACATCGTCGTCAGCATCCTGCCGCCGCCGGCGGGCGAGCGACCCCCCGAAGCGACGGAGGCGCTGCGCATCGCCATCGTCGGGCGCCCGAACGTCGGCAAATCGATGCTCGTGAACGCCATCCTCGGCGAGGAGCGGGTGATCGTGAGCGAAATTCCTGGAACGACGCGGGACGCCGTGGACACGCCGCTCTTGTTCGAAGGCAAGCCGGTGATCCTGATCGACACCGCCGGACTGCGCCGGCCCGGCAAGCAGGGCAAGGGCATCGAGCGGCACGCAGCGCTCCGCTCCCGGCGGGCCATCGAGCGAGCGGATGTCGCGTTCGTCGTCTTCGACCTCACCGAGGGGATCACCGCCCAGGACGCCCATATCGTCGGGTACGTCCTCGAGGCGGCGAAAGGCCTTCTCCTCGTCGGCAACAAATGGGACCTGGTGCGCGGCATCGAAGGATTCACCCGCGAGCGCATCGCGGAAGCGGTTCGCGCCCGCCTCCGGTTCGTGCCGTGGGCGTCCCTCGCCATCGTGTCCGCCCTCGAGAGAACCGGCGTGCATGAGCTGCTGACGGAGGCGTGGCGCATCCGCGAGGAACGCAAACGCCGCGTCGACACGGGGCCGCTCAACCAGGCGATCCGGCGCGCCATCGCGGAGCGCCCGCCTCCCTCGGTGCGAGGCAAGCGCGCGAAGGTGTTGTACGTGACGCAGCCCGAAGTGGATCCGCCGACCTTCGTGTTTTTCGTAAACGACCCCGCGGCCATCCACTTCAGTTACCGGCGCTTTCTCGAACACACCATCAGGCGCGCCTTCGGATTCGACGGGACGGCTATCCGTCTCGTGTTTCGCGGACGTGAGGAGTCTTCGAGGACGAAGGAGTTGTAACCATGTGGCAGCTTCCCACGCTCGCGGCCATCGGCTATCTCATCGGCGCCATTCCGAACGGCGTCATCGTCGGTCGGCTCGTGCTCGGCGAAGACATCCGGGAGTACGGCAGCGGCAAGATGGGCGCGACGAACGTCATCCGCACTGCGGGCGCCCGATGGGGTCTGCTGGTGATGGCGCTCGACGCCATCAAAGGCGGCGTGCCGGTGCTCCTAGCCCGCTGGCTGACCGACGACCCGTGGGGGATGGCCGTCGCCGGCGGCGCCGTGCTCGTCGGCCACGTGTGGCCTGTCTACGTGGGTTTCCGGGGAGGGCGTGGCGTCGCCTCCTACGCCGGAGCTGTGCTGGCGATGCACCCGGCTGCGGCCGCCCCGTTGATCCCCGTCGGCGCCGCCATCCTCGGCGCGACGCGGATCATGTCCGTGATGTCCATCAGTATCGCGTTCATCGCCGGCGCGCTCTTCGTCGCCCTCGCGGCCACAGGCCTGGCGTCGTGGGCCCATGCGGCCTTCGCCGCGGGAGGAGGCGCCGCCATCATCGTCCTGCATAAGGACAACACCGCGCGGCTGCTCGCGGGCACCGAGCCGAAGCTCGGACAGGGCGGCGAACGCCGGGCGCCCGGCAGGCCCGCCGAAGCGCCGAACCCTTCCGTGGCGGACCCACGCTGATCCCCCATGCCTGAACGCTTGCGCGCCGCCGTCATCGGAACCACGGGCTGGGGCGTCACGCTGGCCCTGCTGCTCGCCCGGAACGGACACGAGGTGCGCCTCCTCGCCCGCACCCGCGAGGAGGCCGACGCCCTCAGACACTCCGGACGCAGCCCGCGCCTCCCCGACCATCCCTTCCCTCCGGGTTTGGCGCCGACGGCCGATCCCGTTGAGGCCTTCGACGGCGCAAACCTCGTGACGCTCGCCGTGCCCGCGCAGACAGTGCGGTCGAACCTGGTCCCGCTCGCCCGCGCGCTTCCGCGGGACGCCGTCTTCGTGAGCGCGACCAAGGGCATCGAGCGCAACACCGCTCTGCGCATCTCGGAGGTGGTGCGGGAAGCCGTCCCTTCGATGGCGCCCGAGCGGTACTGCGCCCTCTCCGGCCCCAACTTGAAGGACGAAGTGGCGGCGGGGCTTCCCTGCGCCGCCGTCATCGCCTCCTCCAGCGACAAAGCGGCGCGCTTCGCCCAGCGCGCCTTCAGCAGTCCCTCGTTCCGCGCGTACACCTCGCGCGACGTCGTCGGCGTCGAGCTCGCAGGGGCGCTCAAGAACGTCATCGCGCTGGGGGCGGGCATCGCCGACGGCTTGCGTCAGGGCGACAACGCGAAGGCCGCGTTCGTGACCCGCGGACTGGCCGAAATCACGCGCCTCGGCGTGGCCTGCGGCGCCGACCCCCTCACATTCCTGGGCCTCGCCGGTATGGGCGACCTGGTGGCGACCTGCTACAGCCGCCTGTCGCGTAACCGGCGCGTGGGCGAGGCGCTCGCCCAGGGCCGCGCGCTCGGCGATGTGCTCGCCGACCTGCACGAGGTCGCGGAAGGCGTCGAAACGACCGTCGGCGCCTGGACGCTGGCCCGCCGTCACGGCGTCGACATGCCCATCACGGAGGCGATGCACCGCTTCTTGCACGAGGGCCTGCCGCTGATGGACGCCGTCCGCTGGCTGCTGGAGCGCGAGGCCCGCGAGGAAGTGCGCTGGTAAGCGGCGGCTCGCCTCTTGCCCCCGCCCCGGATTCGCGTACACTTGGCCCTGCGCCACCGGAAGGGAGACTTGCGCCGTGGTCGAAGACCTCGCGACTCGCAGCTACTGGCTCAGCCTCGATCCGTACGAGCCCAACCCTCCACTGGAGGGGGACGTCCGCGCCGACGTCGCCATCGTCGGCGGCGGCTTCACGGGCCTGTGGACCGCGTATCACCTCTTGAAGGCCGACCCGGGGATGACCGTCGTCATCCTCGAGGCCAACGCCGTCGGTTACGGCGCGTCAGGGCGCAACGGCGGCTTCGCCATGACCCTCATCCACCGCAGCCTCGCCGACCTCGTCGACGCTGTCGGAGCCGAGCAGGCGAAGGCGCTCCATCGCGCCGCCGAGGAGTCGGTCCGCAGCATCGAACGCGTGTGCGCGGAAGAAGGTATCGAGGCCGATCTGCAGCCGAACGGCCTCATCACCGTCTCCAATAGCCCGCTCCAGGACGACATCATCCGCCGCGACGTCGAAACGGCGCAGCGCCTCGGCATCGAAGGCATTGCGTATCTGGACCGCGATGCCGTGCAGGCGGCCGTGCATTCGGAGACGTTCTGGTGCGGCATGCGCGAGACGGCGTGCACGCTGCTGAACCCGGCGCGGCTCGCGCGCGGGCTGAAGCGCGCAGTCGAGCGGCTCGGCGC